>DOCI01000011.1:14717-20503 GCA_003503535.1 Planctomycetaceae bacterium
GTCAGTCCCTTATCCCGGCTCCACTGCCTGCACAACGGAATTCGGCTTCAATCCTCATGATGTGAAAGACGATGGCATCTTCGATGCCAACTGGACTCGAACATTCCGCAGTGAACACAAAGGGGGCGTGCAATTCACAATGGTCGATGGTTCGGTTCACTTCATTGCCGAAAATATATCTGCTGAAGTGCTTGATGCATTAGCGACCAGAAATGGCGGGGAGGTCATTGGTGAATTTTAAACTGAGGCTCAACCACAATAAGCAGTTGTTACTCGCTATGTTTTCTGCGCTTTCAATCGGCTGCTCATCCCAAACCGATCCTTTTATCGAAACTCGACAGGAAGTCGCTGGCTTCGTCACTCTCGATGGAGAACCTCTCAAAGAAGGGCTGATTCGTTTCGTGCCCGTGGAAGGAACTCCCGGCCCTAAAACATCAGTCAAAATCGAAAATGGAACTTATCTCATCGAAAGTCGATATGGACCAGTCGCGGGAACTCATCGGGTCGAAGTCGAGTCTACAGATGATGGTGGCTTTGCCCGCGATGACGAAACGGCTCTCAAGCATCTCGAGGAAAATAACATTAAAAAAATTGATGTGATCCTTGTACCTGAGAAATATGGAGCCAATAGCCCATTGAAGGCTATCGTCAAAGAAAACGAAACCAACGAATTCGAATTTCAACTTCAGAGATAATGCCGATTCGTAGCGACGTCTCCCGAAACTGAAAATTCATATGTTCTCACAAGAACGACCTTCTATAATCAAATAACCAACCTTATGGAGCAATTGACACTCCACAAAGGATTTCCACACCAAAGGAAACATTCTATGATTAAAAAACTCCTTCCACTCAGTCTCATGACACTAACTCTGTTCAGCCACATGTCAAATTCCGTACAGGCTCACTTTCCCTGGCTGGATGTCTCTGGACGCCAGACTGCCGATCAGAAACTTGTCTGCTATTTTTCTGAATCGCCGACCGACGATGATCCCACACTCCTGAAATATGTTGCCGATGCGAAAGTGTATCGCCTGCAACGCAAGGGGGATCCCATTCTCCTGGAACGGAATGAGATCGAAAATGAAATGTCGTTTGCGATTGAACCGGATCAGGCCGAATCCATTTTCATCCTGGACCATCAACTTGGCGTGATGAATCGGGGCGAGAGTAGTTTTCTCGTCAAATACTACAGCGAAACGGGCCCTTCATTGAAATCCTGGACCTGGAAGCAAGCGGAGTCCATGGACAAAACTCTGGATTTCACAGTCATTCCCTCTCTCGATGAAAATAAATTAACTGTCACTGTCAAACATCAGGGAGAACCTGCTGTCGGAGCTGAAGTCACTTTCGTGCACGACCTTGTCGAACTCGACAAGCAGGAAACCGATAAGAATGGAACTGCAACTGTCGATATCAGCAAGCAAAGTATTCATGCCGTTCGTGTGAAATTTGTTGAGAAGCAATCGGGAAGCCTCGACGAAAAGTCTTATGATGAAATTCGTCATTATTCCACACTCACCTTCCCAGCTGCCAGTTACGAGACTCTGCAAGTCAGCACCCCTTATCCGGAAATTCCTGAAACGGTCACCAGTTTCGGAGCCGCGATTTCGGGCGATGTTCTTTACATCTATGGCGGCCATACCGGCGGCGCTCATGAATACTCGAATGAAGGTCAGGCAAACACATTGTGGGCATTGGACCTGAATACGAAAAGTGAATGGAAAGCTCTGGCAAAAGGCCCACGTCTGCAGGGACTGGCGATGGTCGCTCACGATGGCAAGCTGTATCGCATAGGTGGCTTCACGGCCAAGAACGCAGAGGGTGAAGATCAGGACTTGTGGTCACTGGATTCCTTCTCGATGTTCGATCCAGGAACTGAAAAATGGACCGACCTTCCTGCTCTGCCCGAGCCACGATCTTCCTTTGATGCCGCTGTTCTCGATGGCAAAATCTATGTGATGGGAGGGTGGTCCATGCAAGGCGATGCCGAAAGCACCTGGCACGATACCGCCTGGACTTTCGACCTGAATGATCAAGCAGCTGTGTGGACGAAACTTCCAACGCCACCATTTAGAAAACGTGCCCTTTCGGTTGCCGCCTATCAGGGAAAAATTTATGCCATCGGAGGGATGTCCTCTGAAGGCAAGCCGACAACCGAAGTATCCATATATGATCCGAAGACTTCGACCTGGTCCGCAGGGCCACAATTGATTGGTCATTCCATGACCGGTTTCGGAACCTCTTCATTTGCGGCTGATGGGCAGTTGTTTGTTTCCACTTACGATGGCACTTTGCAAACCCTCTCGAAAGACGGTTCTCAATGGAACAACCTGGGCAACTTCGAAAATGCCCGCTTCTTCCACCGCATGGTGCCTAAAAATAAAAACAAACTCCTGCTGCTTGGTGGTTCGAGTATGTCGGTAGGCAAGTTTGAAGAAATCGACGAACTTGATTTGAACACACTGTCAAAAAACTAGTCCCATCGTGAGCATTTGAGAATCAAATATGTTCGGGGCATACGATGACAATCGAGCCCCGGGCATTTTTATTAATCTGTTCTTGAATTCAATAAAATCCAGAACTCCCACAAACGCAACGAAACTTAAATTTAGCCACAGAGAGTACAGAGTTCACAGAGATTTTTGGGAGTGTTTACACTCGGAATGTGGTCGCTGATTCCAGACTGTCATAGCATTCAATTATTATTCTCTGTGCTTTCTGAGGCTATTATTAATAATAACTGAAGTTTTGCATAATCTCAGTTACAAGCACGAAGCGCAAGCGTGTGAGTCTATTGCAAGATCAATTTGAAAACCGGAGAAGTAAGAACTCCTAACAAAACTGAAATTTAGTCATTGCACCACCGAGGCACAGAGGACACGGAGAAGTCTTGATCTCCAGGCCTAATGAAGAGTTCGATTACTTGAGCATGACAGACCTTTCCGAAAATTTCTCGGTGTCCTCTGTGCCTCTGTGGTTTTAATCTTTCTCAAAATCTGTTGAGTCATTTTCGAAGTTTGGTTTCAAACTGCAGTTTTGCAATACTCCAGTATTAAATCTATCCAATACATCCACTGAAAACTGGAAACCAAGATGAATCGTCTTTTCAATTGTATTGCCATAATTGGCATATTGACTCTCCCCTGCTCCGCAACTGCTGATGAGAATTGGACTGGGTTTCAGGATCATCAGCAGGTTAAACTCGATCAATCCTGGAACTGGTCGCTGCCCCCTAAAACAACCTGGAAGATTCAACTGGATGGTTATGGCCAATCGAGCCCGGTCACATTGGGTAACCAGATCTTTATCACCAGCGTTCAAGGGGAAAACAAAGACAATTGTCTGATCACTGCTTACTCTCTGAATGATGGCAAACAGCTCTGGCAGCAATCGCTGGTTAACCCTTCACCCGTCGAAGCGACATCATATGTGAGCAAGGCGGCTCCATCTCCTGTGGTCGATGGAAATCAAATTATCACATTCTTTGAGGGAGGTTTACTCGCCTGCTTTTCGCTCGATGGGAAATTAAACTGGCAGAAAAATCTCATCGAAGATTTTGGACCAATCGATTCCCGTCATGGTCTCTCATCATCACTGGAACAAAACGCGGCCAATGTCTTTATCTGGGTCGAACGTCAGACTGATCCCTACGTGCTGTGTCTGGATAAGAAATCAGGTGAAGTCCTCTGGAAAGCTCCAGGTTTAGGTGTGACCAGCTGGGCCAGTCCACGAATTATGACTGCCGAGGGACGCGATCAACTCCTGTTGAGTGGCATCGGAAAGATTGTTGCATTGGATCCGGAGACGGGTTCTCAAATCTGGGAATTTACAGAGATCACTGGAAACTCGACACCGACACCTTTTCCACTTGCTGACGGCCGCTTTTTAATGGGAGCGACAACTGGACAGGGAGATGGTAACGAAGGTCGGGCGGCTGAATCGAATGGCGTGATCGCAATCTCCAAAACAGTTGAAGGAATATGGTCCGCAAATTATGCATGGAAAGCCAAAAAAGCGACCAGTTCGTTCGGAACTCCCGTTGCCAACCAGGAAATGACATTTTTCGTCAATAGAACGGGCATCCTTTTTGGTCTCGATCTCAAGTCCGGCGAAGAACGACTGGCTGAGCGAACTTCGGGCAGCGTCTGGGCGACGCCGCTCTTAACCGAGAACCACCTACTCCTGTTTGGTAAGTCAGGAACACTCGATATTTTTCGGCTCGGCGAAAAACCAGAACTGGTTCAAACTGTCGAGCTGTTTACTAAAGAAGCTGACGCCACGAATCCATTCGCAGGTCCAACTTTATATGCCGCAATTGTCGCGCAGGATCACATTCTGATTCGGACTGGAACAGAAATGACTTGTCTGGAATCGGCCAACGAATAAATTCTCATCGCGATTTGAGTTTCCGCGATTTCAGTATGTTTCGCGGCGAGTCAGATACAGGTTGGAATGCATGAGTATTTCCAGCAGAATCATTCAGTCGAACCTGACCACATTCCGGGCATTGCCAGATCGTTTGCCTGGCAGAAAGCAGTAGCCGCCGCAATCTCATGCAGGCGGCTTCTTTTTTGAATGCGGAAGGTCCCGATTTCTCAATCGCATTATCGATATGTTCCCAAAACTCATCCAGATCCTGATCAGCGATCCAATGAGCAACATAGGAACGATTATCGGTAGAATTCAGAAATCTGAATCCGCAGCCACATGTCATCTCGACTGAACCCATTGATCTTTTCCAACAAAACCCAATCAATGATTAATCAGCCTCAGGCACAGCCACTCTTGCACGTTTCTGGAACTGGCCCAGTCGCAAGAGATTCTGTTTCGACGTCTGCTGCGGAATCACACTTATTCTTATGTGATTTTCTCTGATGCAACATTTCCGGATCGGTTGTGCGAGCGGTCATCCAGGCATACAGGACAGTCGTCCCCAAAGCAGCTCCAGCTGTTGTCAGGAACATGGGACGAAAACCGAACTGATCGATAATTGCGCCTAACAATGGTGCAAAGACAACGCCTCCAATATCGATAAAACACAGAACAAGCGTTGTTCCGGTTCCACGGTATTGTTTCGGAAAGTGTTCCGTCCCCAACGAGACCACACATGGAAACAGTAATGCGTGAGCGAACCCACTACAGATCGCTGGCAAAATAAACTGCCACTCGGCTGTCACAAAACAGAGCCCCGTATATCCAATCACATGTCCGATCATTCCCAGGACGATCATTCGATGCCGACCGTAAACTTTACTGGTATGACGGGTGAGCAATCGAACGATAAACGCACTGACGGCGTACGCAGTGAAGTAAGTGCCTACTCCCTTCAAACCTAAAGTCGTAGCGTATCTCGCAATAAATACTGTCGAACAGGCAAACGCCATCCCAATCATGATTCCAACAATGACAACCCATCCAGGCCAGTATCGTTTCAGCAACGGCCACGCTGCGGGGCTGTCTCTCTGAAGTTCCATTCGTTCATGCCGGGTGATCATCGCAACAATCACCAGATAGACCCCCGCCATTACTGAAGAGGTTCCCAGCAAAACACTGTGCCTCAAAAGGCTATCAGGTGTGAATTGTAAAACAACGTCTCCCAATTGTGAGCCGAGGATCATACCCAGAAACCCACTGGAGCCGAGTGTTGCAATCATTTCCGTACGACGTTCCGGCGGAACCTGATTTTGAATATGTGTCATCGAACAGGCGAACATCCCCCCCAGACCGAAGGCGAAAAGCGTCCGTCCGCCATACATCAGAAAGCCGAGTGATGGCAGGAAAAC
>DOCI01000011.1:20629-22600 GCA_003503535.1 Planctomycetaceae bacterium
AAAACCATGACCAGCATGCCTGTCAGATACAACAGCGAACAGGCAATCCATAACGGACGGACTCCATATCGATCGATCCATTGCCCGAGAAACAGCCGTCCGACCAGTGCGCCTATGGATCCAACACTCACAATTGTCCCGGCAACCTGATCGCTTCCGCCGAGCATGTTAATCATATCGGCAAATCGAAAGGTGAGTGCATTGGCCGAAACGAGAATCAGGTTGGCGATGTATGCCCACCAGAATATGGAATTGTAGATTGAAGCGATCTGCGGGGATTCTACCTGCGAAGTGGTGACTCCCTCCAACGTACCCACGCCTGAAGTCGTGGCGTACTGGTCGGGAATAGAAGAACTCATAGCTGGTTCAATTCAGGAAGGAAATTAAGTTTGTAGACCATATTCTACGGAGATCAGGCTGACTGACAACCTGTCTTTTCGAGCATTGCAGGATTTCTGCATCAGCTCGAAACGCATCAAAACATAAAGACATTTCAGCGTGTCCGGTTGGACTCGCATAATAACCTGATGCTCAACCCCCGTAAGCTCCGTAGCGTTTCAATCCTCGCTTCAACATAACTCGATTGGCAAGTAACAATGCAAGGACCCACACACACTCGACACCAATTTCAAACCAAAGGTTCTGTTCTGGAATCTTCTCCAGGAAAATTGCGGCGGGAAAATATGCCAGATATTTGAAAGGCAGATATTCAATCGCATGAAAGATTGGTCCAGGCAGCCAGTCGAGGGGGATCATGTGGCCGGAGAGAAAATAATTGAACATCATATAAATGAACAGCAGCGAGCTGACTTCCAGAAACCAGAAACCAATCAGCCCAATCAAGGCTTCCAGTAAGAAGCCAACCAGAAATCCCAACAGGAGAGATAACACAAAAGCCAGCCAGACTTCGGCAGACGGCGTCGTCGGAAAATAACTGCTGCAAAAATAAAAGACGACCGCAAAGGGAATTGTCGCAATCAAATAATAAACGAGCTTATGAGCCATCCGATGCCAGAACAGATATCCCAGCAAATCGATCGGCTGGATCACATATTTTTTAATACTGCCATCACGAATATCGTTTCCGATCCCACTTGCTAACCCTGGCATACTCGAAAACGCACGTGCGACCATCGCCAGCAGATAGTAGGCCACCATATCTTCATAACTGTATCCGTTGAGCGATTCGATCTGCTTAGATGTTCCGATGGAATAGACTTTGTGCCAGAGAAATATCTGCGTAATAATCGGCAGAAAGCGAATGAACGTCGAAAAGAAAAAGTCACCCCGATAAACGAGCCGCTCGGCAACACAGGTTTTGAAAATAATCCAGCTGATATAAACCGACGAGAACACCGCTCCACAACTGGCTACCAGTGCTGATTTCCGAGTTGTGATTTGCTGACTCAATTTCAATGTCTCTGGCTAAAATTACTTTAGACCATTTTCAAATGGTACCTGCAGTCGCATGGACATAAAATGTCCTAAAAACGCTGTGTTTGCTCCTGCTGAACGCTGCAGGTAATTTTTTAATATGCTCTAAAACCACGGATGGACACGGATAAGCACGGATGGGCTTAATGGTTGGCTGTGTCGCTCGTAGCTCCAAGATATTTAAAAATTTCAAATCATTGATTCCACAGGATTGCGGAGTGCTCTGTAACAAAAGAAGTCCTGGAAGCCAAGAGTATCTACTATTTCTATCCGTGAAAATCCGTGTCCATCCGTGGTTCAAATTTCACCAACCCACTCAATCTCAATTTCTCCCAACTAAACCCTGTTCCAATTGGAAACCGGATTTCCTTAGACATCTTGAAAAGGTCTTCCGGGGTGGCGGGGCGCTCCGCTTCAGTGGAAGTCCAAGACGTTTAATTATTCGGGGGCTTCTCTTCGAGAGCGCCCCCGCCATCCGGGTTTGATTGTTTTCCTTTATCTCTCGGGCACGAATCAGTGTTCTTACAAATTGTTGAA
>DOCI01000011.1:22721-30214 GCA_003503535.1 Planctomycetaceae bacterium
GTTTTCATTGGGAACGCGGTATAAATCAGACAACAGCCTCTTCAGTTTCCGGCTTTCGGTGACTGTCGAAGAGTTCTGCGAAGACGTCTTCCAGAGGGCGATCGTGGACTGTGATATCGTGGATGTCATACCGATCCAGTAATGTGGCCAGGATATGTGAGACCTGTTCGCGTTCGACTTTCAGTTTCGCAACACCAAGATCGACACTGAGCAATTCCCCAAACCGCTCCAGGTCTTCTGGAATTTCCCCGTCTGAGAACTGCAGGGCGATTACTTTGTGCAGGCTGAAACGGTCGACCATATCGCTGAGGGAACCATCGTGGCGAATTTCTCCTTCATCGATAATGATGACCCGTTTGCAGAGCGCTTCGACATCTTTCATATAATGCGAAGTCAGCACGACCGTGATCCGCTCTTCCTGCTGATAATATTTCAGGAATTCCTGCACACGTTTCTGACTGACAACATCCAGTCCAATCGTCGGCTCATCCAGAAACAGCACGCGAGGATTGTGCAGCAAGGAGGCGATCAATTCCATTCGCATCCCCACGCCGAGCGAAAGTTCGCGAACCGGTTGCCCGATTAAACGCTTCACCTCCAGGAGAGATGTCAGTTCGTCCAGTCTGCGGTTAAACACATCTGCCGGGACTTTATAAATGGCCTGATGCAGTCGAAAGGATTCTTGAGCCGGCAGGTCCCACCAAAGTTGATTTTTCTGCCCCATCACCAGCGAAAAATTACGACGATAAGCATTCTCCCGCTTCCAGGGAACATGCCCGAGGACAGTTGCGGTGCCCGAAGATGGAAAGATCAGACCAGAAAGAAGTTTGAGAGTGGTCGTTTTGCCGGCTCCGTTTGGTCCAAGAAAACCGACAATTTCCCCTTCCTGAATTTGAAAACTGATTGACTTAACCGCATCGACGGTTGAATATTCTCGCTTGAATAAATGCGACACCGATGCCCACAGACCTTCGTGTTTGCGATAAACACGATACTGCTTGCCAAGTTGCGAGACATCAATAATTGCAGACATAAATTGAGCGATCGTTCGGTGATTCTTTTTCTATAGTGTAGATGCTAATTTCGCGATCGCCAGTCAAGTGCATCTGAGAATTCACGATAGAATTCAATTCCATAATCACTGTTGGGTAATATTATGGCCACGAAGGCACGAAGAGAGGTTCGACCCGTAGCCCAACATACTTCTTCTACTACGGGCAATTTATCTCTCTCATTTTGGCGTGTTAGCGATTTATTACCAACTGAACAAAAAAAGGCAGGTCTCAAGACCTGCCTTTTCTGGAATAATTTCACAGCCAATGCTTATCGGCCCTGGACGATTTTCATCTGACGGAGCACAGAGACATAGTCACTGGTGATTTCCAGAATCTCGTCGTTATAGAACGTTTGAGGAAAAATTTCTTTCTCTTCGTCTTTCTTCTCATCGCTATTGAGATCCGGGAAGAGATCGTTGTTTTCGTTATCATCCTGTGCCCGTTCTTTTCCAAGAACAGATTCATTCAGGCTAACGCTTTTACGATTCTTGCGTTCCACCATGCGGGCGATCTGTTTTTCCAGTTTCTGGAATTCCTCAGTTTCCCCGACTCGTTCCCGGCTTTCTTTCTGGAGTTGATCGATGATCGGCCCCGAAGTAAAGCCAGCATTGTAAACACCTTTGGCCCGGGGAATGTGATCGAATTCCAACGCATTATCCAGGAATGATTCTCCCAGATCCATGTGATCGATTCGAGAAGGCAGAACGATGTCAGATCGTACGCCCCGGTTTTGTGTGCTGTCTCCGTTGACGCGATAGAACTGCTGAATCGTCAACTTGAGTGCACCTCGGTCTTGTGGCTGGAACAATCGGAAACGGAACAGAGGATCTGCCACAGGCATCACATTTTGAACAGTTCCCTTTCCGTGAGTCGTGTAATCTCCTACGACAATTCCACGATTGTAATCGACAATCACACCAGCGAAAATTTCGGAAGCCGAAGCGGAAAGGCGGTTGCAAATCACGACCAAAGGCCCATCGTAAACGAGATCTTTGTTTTCATCTTTGTGAGAGCGGACCGTGCCATCAATTTCCTTAACCTGAACGACTGGCCCTTCAGTGATGAACAGCCCGGAAACACCAATCGCTTCACTGAGTGCTCCTCCACCATTGTTTCGCAGATCGATCACAACAGCATCGACGCCACCCTGCTGATTGAAATCAGCCAGAACTTTGCGGACATCTTTTTCAGTACTTTTAAAGTCACGATCACCATTTTGAGCCCCGGCAAAGTCGCGGTAGAACGAAGGAATGTTAATCACTCCAACTTTGACAGGTTGCCCAATTCGGTTCTGCAGGTTCAGAACTTCGCCTTTAACTTCCTGCTCGTTTAACTCAATTTTCTGACGGACCATTTCGTAAACAGCAGTATCACCGCCATCGGCTTTTTTCACACGCAGACGAACTTTTGTACCACTTTTTCCACGAATCAGGCGAACAACGTTTTTCAGTTTCATTTCGACTATGTCGACAAATTCGCCATCTTCCTGACCAACTGCCACAATTTTATCTTTAGCCTGCAGGCGACCATCTTTATCGGCTGCTCCCCCTTTGACAACTTCGTACACAACGGTAAAGCCATCTTCGTATCGCAGTTGTGCGCCGATTCCTTCAAGAGACAATCGCATATTGATCTGGAAATCTTCCAGTGTCTGTGGAGACATGTAGCTTGAGTGTGGATCGAAAGAACGAGCCAGAGCTGTCAAATACATTTCAAGAATTTCATGATCATCTGTCAGTCGCAGGTTGCTGGCAATCGTTCGGTACCGGCGATGCAACTGTTCGCGAATCTCTTTAATGTCCTCTTCTTTATCTTTATCTTCGAGCTTGAGATCGAGCATTTCATATTTGATTCGCTTCCGCCAGCGTTCTTCACGTTCGGCTTCAGTTCCATAATCAATTGCATCGGCATCAGTAATAATATCTTCATCGACAGTAAAATCGAAATCCTGATCAATCAACTCGTGGGCACGGTTAATCTGTTGATCAACCAGATCGAGATAGCGGGCAAACACTTTACGGGCAAAGTCAATATTGCCAACCAAAAGCTGATCATCCAGATTTTTGCGATCCTTTACGAAGGAATCGATGTCTGACTTCAGGAAGTAGAGTTTGTTGGGATCGAGATCTTCGATGAATCGGTCGTATAGCCCCATCGAAATTTCATCATCGATTTTGTGCTGACCGATGTGCGATTTTTCAATCATTTTGCAGACGAGACGAGCTGTCGCAGTGTCGCCGCCATTCTCGGTCGCAAGTTGTTGAGCTCCAATCGTGGAAACGATGAGACAAACCCCAACAATAGAGAGTAGCGCGATGCGTCGAAACAATGGCGATTTCATAAGAGATTCCCACGTAAATTTTTTAGAAGATATCATGGCCGATTGCCTGCCGAATCTGTTGGAATCAAATCCAGTGACCCGGATGCGAATGTGCGAAAATCCTGCAGGCAGTCCCTGAGGACAGGTTCGGAAAGGGGAATCACGATCACTTGTAAGCGAATCGCTTGTCAGTCATCTCCTCCCTGAGTACCCGACTTCACTCAATCGTAGCGTTTTCCCCAAACCACGGCAATATGCAGATGGCTTGATGAGCCAGATCGCTTTGAATGTCATATTTCAGAGCAATTTCAATTTGATCGATTCAGCATCTGCTTTCAGGATTTTACGAATTATTAACGTCATCTGTTTGATTATTGCGCATTTCCATAACAAACAAAGTTCTCATCAGCTGCTTCTACAGTCACTTTCCGGGATCAATCCTGTCTACGACTCGAATTCCCGGCTGCTCGTTGGCAGTATCTGAATGAGCGATTACAATCAGGTTTCGATACGAATCACCTGAATTGAGGAACACTATGTCTCGGCGAATTTTAGTGACGGCTGCTCTGCCGTATGCCAATGGTCAAATCCATATTGGACACCTGGTCGAGTATGTCCAGACCGATATCTGGGTCCGCTTTCAGAAGTTGCGTGGGAATCAATGCCTGTTTTTCTGTGCCGACGATACTCACGGCACCGCGATCATGATTCGTGCTCGTCAGGAAGGGCGCAGCGAAGAAGAAATGATTGCTGAAATGAAGGAATCCCATCTGCAGGATTTCAACGATTTCCAAATCGAATTCGACAACTATGGCAGCACAAACAGCCCGGAAAACAAGGAATTATGTAATCGAATCTGGGTCGCTCTCCGCGATGCGGGTCTCGTTTCCGAAAAAGATGTCACCCAACTGTTCGATACAAAAGAAGAGACGTTTCTGGCCGATCGTTTCGTCAAAGGAACTTGCCCGAAGTGCGGTGCGGAAAATCAATACGGGGATAACTGCGAGGTTTGTGGTTCGACTTACAGTCCCGGAGAGTTAGTGAACCCGATTTCAACTCTCTCAGGTACAACTCCGGAAATTCGCACAGCTCCCCACTTATTTGTGAGTATCGAAAAACTACATGAATTTCTCGATGAATGGACTCAAACCGGCAATCATTTGCAGCCGGAAGTGAGCAACTATCTCAAGAAGCAGTTTCTCTCTGAGCCACTTCGCGATTGGGATGTCTCTCGCCCTGCCCCGTATTTCGGGTTCGAAATTTCAGATGCGCCCGGTCATTACTGGTATGTCTGGTTTGATGCCCCGATTGGTTATATCGCATCGACCTGGGAATGGTGTAAAAAGCAGGATGAAGGCCTTTCAAAATACTGGCAGAGCAACGACACGGAAATCCATCACTTCATTGGGAAGGATATTACGTACTTCCACACACTGTTCTGGCCAGCCATGCTTAAGACGGCTGGATTCAATTTGCCTAGTAAAGTCCATATTCACGGCTTCCTGACTGTCAATGGCGAAAAGATGTCCAAGAGCCGCGGCACATTCGTGAATGCCCGCACCTATTTGAATCATCTCGACCCGGCTTATTTCCGATACTTCATTGCCTCCAAGTTGAGTAATGGACTTGACGATCTTGATCTGAATCTGCAGGAATTCATCGATAAAGCGAATGCGGATCTGGTTGGAAAGCTGGTCAACATCGCCAGTCGCTGTGCCAAGTTCATCAACGGCAACGAGATGAGCAGCCCATATCCCGATGATGGCGGGCTGTTCAATGCAGGAGCCGAAGCGGGCGAGCGGATCGCGGTTTGCTATGAAAATTGCGATTACTCGCAGGCGATGCGAGAAATTATGCAGTTGGCAGAAGTGGCCAATAAGTATATTGAAGATCAACAGCCGTGGACGTTGAAGAAAGACCCAGAAAAGCAGGACGAATTACGGAATGTCTGCTCGATTGCCTTGAATCTGTTCCGGCAAATCGTAATTTACATCTCGCCAGTCCTGCCAGACCTGGCCACGAAAACGGGCGAATTACTCAGTGAAAAACTCGATGCCTGGAGCCAGGCTTCGACGCCCTTAACCGGGAATACGGTCAATAAATTTACTCACATGATGAAGCGAATTGAAGAAGAACAGGTTCAGAAAATGATTGAAGAAAGTCGAGAAGGTCAGGAAATTCCCGAAGAGAATACAGCTCCAGAGTGGGATGATTCTGCCCAACCGCTGGAAGATGAACCGATGTCGGAAGAGTGTTCCATCGATGATTTCGTAAAAGTTGATTTGCGAGTTGCCCGTATTCTGGAAGCTCAGCACGTTGAAGGAGCCGATAAGCTTCTGCAACTGACCTTGAGTCTGGGTGGAGAGAACCGCCGCAATGTGTTTGCAGGCATTAAAGCTGCTTACAGCCCGGAAGACCTGGTTGGTCGATTGGTCGTATGCGTCGCCAATCTGAAACCCCGCAAAATGCGATTCGGCCTGAGCGAAGGCATGGTCTGTGCTTCTGGTCCTGGCGGAAAAGAAGTCTTCCTGTTAACACCCGATTCGGGGGCACAGCCGGGCCAGCGCGTGCATTAATCAGTCTGCAAGGAATTGCATCAAGGCCGATAACTAAGGCCTTTTTTATTTCTTTGAATAGAATCTACCTCAGAATCCACTGGAAAAATGAAAACATCCACATTGTTCGATAAGTCCGGACTTAGTATATGGACTTCTAGCAACTTCATGGATAGTATTTACACACTGAGATAGTTGTCAGAAATGACAAACTCCTGCTCTCCCGCTAGCGTATTTCCAAAATAATTTTCCGCGTTCTGCCTGAGCAAATGCAGCGATTTAGGAAAATAATGGTACATGCGAAGGCACACTGCATTTAGAAATGCTCCAAGTTACTCAATCTAGACCTCAATTCTTTCTTTTCCTTATTTTTGTCTTCCTTAAGTGATTTTCATGAAAAAAAGCAAGCTGGTTTTCCGTAACGGATTTACATTGATTGAACTACTCGTTGTCATTGCAATCATTGCCATACTTGTGGCATTGCTCCTTCCAGCCGTTCAACAGGCCCGGGAAGCAGCCCGTCGCAGCAGCTGTAAAAACAATCTGAAGCAGATCGGATTAGCACTGCACAATTACCACGACACATATAATTTGTTTCCCCCCGGCGCCATCGGTATTCGCCTGAGCGATGGCAGCACACAATTTCGCGATGCGAATAGCCCGGTCAATCTGGTTGGATGGGCGGCGTTTCTTCTTCCAAATGTTGAACAGGGAGCACTTTACGACCAGCTTAGCACTCGACTCTTCAGTAGTAACAGTCCTGGAGGTGGAAGTGCCTGGTATAACGACACCGGTGCCAATTCGGTCAATGACGTTTATGCAAAAACAGTCATTAACACCTACACATGCCCCTCAGACATCACAGGTGGTACAAATGCCAGTATGAGAAATTACGGGACTTCCAATTATGTTGGCTGTTCTGGTGGTTCTCCGCACTCAGCCGGTGCCAATCGACCGACTGGTGGAACTCCACTGGGAATGTTCGGACTCAATTCCCGATTTAATTTCAGTAGTGTCAAAGATGGTACCAGTAATACCCTGATGATAGGCGAACGCTCGGCCGATCCCAACGGCGGACGGGCTTCGATCTGGATGGGACACGAGAATGATGTCGGGGTCAGCTATGCCGAATATGAAAACATGTCTATTGTATTCGATGAAACTGAAGGGCGACTCAATGGAACTGGGCACAACGGGCGTGCATTCAGCAGCCCTCATCCAGGGGGAGTCCAATTTGTACTGGGAGATGGCAGCGTGAGGTTTATCAGCGAAAATATCGATCATGCCAATTTGATTGTAAATCTGGCAAATCGCAACGATGGAAATGTTGTCGGAGAATTCTAAAGCCCCCTGCCCAACGCCCCAAGGCCGGTTTTACCGGCCTTTTTTAATGGATAAGCCTTTCAGGACTTAACCCGGAATTCTCACATCGCACATGCATCTTCCTAAGCGATTTCATATTAAGTGTTTGACAGATGCGTGTCACAATAAGGATGTTGGAATTGCGATCCAATCAATTGAACCAGAGCATATTCATTAGTTACCTGCAGCGTTCAGCAGGAG
>DOCI01000011.1:30281-31144 GCA_003503535.1 Planctomycetaceae bacterium
TACCATTTGAAAATGGTCTAGCAAAATTACCCCTCAAACGTCTTAACAACCAGGCAGGCATTGTGGCCGCCGAAACCGAAGCTGTTGGTGAGGATGTGAGACATCTTTATCTGACGGGCTTCATTGGGGATGTAATCGAGATCGCAAGCTGGATCTGGATTTTCGAGATTGATTGTTGGCGGAGCAACCTGCTCCTGTAACGCCAATGTGCAGATCACGAATTCCACACCACCAGAGGCTCCCAGCATGTGGCCGAGCTGGCTTTTCGTACTCGAAACAGTCAGTTTTTTCGAATGTTCACCAAAGACCGTTTTAATGGCAGCAGTTTCGGCTTTGTCGCCAAGTGGCGTACTCGTGCCATGGGCATTGATGTAATCGATGAATTCGGGTTTGACTCCGGCATCTTCCAAAGCGCGTTTCATTGCATAGGATGCTCCACGACCTTCGGGATCGGGGGCGGTCATGTGCGTGCCATCTGCGGACATGCCGTAACCGACAAGTTCGCCGAGAATATTGGCTCCACGAGCTTTGGCATGTTCGAGCTCTTCAAGGATGACAACACCGGCTCCTTCGGAAAGGACGAAACCGTTGCGGTCAGTATCGAAAGGCCGACTCGCCCGTTCGGGCTCGTCGTTTCTTTTGGAGAGTGCATTCATGCGGGCAAAACCGGATAATCCCATCGGGGTCATCGCTGCTTCGCTACCACCGGTCACCATGACATCGGCTTCGCCGTATTGGATCAGACGATAAGCATCACCAATTGCATTCGTTGCTGAGGCACAGGCAGTAGCAACCGCTGAGTTTGGTCCTTTGAGCCCCCAGTTCACTGAGATATTCCCACTGGCGGCATTGACCATCAGCTT
>DOCI01000304.1:0-6737 GCA_003503535.1 Planctomycetaceae bacterium
CTGCTCTGACCAACTGAGCTATAGGCCCACGTGCTTATAGCAGGGCGGAATTATACGGGCTGAGATGGCCTCTGACTAGGCATGCGTTGCAGGAAGCTAACGAAATTGCGTCGCTTGGTTGCGGCAGGCGCGTTTTAGGCTCTCAAGGCCCCGTTATGTTGGGATGTTGTTCGTGCGGAACGGTTCGCGAGCGGAGACAAAAATGCCCAGCATAGCTGGGCATTGATGCACTGCGGTTCACATGAGCTTACTCGTCGAGGAAGCTGCGCAAGTGATCGCTGCGGGTAGGGTGGCGCAGTTTACGCAGTGCTTTGGCTTCGATCTGACGAATCCGTTCACGGGTGACGTCGAACTGCTTGCCGACTTCTTCCAGGGTGTGATCGGTGTTCATGTCGATACCAAAACGCATGCGCAGTACCTTGGCCTCGCGTGCAGTCAACCCGCCCAATACATCGCGAGTGGCCTCTTTGAGGTTCTCCACGGTCGCCGAGTCGATTGGCGATTCCATGGTGCCGTCTTCGATGAAGTCGCCCAGATGGGAGTCTTCGTCGTCGCCGATTGGAGTTTCCATCGAGATGGGCTCCTTGGCGATTTTCAGCACTTTACGAATCTTGTCTTCCGGCATTTCCATGCGCTCGCCCAGCTCTTCAGGTGTGGGTTCACGACCCATTTCCTGCAGCATCTGACGAGAGATACGGTTCAGCTTGTTGATCGTTTCGATCATGTGTACCGGAATACGAATGGTACGAGCCTGGTCCGCAATGGAGCGCGTGATTGCCTGACGAATCCACCAGGTGGCATAAGTCGAGAATTTGTAGCCGCGGCGATATTCGTATTTGTCGACGGCTCGCATCAGGCCGGTGTTCCCTTCCTGAATGAGATCGAGGAAGTTCATGCCGCGATTACGGTATTTTTTGGCAATCGAAACAACCAGTCGCAGGTTGCCGCCGGACAGTTCACGCATCGCAGTTTCGTAGGCGGAGAATCGACTTTCGATTTCTTTGATACGAGCCTGCAGCGATTCCGGAGTTTCGTAGGTCATCACCATCAAGTCGTGAAGTTCACGTTCGATGGCAGCTATTTCGTTCTCCGAATTCTGTCGACGGCTGACAACTTTATGCTTGTGCTTTAACTCGTTCATACGAGCAGAAATCTGCTGCAGACGTTTGAACAAGGGATGCAGGCGTTGCGTACGCAAGCTCAGCTCCTCAACGAGCGTCGTCATTTTACGACGTCGGGTGTTGAGCGAATGACGAGCCTGCTTCTGTTCTTCGGCTGAAAGCTCTGGATCGATGGAGCGTTGGAAGTCGTGCTTGTTCTTCTCCATCAGGTAGTCGAGAGTTTTCAGATTGTGTGGCATGCGGCCGAGGATCTGTTCTTTCTCGAGACTTTCCGTCAATGAGACTTTAATTGTGCGATCGAATGGCAATTCACCGCGGTGCACTTTAGCCAGTGTTTCGATGGCAGCCTGCATCGCGCAATCGTTTTCCATCAGATGACGACGGAATTGCTTGCGGGTCACTTCAATTTTCTTGGCGAGCGTAATTTCCTCGACGCGTGTCAGCAGCGGGATTTCTCCCATCTGTGTGAGGTAAATGCGTACCGGATCGTCGATTCGCTTGGAACCTTCTTCTTCCGCGATGAGATCTCCTGAACGTTTTTCTGATTTGGAGGTCTTCTTTTTCTTGGCGGACTCCAGTTCGGTTTTGCGTTTGGAGACATGCTTCTCGGGAATGATGTCCATTCCCAGTTCTTCCAGAGAATGCAGCAGGTGATCGAGCTTGTCCGGATTGACCCCCTCATCGGGCAGGTAATCGTTGACCTGACTAAAGGTGATGTAACCCTGTTTGCGTCCAGATTTAATCAATTGCTGTAGGTTGTCATCAAGCTGATGCATGGATATCTCCTCGAAGTTGATCTCTCGTCTGTTGTCCGTTGCAGTGAATGTCTCATTTCACTATAGGACGAAAAACGGACAGAGTTGAGATTATTGAGACGATGCGGTATTGCGCGTCACACGTTGCTGGTGAAATTGAGCCGCATCCTGCAGCATTTGTCGCATCCGTTCGTCGACTGATGTTGGTTCGTGATTCTCGATCGCAACAGTACGCGTCGTCGTTCGGTGTTGGGATTCCCTCTGTTCCCAGTTCAGTTGGTCGATCACCTGATTCAGATAAAACGGAATGCGGTTCCCCTCGGAATCCTGCAGCGTCTCCTGAAGTTTGTCGGTAATCTTCTTCTGTTCGGCTTCGGTCGTTATCGCCATTATGAATCGCTTCAGTTCTGGCTCTTCCAACTCACTCATCAGCGAGTCGACTCCGGTGTATTCTCCCCTTTGATTCTGCTCGGCACATTGCGAGAGAAGTTCGCGGACAATTTTGTTTCGTATGATCGAGATTGTTTCCCGTTGTAATATCGTTGTGATGCATTCCGGCATCATGATGATAATTTCCAACAGGTCCCGTTCAAGAGCAGTCTTTCGATTCAAGTTCGGCTTCAAAAGCTGATCGATCTGTTCTCGCAGTGACACCTGAGGAACGTCCCGAGATGTTTCCTGAAAGACCTGATTGAGCTCTTCTCCACTTAAATCGTTCGTTTGCTGGTGAAAAAAGTCAACATTTGCATCGTTCGATTGTGAACGTGAGTTGTTATGTTGACTTGACGCAACTTGCGGGCCTTTTGCTCGCAATTTTGCTAAATCACTTCGTAATTTTTGTTCCTGTGAGCCACGCAAGCCAACCTGATTGGCCAGTCGGTTCAACAGGAGATCTTCGCGTTTTGTACCTTTTAAACCGGGTGCAACGGCAATGAGTGCCAACATTTCTTCGGTGATTTTTTCGCTGGCAAAAGCAGAGTTGGAATTGTGTTCTCCCGCGAGTTGCTGAAGTTTGAAGTCCCAGGCTTCCTGTGCATTTTGCAAAAGATTTTGAAATTCCTGCACACCATGCTTTTCGAGATATTCGGGTGGATCCATTCCTTCAGGCAAAGACAGCAGTTTCAGTTCGATTTCATGAGACAATAAACGTGGCAAGGCTCGGTTAGCCGCATTTTGTCCCGCTTTATCACCATCAAAAATCAGAATCACGTTCTGACAAAACCGTTTAATCAAGGCGACATGCTCATGAGTTAACGCTGTTCCCAAGGTCGCCACGACGTTGGGAATTCCCACTTGGTGCAGGCTGATACAATCTGTATAGCCTTCAACGACGATAACCTGATTTCGACCACGCATCGCTTCCCGGGCATGGTCGATGCCATAAAGTTGCTTACTTTTATTAAAGAGATAACTCTCTTTACTGTTCTGATATTTTCCAAATTTCTCATCTTCGCTGCCTGGCAGCACTCGTCCTCCAAAGGCGATGACCTGGCCGCGTTCGTTGCGAATTGGAAAGATGATGCGGTTACGAAAGTGATCGAAATATCCGCCGCCGTTAGCTCGCTGGGCAATTAATCGAGCTTCTTCAAGTTGTTGTTTTGTGAATTTCCCACTGGAGGAATTTGCCAGCCATTCCCAGGGACCGGGATGGAAGCCGATTTCGAAGTCCGACCAGATTTCCTCGCAGAATCCGCGATCGAGCAAATAGTCCCGAGCCGCTTCTGCAGCTGGGTCAGTTAATAAACACTCATGAAATTTCCGGCTGGCCCAGGCGAGTACTTCTAAAAGTGTATTTCGATCGGTTCCCTTAGTCGTTTTTTTTTGCTGGTTTTTGGGCATTTCCAGACCAGCGCGGTTGGCGAGCTGCTCCAAAGCGTCTCGAAATTGCAGCCCTTCTAATTTCTGGACATAGCTAAAGCAGTCTCCGCCTTCATTACAAACCCAGCAGCGATAGGTCTGGCGAGAGGGGTCAATCGTCATTGAGGGATCGTGATCTTCGTGGAATGGACAGAGAGTAATATACTCTCGCCCACCTCTGCGCGGCGTCACTGTGCGGGTTTCGCCAATGAGCGCAATGAGATCAGTTCTGGCGCGAACCTCTTCTTTGAATTCGCTCCACTTATCCATCTGCACGTTGATAATTCCCCTCAAGCCTGTTGGCACTTCACTGATTCAAAACTCTTGGCAATACATCTCTTCGCTGACAGGTCAATCAGCAGAGAGATCCCCCGGCTCACAATGGCATTGCGTTCGCGTCTGTCCTCAATGGAGCATTTCCCTCGACAGCGATTCAGGCAAGTCTACAGTTGTTCATTTTGTATGCTGGCGGGACGACCAAAGGCGTCACATCACAACTCTACCACCAATGCAAGCCTCGGCAAATGAAATCCATAGAAAGTTAAACAAACAGTGGATCACGTAACCCTATAAATAGTAGAGAGATAAGGGCCATATTCACAGTGCCTGTCTTCACTGTCTGGGATTGTGGCCGTATTTCAACCTGTTTGTGGAATTGTTACGACTGGGATCATTGATTCAACCCCACTAACCTTTCTGGACACTTAGTTTATAGGACATGACTTTGTTTTCCAGAGTTAACTATTCCGGCTCAAAGTGATTCAAAGTTCCTATAAATCATGACTATTTATTGATAATGAGTAAGGTCCGCCTGTTAATGGCTGCTCTGGAAGTCAACCCCTTTGGCTGGTTGAGCGCCGTCCCGTCGCTGACGCTTCGGGGTAAGTTCGCATTCCCTCGTTACTATGGATTTCTTACGCAGGATATCTCCGAAAGATCCTTTCGGGGCCGCTCATCCGCAAGAAATTCCTTTTGGAGTTCACGATCAACCACAAGTCATATTGTGGACTACGGCCAAACAGATCGCGGCTCGATCAGGGATATCCAGCTTCGATGAGTGTCTCACACTGGCTTAGGTGCGTGCTTGTAAGTTTGATACTTATTTGTTGGAATGTTTTGAAAAGCATTTCGACAGGATTCCATAGACTATGGCTCAAATTTCCCCAATTATTCGATTGAACTCTCTTGATAATGTCGTTGTTGCGATTCGTGAGATTCCTGAGGGGACAACTCTGGAAGATCTGTCATCACGAATTGTGACTCAAGTCCTTATTCCCGCAGGCCACAAGATTGCGACACGAGAGATTTCAGCTGGAGAGCCGATTTTCAAATATGGTCAGACGGTCGGGTTTGCTTCTAAAGACATTCGTAATGGAGATTGGGTCCATACGCATAATGTCGATTGTGGTTCTCTGAATCTGGAATATCGCTACGCGGATGCCCTTCCTGAGACGGATTTCTTTTCCGAAGTCAGGAAGTTCCAAGGATATCGCCGGCCGAATGGCAAAGCGGCCACGCGAAATTATGTGGCGATTGTCAGTACTGTGAATTGCTCAGCCACCAGTTCACGACGTATTGCTGACCAGGTTGGGCCGGAGTTGCTCGAAAAATATCCTCATGTCGATGGTGTGATTGCTTTGACACACAAAGGAGGCTGTGCGTTCGAATATCAGGGATCGGACCACGAACAACTCAATCGGACATTGGCCGGTTATGCCCGACATCCAAATATCTGTGGATATCTGGTGATTGGCCTTGGTTGCGAGACGGCTCAAGCGGATTATCTGGTCGACTCTCAGGGACTGGTCCAGCTGGAATCAGCGGAAACACCCCCTAAAAAATCGCGACCGATGATTAATATCCAGCAAGCGGGTGGAGTTCGTAAAACGATTGAGAAAGCCCTGAGTGCCTTGCCGGAAATTCTGCAGGAAGCTGATCGTGCGCGACGGGAGCCAATTTCTGCCTCGGAATTAATTGTCGCGACAGAATGCGGGGGCAGCGATGGATACAGTGGGATCACTGCGAATCCGGCGATTGGCGTCGCCAGCGATTTGATTGTCCGTTCGGGCGGGACGGCAATTCTGTCTGAAGTTCCTGAGATTTATGGTGGAGAACATCTGCTGACCAGCAGGGCAATCAGTCGAGAAGTCGGCGAGAAACTGATCGAGCGGATCCACTGGTGGGAAGATTATGCGGACAAATTCCAACTCAAAATCGACAATAATCCTTCGGTCGGTAATAAGAAGGGTGGATTGACGACGATTTACGAGAAGAGCCTGGGAGCGATCGCCAAAGGGGGTTCGACGGCTCTCACAGCCGTGTATGAGTATGCGGAACCTGTCACCGCAAAGGGTTTTGTGATTATGGACACCCCCGGCTACGACCCGGCAAGTGTCACGGGTATGATCGCTGGAGGAGCGACCGTTTCCCTGTTTTCCACAGGCCGTGGAAGTTGTTTTGGAAGCAAACCGACACCGACTCTCAAAATCTGTTCCAATACGGCAACCTTCGACTATCTCAGTGAAGATATGGATATCAATGCGGGCGATGTCCTTGAGGGAACCAGCCTGGAACAGAAGGGGCAAGAGATCTTTGAGGAGATTCTTGCGGTCGCTTCCGGGAAAAAAACCAAATCTGAGGCGGCGGGGATCGGAGATGAAGAATTTTGCCCCTGGTCACCGGGCCCAATCTTTTAGAGACTGCCTTAAGTTGTTTAATGGCAACACCTTACCGCTTAATAAATGACGATTTCCAGAGAAGATGTTTCTGAAATAAACGCTAAAGTCGTCAGGATTCTTACGATTGCGAGAACCGCTACAGTCGGAAATCACCAAAAATACGTTATCACCGTCACAATCGTTACAGCTTCACAATCCCCACAACCGATACTACCGGCAGGTCCACAATTTTGCGCACTGACCAGTCATGCGTGATATTGATGCCAACAGGTTCCTCTGGTTCAGGTCAAGATCGATGATGCCTCAAGAGATAAAGTCGCTGATGA
>DOCI01000304.1:6745-8600 GCA_003503535.1 Planctomycetaceae bacterium
ACAAACATAACGAGAATTCTCGATCGGAACGGCTCGCTCCCCCAAAAAAGTCAAGGACGACCTCATATGCGAGGATTTCGCCGCTTCTGTGTCGGTATCGCTGCAATGGCACTTGCCTGGTCAAGTACGACCGCACATGCCCAGCCCGAACCGAGATATTACGAAAAATCGGCCACCCCAGAAGGGGGATGGTCTCCGAACAGTTTTCAACCTCAGGGGCCTTATGGTGCAGGCGGTCCACAAACCGCTGGACACTGGACTCCAGAGATGATGGCTGGCGGCATACAGCAGGCTCAATTCCAGCAGGGTCCCCCTCCTCCAGGTGGTCCGGGCAATTTTAATGGCATGCCTCCCGGTGGGAATCTGAATCCGTATCCCGGTTTGGACATGTTCCGCTACGGTTTCCAACAGACGACCAATGAAGGCGGCTTGTGGTACAAGCGGATGCTCAATGCTTCCCGGACTTACACGGGCAGTGTCGAATTCCTAGTCCCGGTTTACAATGAACCGGGAGGAGAATTATTCGGTTATGGTGGTATCGATACGAATGTCGTCGCCACCGACCGCATTCCTCCATTTTACTTCACGTCGCCTCGTGATCCAGGTGCTGTGGCTACAAATGGCGGTCAATCGTCTCTGCAGGGAAGCCAAGCTTTTTATGATCGTTATTTTCAGGCTAGAACTTTCGATCAAATGTTCAACGACATGTCTAGTGGCGGAGTGAAAATTGAACTCGGTGTAGAAACGGAAGACGGCAGTGGTTGGAGTATAAATGGCTGGTACGGTGGAGAATCAAATCAGGTATTCCAATATGGAGATGACCCGATTCGATCCTACACACCAGTCGTTGGTGGGGATCCCTTTTCTTTCCTGGGCAACGACCCACTCTATCTGCTGGAATTGAGTGCCTTGACAGGTGGATTGCCAATCAATAACGGAAGTGGTGTCGCCGATACGATTGCTTTCGATACATTGTTCGAAGTTCAATACTCTCAGGAAGCCTGGGGAACAGGACTTCACTTTTATAAACCCGCCATTGCCAGTGGTGATGGATACCGGGTTCGTCCTATTCTTGGTTTGCGTTATGTCAATATCCGCGAAGGTTATAATTTCCGTGGATTGGACAGCGGTGGTGAATACGAGTTCCTCAACTTTAACGATATTGATGTCGAACAAGAGTTTGACACCGCTGGAAGCCTTGACTTTGGGCTCGCGACCGTCGGTGCTCAAACTGGAGAACCTGGTTTCGAGGGGCGTCCCACACCAGATTCCTTCAATGATGGAACCATTGAAGGGTTTATCAGCCAGGCGAATCCGCAAATCTCGTTACCAACGAATCCTTATGAAGTGCAGGTGGCGGCCTATAATCAGGCTCATGCTGCTGGGCCGGAAATTGGGATTGAAGCAGAATTTGGTGGTGATGACACACAATTGACATTGACTGCGATTGCAGGTTTGACCGCCACCAAAGAAAATTTGCGTCTCGACGGTTACGGAATTTACAACCATTTTCTGAACAATGTAGATCCTGACAGCAATATTTTGACACCGGATGGTGGTGAAATGGGAACCGGAATTGGAGGCTTAGCCAATGAAGATACCCGGTTCAACGACCGAGCCAGTTCAACACATGTCTCTCCCCTGCTGGATTTATCGGTTAAATTTGAATCCCGTATTTTTCAGTACATCCCTGGCCTGAACCGAATCGAATTCTTTGATGAAGCCCATTTCTCAACCAGTTACGGGTTCCTGTATGTGGGAAATCTGTCACGACCTGCCAACTCAGTTGAGTATGTGACCTTCCCGATCAATCCAAGTCTCGATCCGAACCGCAGTGGTTGGACGATGACTCAGT
>DOCI01000304.1:8701-17118 GCA_003503535.1 Planctomycetaceae bacterium
GGTTGGACGATGACTCAATGGACCTTCGGTTTGAACTGGGTACGCTAAGAATCCTTTGTATGAATAATAAAAAGCCCTGCAGTACAATTCGTACTGCAGGGCTTTCTTTGATTGGCGTTTGTCTTTGGCGATCAATAATCGACTGTATTTCAGGTAACACTCAGTTCAGCCAGTCAAGTGATATTCATCGACTAAACCGGTAAAGATTACGAGCGATCACTCACAGGAACATAAGATCGTTCTTCGTATCCCACGTAATTGGCTTTAGGACGGATGATCTTGTTGTCCTGAACCTGTTCGAGCACATGGGCACACCAGCCGGTAATTCGGGAAGCGGCGAACACACAGGTAAACATGTGGCCGGGAATTCCCATGTAATATTGCAGTGAAGCCGAGTAGAAATCGACGTTGCAGTTTTTGTTAATTTCAGCGGTTACGAGTTCTTCCATTTTAATGGACATGTCGTACCACTTCGGTTCTCCCGTTTCGATGGAAAGACGGCGGGAAAGTTCCTTGAGGTGTTTGGCGCGAGGGTCCTGTGTCTGATAGACCGCATGGCCGAAGCCCATGAATTTGCCTTTATTGGCTCGCACGGATTTAACCCAGCCTTCAACATTCTCGACGGAACCAACTTCTTTGAGCGTTTCAAGAACAGCAGTGTTGGCTCCTCCGTGAAGAGGACCTTTCAATGCGCCGATCGCACCGGTGATTGAGGAATACATATCAGTTAATGTGGCGGCAATGACACGAGCGGCGAAGGTGCTTGCATTCAAGCCGTGCTCGGCATGCAGGATCAAAATCAGATCCATCGCCTTTTCCGCATCTGCACTGGGCTTCTCTCCATTAAGCATATACAGACAGTTCGCGGCATGGGAGAGGCTGTTGTCAGGTGAAATGGGATCGTTGCCTTCAATAATCCGTTTGATGGCTGAGAGCAGCGTCCCAATTTTTGCAGTCAGCATGAGCGAGTCATCGAAGAACGATTCCTTGGAGTTATTGTCTTCATTGGGATCAAGATTTCCCAGCATGGAGACGCCGGTTCGCATCATCGACATCGGGTGAGCATCTTTGGGAAGTGCTTTTAACACATCGTACACTTCCTGAGGAACGCTCCGTTGAGCTTTGAGTTTATCCGAAAACTCTTCGAGTTGTTCACTCGTTGGCAATTCGCCGTAGTAGAGAAGATAAGCTGTTTCTTCAAATGTGCTGAATTTTGCCAGTTCGTCGATGTGGTATCCACGATAGATCAGTTGTCCGGTCTGTCCATCGACATGAGAAATACTACTATCGGCGGCAACAATGTTTTTCAAACCTTTGGAGGTCGTGGCTGTCATTGGTGGTGAACTCGATTTTCTAACGGTATCAAAAACGGTGTGATAATCAGCTGATGATTTTAGAGGCTGAGCGCAAAGTCTGGACGATTGAGATTCAATTTTAAATCGGAAATCGAAAACATATTATAACGGCATATTCAGTGAGTTTCCAATAGGGCGCTCTTGATCCTTCGGAAAGTTAACCCCGAGGGTGGCAGGCCCGATGGATGGATTTCAATCGACTGTGTTCCACATGGGTATAAATTTGCGTAGTCCGAATATTCGCATGCCCCAGCATTTCCTGAAGTGCTCGAATTTCCGCTCCCCCAGCCAGCATATGCGTTGCAAAGCTGTGCCGCAACGTATGCGGACTGACTTCACCACTGCAACCGACTCGACCGGCATATCTCTTGACCAGTCTCCAGATTGTCAAACGTGTCAGTGCACGCCCGGTTCGACTTACAAACAAGGCGTCCTCTTGCGATCGGTTCGCAAGCACTGGACGTTCATGTTCCAGATAGGTCTCAATCGCCAGAATCGCAACAGGATTTAAAGAGACTATTCGTTCTTTATTTCCTTTGCCAATGCATCGGCAGGTTTTCTCTTCCAATGAGATTTGCGACCGTGTCAGCGAAGCAACTTCCGAAGCTCGACAACCGGTTGCATACATCAAACACAGAAGAGCCCGATCCCGCAAGGGATAACCATCCTGTTTTGTTGGTGCATTGAGTAATGCGTCCACTTTTTCAGGACTGAGAACTTTGGGAAGATATTGCCACAACTTGGGAGAATTCAGCAATTCCGCAACACTCTCGGTCAGTTGACCTTCCAGAACGAAGTATCGAAAAAGTGTTTTGAGGGCCACCAGTTTTCTCGCTATCGAAGTAGCTGAGAGTTGTCGGTCGTGCAAAGACTGCATGAACAGGGAAAGAGTTTTCAAATCGAGTTTTCGGAGATCGCTGATTCTCCGGGATTGCATCCATTCATAAAACTGACGAATATCCCGTGTGTATGCCTGAACGCTGTTGTCAGCCATGCTGCATTCGGTTCGCAAAAAATGTGCAAACTCCTCAACCCGTGTCTGAGCAAATTGTTCCTGAACCACCTGGAGTGGTTGAGTTTGAGTCGGCTTAAATCGTGGAGGCATTCCGCTTTACTTTCGAATTCAGACAGGAACAATTCCATTGATTTCATCAAGCACTGCCTGACTCACCTTTACTGCTCAATCGAGCTTTCAATATCGACCTCAAATCGCAATTCCGCTGGTTATTTACTTTGTCGAGTAAGCATGCATTCACGACATTGAGCGATATTCAGACTATTAATTATTTCGTCGAATGCAGAGGACCAACTTCAATGGGGGTCGGGTTAGCGCGTTTATGAGGAGGTGCGGCTAGTCATTCCGTTCACCTTGGGAACAAGCTGGATTATCGTAGCGCGAAGCCTGAGCGAGGGGACGGCTTCCGATTAACACTCCCCTTATACTCTGATATCAAAAACGCTTATAACATTTTATGCAAAAAAGTGGTCCGTATTGAGAGCAGGCAGGTGTGAAGCTCTGCTTCAAGTCTAAGTGCTCACGATTACCCAGAAAACGTAGCGAGGCTTGGGGAATTTGCGATCCCAGAAATGACCTTGGTAACGGGCGGAACTCTTTAGGACCACAAACCATTGCGGGGGTGTTGTTCGGTCAGATCTGCGAATTTCTGAAACTGTTCGCGGGCGTCTGCGGAAAGTTCTTTGGGAACGATGACTTTGACGATAATCATCTGATCGCCGCGAACTTTCGTTTTGCTGTCCAGTATCCCTTTTCCCTTCAGTCGTAACTTCGCCCCGCTGGACGTCCCTGAGGGAATTGTGACTGTCACTTCGCCTTCATTCAGAGTCGGAACATCGACTCTTGCTCCCAAAACGGCCTCGGCCAGACTGACCGGGACATCGAGCAAGAGATTGGCTCCCTCCCGTTTGAAATAAGGGTGTGGAGCGATTTTGACTTTGATCAGCAAATCGCCGGACGGCCCACCCGTGACGGAATGTTCTCCCTGCCCGGCCAGGCGAATGGTTGCACCATCGTGAATGCCCGGGGGAATCTTTACTTCGAGAGTTTCGTGCTTGCCTGCATTGTTGAGAGTTAATCCGTATTTGCCACCTTCGGCAGCCAGATGGAACGGCACAGTGACCTGCGACTGGATATCGCGGCCCTTTTGCGGACGGGCCTGACGTCGCCCGCCACCCTGATTGAAGCCCCCCCCGAACAGATCTCCAAAATCGAAGCCCCCGCCTCCGCCTCCTCCAAAAATCTGTTCAAGATCGACCGGACTGGCCCCTCCCGAGGAACGATAATGTCCGCCGCCCCCCATATTTTCGAATCCAGCACCATATTGATCATATTTCTGGCGTTTTTCTTTGTCGCCGAGAATTTCGTAAGCCGTTTGAATCTCTTTGAACTTTTCCGCAGCCGATTTATCGTCGGGACGACGATCCGGATGATAGTCGCGTGCGAGCTTGCGATAAGCCTTCTTGATCACATCTTCAGAGGCGCCGCGTTCAACACCTAACGTTTTATAATAATCCTGGCTGGCCATAAATGGATCGAAACTTACTGATGAGAGTGAGGAGAAGTGCTTACGCGATATCATATCCAGCAAGCAGAAATACCCTGCAGGTTGGTATGGAGCTTACATCATCTCAATTGTACTGGCAAAATGTTGCGAATAAAGTGAAGGGACAAAATGTCCTCAGGGCTGAGAATAAACACTGTTCATATTATAACTGCCCTTATTGTGACTTGTTGATTCTTCGGTGTACCGCAGACGTATCCCGTGATCTCGAATCATTCTTTGGGGGAAGAGTCAGCGGTATGCTTCTGTTTGCATCGCTACTTCCAGGGCAGACAGAATCGGGCAGACACACTCTTATGAGCTAAGTCCCCCCAAGTCCATGGCGATTTTATCGGCTTCGCGAGTGTTAATAATATTGAACAGGGATGTTTTTTCTGCTGCAGTATTTTGTGAAAGTCTAAAAAATCTTCAAAATAATATGAACAAAAGTAACGCTCCCTACGTCTTAAAGTAAAACGGAATTCATTCCATCCTTGTAATTGTGAAATCAACTCTGAACACACTCGCGAAGGAAAGACTCTTTACTCATGAAACGTATCAGTTCGTTATGTTTTGGATCGATCGCGACTATCTACCTGGCCTTGTGGATTTATCAGCTCGGTTTTGAAGACGGTCGCTCCGACGCCACTGCTATTTTTGAAAAAGCGAATCGTGAATTGAATCTGAAGATCCACTCATATGAAATGCAAAAACAAAATTCAAAACTTGCATTAAATTGCCCTTAAAGAAGTTGAAATTCATTAGCGGGGCACAACTCCTGTCTTTTTCTCCCCAAAATTATTCAACAGTAATTTTGTTGAGGGCATCAGTTGAGATATAGGCCTTTTCTCCCTCAGCGGTTTCAATCAGGGAATAGCTGCCTGCAGATTCCACCAGTTTTACTTCGGTTCCGGCTGTTAATTTTCCATCAGGTGGAGATCCCTGTTGAGGTCCACCCTTGTAGTATTCGGTCTCCACGGAAATGGAATGAGTCATCGATGTGTTTGGCTCAGGAGAGACTTCTGGTTCCGATTGTCCCTCCGGGGGAGGCCCCAGCGGTTTCACCGGGGCAGCTTTTGGTGAAGGCGAGGATTGTTCCGTCTGATTCGAGCAGCCTGTAGCAAAAAATAAGAGGCTTGTGGCGAAAAGGATAAAATGTGATTGCTTAAGTTGCTCTTGAAAAATCGTCATAGTCGTTTTCTGCTTTTTTGGGAGTCCAGGAATCCTGAGAAAAATGCAGGCTCTTCACATTAAGACCTGCAAGGTCATCACAGTGAATTAACAGATTTTTGGACCAGCGGCAATAACCTCTTCAGAGACACCATCTTCATAGGTTTTGAAATTCTTGCAGAACCGTTCAGCAAGTCCTCGTGCTGCTTTTTCGTATTCGGCTTCGCTGGCCCATGTCTTGCGAGGTGTCAGTATCCCCTTGGGGACGCGGGGACATTCTGTGATGACATCGAATCCGAAAATGGGATCTTTCTCGGTCGGTGCATCCGTCAGTTCGCCAGAATGTATCGCGTCGACAATGGCTCGGGTTTGTGGCAGTGGAATTCGTGCCCCGACTCCATAAGCTCCTCCGGACCAGCCCGTGTTGACCAGCCAGACATTCGCATTGTGCTTTTTGATTTTCTCTGCGAGCAGGTCCGCATATTTTGCCGGATGCCAGACCAGGAAAGGTCCTCCAAAACAGGGAGAAAACGTTGCTTCGGGCTCTGTCACACCAACTTCTGTCCCCGCGACTTTCGCAGTATAGCCAGAGATGAAATGATACATGGCGTGTTCGGGAGAAAGTCGACTGACCGGCGGAAGAACGCCGAAGGCATCGCAGGTGAGGAAAATCACATCCGAAGGCGGTTCAGCCACACAAGGGATGATGGCATTACTCATGTGCTCGATCGGATAGGCCCCTCGAGTATTTTGCGTAATCGTCGTGTTATCAAAGTCGACATGATGACTGTCTCGATCGTAAACCACGTTTTCGAGCACGGCTCCATATTTGAGAGCATTGAAAATTTCGGGTTCACGTTCGCGGGAAAGATAAATCGCTTTTGCGTAACAGCCCCCTTCAACATTGAAGACACCATCGTCGGTCCAGCAATGTTCGTCATCGCCAACAAGATAGCGTTTCTGATCGGCTGAAAGTGTCGTTTTTCCTGTGCCGGAAAGACCGAACAGAACAGATGATTTTCCAGTTGCTTTATCCGCAGTGGCCGAGCAGTGCATGGAGAGAATATTGTTTTTCGGTCCCCAGTAATTCATGATCGTGAACACACCCTTTTTCATTTCACCGGCGTATTCGGTACCAAGAATCACGATTTCACCCATCTCGATATTCAAATCGACACTCGTTTTCGAAGTCATACCTGTGGTATGCCGATTAGCGGGGAATCGACCCGCATTCAGAATCGTATAGTCAGGCTCTCCAAAGGTTTTGAGCTGTTCTTCGTTCGGTCGAATCAGCATGTTCGACATGAACAAGGCGTGATAAGGTCGTGAGCAGATCACACGGACCTTCAATTGTGTTTTGGGATCCCAGCCCGCAAACGCATCGATGCAGTAAAGTCGATCCTGCGTATTGAGGTAATCGATCGCCCGTTCACGATTGATGTTGTAGGTCAGTTTATCGAGCGGGGAATTGACCGGTCCCCACCAGACATCCTTTTCGGACTCTTCATTTTTAACCACTCGTTTGTCTTTAGGAGATCGTCCAGTTTTCTCGCCAGAATAAGCAATCAGACAACCGGTGTCGGAGAGAGTAGTGCCCCGATCAAATCGAATCGCTTCTTCATACAAAGTTGAGGGGGAAGGATTGCGGAGAACATCTTCTACCTGGATGCCGTGCAATTTCAAATCAAAGCCAGCCATACGTACGATTCCTTCAAGTATTCTGCTTCTTGGAGACCTGGTCAGATCAGGGAGTATTTGTGTTAGTAATTATCTTTTTGACGTGTGCCACTGCTGGCTTACCCAGCCGTGTGTCATTCGACGTTAAATTTCTTTAATCATGGAACCACGGATGGACACGGATTTTCACGGATGTTTTTTTTCTGCGTAATTCTGCGTTGATCTGTGGTTCTCTCAAAAAAGAAATGACACACTCACTTGTACTTCGTGCCTGTGTCTCTTTCAGTTTGAGCCGTATTGTCGATCATTCGTCCAGATTGCACAACTCAAGAAACCCTAACTTCACCCGAGAATTTGCCGCACTGGAGAAATATGGCGGGGGAAGCTACTCTTGTCCCCAGCGCCGTGAGTACTAATTCAATTCTCAAAGAGAAAAATCCTCTTCGGAGTTACCGATGAATATTTTCAAAGCTCCCCTGCATATTCAAATTCTAGTGGCCTTGATTGTCGGAGCGGTGCTGGGAATTGTGATGAACCCTGGAACGACTCAGTTTTCGGATCCGAACAGCAAAATCACTCTGCAATTTCAGGATGGAAAAATCCTGATTGTCGAAAAAGAGCGTTCTGCAAAAGGAGGGCTGGTTCCTGTCGTTCCTCCGATCTCAGTAACTCCCGAACAATATGAAAAACGTTTTGACTACCTCCCCCCTGCTTCCGATGTGCAAGCCGGGAATGTGACTGTTAAAGTGACCGAGCGACGCTTCCGGCTCGTTGAAGATTCGACGGGAATAGCGATCAACTATTCCCGAAAATATAACGGTCATCTACTGATGACGGACGATCGTGTCGCCAGTCGAGCGGAGCTGGAAAAAAAGTATCCAGTCTTCCTGGCAGCTTACGACTACTACAGGGGTTCTCTTTCCCGTCTCGTCACGATCAGTTCGAAATGGATCGGAGATCTGTTTCTGCGACTGCTCAAAATGGTCACGATTCCGCTAATCGTTTCCTCGCTGATTACTGGAGTGGCCGGTTTAGGAGGAACCGGAAAACTCGGTTCCATGTTTGGTAAAACGCTCGGCTATTACTTCGTGACAAGCGTACTGGCGATCACCACCGGCATCATCATGGTCAATCTAATCCGCCCCGGGATCGGTGCAACACTACCCGGTACAGGTGAAGTCACCACATTCGGAGAAAACGAGTCGCTGATCGGCATCTTCTCAGGCATGGTCGACAATATGATTCCCCCAAACCCTGTCGCCGCACTGGCAAATGGCGATTTTCTTTCGATCATCTCCTTCAGCATCCTGTTCGGTGTGTTCATTGTTCGATCTAAAGAAGCAACCCGAAATACAATGACAGGTTTCTTCAATGCGTTTTTCGATGTAATCATGGGCCTGACGATGTTCATCATTCATCTGGCTCCTATTGGTGTGCTCGCCTTTATGACATTCGCAACGGCATCTCAGGGAATCGAAATCTTCGGTACCCTTGCCTGGTATATGCTGACGGTTTTTCTGGCTTTGATGGTTCATGCTCTGATTACTATGCCTTTAATCCTGAAATTCATTGCTAAACGTTCTCCTGTGGCTTATGCACGAGCACTCAGTCCAGCTTTGATGACCGCCTTTTCAACCGCTTCTTCCAACGGAACACT
>DOCI01000304.1:17226-19218 GCA_003503535.1 Planctomycetaceae bacterium
GTTAACGATGACTTCTGTTGAGCAGAATGCGGGAATTTCGAATCGGACCAGTTCGTTCGTATTGCCCCTTGGTGCAACTATCAATATGGATGGAACGGCTCTTTATGAAGCGGTTGCGGTTCTGTTTATTGCTCAGGCCACTGCGGGATTTGAGCTTTCGCTTTCAACGCAAATCATCGTTGCGATCACCGCTCTGCTGGCCAGTATTGGAGCAGCCGGAATTCCGCATGCGGGGTTAGTGATGATGGCCATCGTGCTGCAGGCCGTCGGTTTACCACTTGATGCACAGGGAGTGATTATCGCCGTCGACCGCGTGCTCGATATGTGTCGCACCGCGATCAATGTCTGGAGCGATTCCTGCGGTTGTGCAGTTGTCGAGCAACTGACTTCAAATGATGAAGAAAATACACCATCTGTCGTCCAACCAACGCCCTCCTGAGGGGATTCGAATCTCCTCAAAATTTGACTTCGCTTTTATCCATCATTAAACATTGATAAACTCTGTCAATCTGCAGAGGTTCCCGATGTTTCGCAAATTCTATGTGAATGGAATCCAGTCAGAGATTGACGAAGAGAACCCACCCTTGAACTGCTCTTGCGTTGCCTCAGAAAGTTCGCCATGAAGTACGTTGTCTACGGACTTGTTGTCTTCTTACTGGTAATCCATCAGGATTTCTGGTTATGGGATAATAATACTCTTATTTTTGGCTTCATGCCGATAGGCCTGTTTTATCACGCCTGCATTTCCCTGGCTGCCGCGGCGACTTGGTATCTGGCAACGATATTCTGCTGGCCAGCCGAGTTGACTTATGACGATCCTGTCACCACTCCAGAAAAAACTGGAGGTGAAGCATGACGGAAATGATCATCATTGGAATCTATCTGGCCCTCCTGCTGGGGCTCGGAATTTTCGCCAGCACGTTGTTTAAGGGAACCAGCCAGGATTACATGCTGGCCAGCCATTCAATTGGACCGTTCCTGTTATTGATGTCCATTTTCGGCACGACAATGACTGCATTTGCACTCGTTGGCTCCAGCGGAGAAGCCTTTGCCGAAGGCATAGGTGTGTACGGGATGCTCGCATCTTCTTCAGGAATTGTGCACTCCCTCTGCTTCTTTCTGCTCGGTGTGAAACTCTGGTCACTGGGCCGCAAGTACGGTTACACCACTCAAGTTCAATTCTTCCGGGATCGACTCGATAGCGACAGAATCGGCCTGCTGCTTTTCCCGATTCTTGTGGCACTGGTCATTCCTTATCTGCTGATCGGGGTCATCTCTTCGGGTGTGGTTATCAACAGCGTGACCGAAGGGGCTTTTGCAAACACATTCGCCAATTATGATTATGGTTTGCCTCCCTGGCTTGGTTCACTCGTCATTTCCATCGTCGTGTTGATTTACGTCTTCTTCGGCGGAATGCGTGGAACCGCCTGGGCGAATGCCTTCCAGACGCTCGTGTTCATGGCTTTAGGAGTAGTTACCTTCTGGATCATTTCCTCCAAACTGGGAGGAGTTCAGGAAGCAACGAAAATGGTTCTGGAGAAGAATCCCTCCAAACTGATTCGCTCGGTCGATGAAGCCGACATGAAACGCTACGAAACTTCGTTTGCCAACTGGCAATCAATTGCCGAGTACAATTATGCGACACGCATCGCCAAACTTTTTAGTTTGAGTGATGAGCAGAAACAACAGGCTTACGCCGACTTCAAACCTCGGATGCCGAACTGGCAGCAGAATGCCGAAACGGTGTTTGCCAAAAAGAACGGCATGCTCGCTGATCTGACAACCGCTCAGAAAAACGAGGCTTATCTGTTGCAGGATGATCGCGCGGTTCCCGATCCCAAACCGGAATGGTGGACGACAACACTGCTCGACCATGAAACGATGACACAGTATCCACGCTTCGAAGATGCTCAGCTCAAAGCTTACACAATTTTCGAGGACAAAATCGGGCATCCCAACGAATTGCTCAATCCTGATGATCCTGCTCAGGGT
>DOCI01000304.1:19414-19582 GCA_003503535.1 Planctomycetaceae bacterium
GCCTGCTCAGGGTAAAAACTGGACCCGCAAAAAAGCGCGTGGCGTCTACCGCGCGACAAAGTGGGCTCCCTCACATCCACACGGAATCGGTTACTGGGAGTTTCTAACTTATATGTTTGTTCCACTCTCTGTCGGTATGTTCCCGCACCTGTTCCAGCACTGGCTGAC
>DOCI01000304.1:19791-20793 GCA_003503535.1 Planctomycetaceae bacterium
CACCTGTTCCAGCACTGGCTGACTGCAAAAAGTGCGAACAGTTTCAAACTGCCGGTCGTCGCTCACCCGATCTTTATTATGATTGTCTGGGTGCCTTGTGTGCTGGTTGGAATCTGGGCGACTTCAGCGCTGACACCTGACGGCAAGCCAATGTTCCCGCCGCACTTTCCACCGAACGCGGTGCTGGCAACGATGGTGAAAATCATGACAGATCCTGTACTGACTGGTCTGCTCACTGCCGGAATTCTGGCAGCGATCATGTCCTCACTCGACAGTCAGTTCCTGTGCGTTGGCACGATGTTCACTGAAGATATCGTCGTCCATTACGGCGGAAAAAATCGCTTCAGTGATCGACAGGTCGTACTGATGGCTCGAATCTTCATCATCGCGATTGTCGCTCTGACCTACTTCTTCAGCCTGTTTGAACAACGCCGCGTCTTTACACTCGGCGTCTGGTGTTTCAGCGGTTTCTCAAGTCTGTTCCCGCTCGTTTTCGCTTCACTTTACTGGAAGCGACTGACCAAGGCAGGAGCCTACGCCTGCATCATTACAGCGATCACACTGTGGGTGTACCTGTTCTGGCGTTCGGACTTCGCAGCCATTGCGAACTTCACCATCAATTTCGGTGGAGACAAATTTATGAGTTTCACCAAACCGGGTGAACATCTCGGTCCAGACGTCATCAAGACGATGCCCGTCATGCTGATGGTCCTCGGCTCCACTCTAGTCATGGTGCTCGTCTCTTTGATCACCCCGAAACCGAAACAGGAAACAATCGAACGCTTCTTCCCGGAATCGAAGTAATCATCAAGCCTCTCAATCCACAATCCGTCTTGATCTAAAATCAAAGGCGAGCCGAGCCAGTCATNNGTCATGGCTCGGGTGGGTTCGAGAAATATTATGATGCGAACCCAAACCCGATATCCTGCGTCTCTCCACAGATGCTTGCTATTCTCATTCCCGACTGTAGAATCGAGAAAAAAGCTCCTATAGCTCAATTGG
>DOCI01000304.1:20956-21539 GCA_003503535.1 Planctomycetaceae bacterium
TTGGCAGAGCAACTGACTCTTAAAAAACAAGAAGCCCTATATTTATAGGCTTAAAACGATCTCCTGTAACCAAAAAGTAGCCGAATTCTTGAATTTTGGTTACACTTTTTCTGGTACGGGAGATTTTTCATGAGCTACTCAGCCTACTGCAAACGCAACAAAATCAAGCTCGGTTTATCGCCATTTCGCAAGAGTGAAAAATGGCACTCATGGCGGGGATATATCAAAGGCGAGAACCGCCAATACTACAAATATCCCGACACAAAAGACGGTTACAATTTTGCTCTTTTGGAATTCGCTAAGTGGCAGGATTCTCTCAAAGAATCTCGACCTTGGGCAATAGAAACACAGCACCACTTTCGATTGTTCAGGCAAGTTGAAAAGTGGTTTTCTCTCCATGGGGTTCATTCATCAATAGATGAATCCGTTTGCTTCTGGATACCCAAATTTCTCAATTGGATGGATTCCAATTTGGAATCTGAGAATCCTGTAAGCCCTGCAAATTTCTGGCAAGGTGCAATTGGAACAGATCTAAGCCAGAGCGATTTCATAATCCAGTTTTGGGAAACGGGGGTTATTGATT
>DOCI01000304.1:21639-25801 GCA_003503535.1 Planctomycetaceae bacterium
TAAACGGGGGTTATTGATTCTGAATACATCACTGAACCAGAAACAATCAAAGCATTTGATGAACGGTTTGGATCAAAGAACTACGAACTTCCTGAAATGTGGTTAGAGCGATTACGGCAATTAAACCAGATCCCAAAGGTTTCTGAGACAGAACCTCAAAACTTTGGATACTGGCAAGAAAAGTATTTAAATTTCAAATCAGAGAAAGCAAGTGGTGGACACGTATCTGGAGATACTGTTCGAGATGCCGAACAAAAAACCAATCAATTTGTTGCTTATCTTGGATCGACGAAAATTGTTTCTGAATTGTCTGATGATAATTGGAAAGAATATTACAGATGGCTGGAAACTGAGAAAGCACATACTACAGGATTGACTAAACAATCATATTTCAATGCTGCACGTACTTTTTTACGGTGGTGCAAACGTCAAAAAGAATGTGATATTCGCATTCCCGATAATATCAACGATCCTGATTTAACTTTTGAAGATGTAATTGATGAAGACGAAGTTGTTGGATCAGAGTTACTCGAACTTTGGACTAAGGACGAAATTCAAACTGTCCTGAAATCCAGTGAAGATCATTGGAAAGCGTATATCTTGCTTGCATTGAATTGTGGAATGCTGGCGGCAGACCTGAATGACTTGAAACACTCGCAACTTTCAGGTAATCGATTGATCCATCGACGAAAGAAAACTCGACGAGTCAAAAGGAAGAAACTTAAAACCATCAATTACAAATTGTGGGATTCTACTGTTGAAGCGATTATAAAAGTTAAAACAGATTCTTTTCAACACAATGAATTGTTGCACACAATTGGCGGATGTCGAATCTTGACACCAAAAGGAAAAGGACATGGCACCCATAACAACATCTCTCGTAATTGGCAGAGCGTTCGTGTTCGTTTAGGATTGCGTAAGGATTTGACATTAAGAAAATTACGCAACACCGCAAATCAGGAATTACAACAAACTGAGTACAGAGATTTGGAGCAGTTGTGGCTTGGACACGCACATACGGTTGCAGGCATGTTCTATCATGTTGTGGATGGGCAAATATATGAACCACTCGACAAAGCAACAGATGCGATTGGTGAGAGAATAGGGATTACCTGATTCAATTCCAAAATTTGCAACTCCAATAAAGCTCCCCTGGTTCGAACGGAGTAAGCTTTTTACCCACTTTTCATTCACACAGTGAATTCCCCACAACGCATGATCGATATTGAAGACCAAGACTGGACTCTTCTGCGGTGAGGAAACGAGTTCGAGTAGCTCAATACCTTTCGACAAGCCCCATCAGTTGACCATTTACATCCAGCAGTTTGTCACCTCGCATTATCACTGAGTCGTCAATTAAGATAAGGGTGCTTTCATCAGCTTCAAGCTCTTTCGGCTCAAACTCCCCTGAGTAACGCTCGCCTTCAGAAATCAATACAGACCGCATTTTACCTCGGAAAAAGTTGATCAGGTTGTTCACACCCACGTTTCCGATTACAAAATTTGTATCACACTCCCACTGTGATCCATTGGCAATCTCTATCAGTTCTCCATTTAAGTAGAGTCGTGTCTCGGACTCGGTGAAGACTGCGGCCACGTTTGACCATCTATTAGGAGGGACGGTGGCGGATGAATTCACCATTCCTTCGACGTATTCGACCGAGAGCATCGAACCACAAATGGCGATTCCGAGACCGTATTCTCCCGGAATGTCGCTTCCGATGATGAACTGGCATTTGTCATCTTGATAAGAGTCAGGATTTATCCAAGCTTCGAGTGTAACTGGAAGAGTTCGTTCCAACTCAGTGACGATTCGAGTGTGACCATCAAAGTAAAGGACACCGTCTCGGATCATTTCATTTTCAGATCGATGAGATAATATAAATTTTCCTGCGGCAATAGCAGAAATTGCAATTATGCCGATGATCAACCACAGCCATTTGCGACGGTCAGGCTTCGCAGTGTCAAACCAAACTCGAAGATCACTTGCCAGATCCAACGCAGTTTGATGACGATCATCGGGATGTTTTGCCAGAGCCTTCGAACAGATGGCTTCCAATTCTTCGGAAAGCGAAGAATCAATTTCCTTGAGTCGCTTAGGTTGGCGAAAGAGAATCTGCTCTCGTAACTCCTGTTTGTCCTTCGATGGATACGGCGACTCCCCATTCAGAAGTTCGAACAGCACCACCCCGAGTGCATGAACGTCGCATCGACCGTCAAGAAGTTGAACCTCATTTGAAATTTGCTCCGGCGACATGTAAGCGAGAGTCCCAGATGATAACGCTCGGCCCTTTTCCAACTCATCAAGAGTACAAGCTACACCAAAGTCGGCAATCAACGGTTTGCCATATGAGTCGATTAGAATATTCTCTGGCTTAATGTCTCGGTGGAAGCAGTCCTTCTTGTGTGCATAGTGAAGCGACTCAGCAACAGTGGCGATAATTTCGACCGACTCACGAATGGATAGCTTCTTCTTGCGAGAGAGTTCGGCGAGGCTCTCACCTTCAACAAGTTCGAAAACCAAGAAAATTCGACCATCATGCTCTCCACAGTCATGAACAGCTACGATCCCAGGATGTTTCAATCGAGCGACTCGACGTGCCTCATCCAAAAGGAGGTCACACGAAGTTCTGTGATGTCCAATCTTCACAGCGACTGAGCGTTGCAGTTTCAAATCATGTCCCTTGTAAACCTGTCCATATCCACCCGACCCTAATAATGAATCAAGTTGATACCGATCTCCCAAAACCGTACGAGAAATATCCTTGGTTTTTGGATTTCTCTGATCGGTCAAAGGACGAGCGGGATCTTTCTTCGTCCATGCAGTCGTCTTCAGGCTTTCAATTTTCTTCTGAAGCACCATTGTCAGATGTGGACAGTCGGTACAGAGTTCTTCGGCTGGAATGTCATCACCTTGCTCATAAGCTACTTCCCACTGCACGAGTAAGTCGGTAATCAGATCTTCATTCTTGTCAGTCAAGGTCGAGTCCTCCTGCGAGTTGGTCTTTGAGCAGGAGGCGGGCTGAAACCCAACGACGTTTCAGTGTGGCTAAGGAGATGCCAAGAACACGGGTAGCATCTCCTTGGGTAAGTCCGTCGTACCACAACAAACTGACAACTTACTTTTCCGATTCGGGCAAAGCTTCAACCGCTTCATGAAATTCTGTCCATGCAGTTAGCGATACTGGCTCAAAAGGATCAGCAATGGATTCCGATGCCATTCCACTATCACTGTCATGTTTTGTACCGATCCCTTGAGGGCCGTAATGACTTCGAGCGAGATCGATCAATTCACGGCGGATCTGGGTCGCTGCCAATCCGTAGAACTTCCGAACAGATTCAGGTTGTACAGTAGCCAACGCCCGGTGAAGCCGCAGAAGGCTGGCTTGTAAAACATCATCAGGGTCGGACCACCTTTGGACATGTCCATAGCTCTTGAGCATTCGTCTCGCCATCGTGCGAAGTCTTTGGCAGCTAAGTTCAACAATGGTACGTCGAGAATCTGGACAACCCTCGCTGAGCCGCAGTAGTTCATTTTTTAAATCTGTGGTATGTCCCAAGCCGCTCTCCGTTGCTCGATGCCATTGTGGGCGAACAACGAGTCCGTCTGGTCCGCCTCTACTAAGAAGGGCGAGTGCTAAGTGGGGAGTAGCTCAAAGGCCGACTTGATCATGAGTTTTTTTGTGAAACCTGAGCTTTAAATGGTTCCACTCTCGCTTTTTGCTATAGAGCGAGTTGTTTTCACAAAATCAGAGTACTGACACGGGCAAAAATCACATGGCTAATCAAACATCATGACTGATTCTTCTAATCAATCGATCCCGAGTTAAATTCTTGATCGCAGAGTTCTTGGTATCTGTCCTGACTGCCAAGCCGAAGGAGTACTCTGGATATGCATCGAGGATGCAAACCACTCATTGGGTCAGGCGTTGCAAACTTTGTAACGGTATTGGTTATATACTGGATTCCCCAGCCAGATTCAGCGAGTTGGACCAAAGCGAGATCCCTTCCTGACCTATAAATGGAGAACTCGAAATGCCCGAAGATCGTACACATCACTGGTTGATTCAGTTGAAATTCTTTTTGCTTTGCTCCCCAGTCGGCATCATTTTGGCGATCATTTTCGCTCCGATTGCAATCTGGACTTCCCCAGGAATAGTGG
>DOCI01000259.1:2500-5434 GCA_003503535.1 Planctomycetaceae bacterium
GCTTTGAAAGCCCAAGGCTGTTTGCCGAGCCGGGAACTGAAATTCCTGAAGATTTCGACCACCTGCCAATCAGTCAACGAGATCAGAAGCTGGGAGCATTCCCCAACTGGTATCTGGCTTTAACAGAAATGGTGATGCGCGATCCGCGAGCCGAGGCTTATCTGCTTTGTCAGGATGATGTGCTTTGCTCGCGCAAGCTCCGTTATTTCCTGGAACAGCAGTTATGGCCCTCATCCAATACGGGAGTGATCTCGGTTTATTGCCCCAGCCATTACGGCAAGACAGAACAAACTGGATTCATTCCGGAAAACCGGGGCTGGAGCAGTTGGGGAGCTCTGGCGTATGTCTTTCCTAACAAGGCTGCCAGAAAACTGCTGACGAATCTCAAAGTGCTGAATCATCGGGATTTTGGACCGGCTGCAGGGGAGCGAAATGTTGATTCCGTCGTTGGGGGCTGGTGTCAAAAAGCAGGTCTTGATTATTTCGTCCACACGCCCTCCCTGGCCCAACACATCGGAGACACGTCGACAATCTGGACCAGTAGCAGAAATTCTGGTCGTCGTCGTGCCCGTATTTTTCAAGCAGAAATTTAAGTCAACAAGTCTCAAAATAAGTTCACCAATTGAAAGAAATTAACATGAGTAGTTTAACGTACAAGTATCACATCTCTGTGATGCCTGGACCGGATGAGATGCCTATGGGTCTGCAAAGCGGTTCCGGTAGTGGAGCGACGAGTTCAGGGAGTATTGAATCAAGTTCGGGAAGCTCTGGCTGTGATGGGATGGGAGTTGAACAGGATTGTACGATCACATTGAGTGCTTCGGTTGGAAATGCTGATCCCAATACGGGGAGTATTGAAATCCCCATCTCAGCAGCGGGATCCGCTCCTACAGCAGGGGATTGCTGTGATTTGAACGAGCCGGATTATTCTTTCTCGGTAATCGAAGTCTTATCCAGTATTTCTGCGGAAGGCCCCTGGGAGTCAGCTGACAGCAGTCTGTCAATACTTCCCGATGCCGCATCTCCCCAACAGGCGTTGTTGCAGGGAACATTGAACAAGGGGGGTAGATTCTATCAAATCCGCCTCTCGGCCTCGGCTACCTGGTCAGCGGAAGAGTCGGATAACGATTGCGAAAACTGTTCCGGCTGCGATTCCTGCACGGCTGAAACCGAGTCCACCGTGATTGCCTATCGACCTTGTCCAAGTGGTTGTGATAAAACGGTTACTGTAACACCGAAGCTTAATCCCATATATCGCTGGGTTATTGATGATAATGAGGGTACAGTTACCCTCAAAGTAAGAGTTGATCTCAATTACATAAACCCCGTCAGAACTACTCCAGAAAATGCATGGACTCCTACTTCAACTCAAGCATTTGAAAGCACATTTGCACAAACAATTGAAGATGCGTGGCGTTCTGACTATACAATTCGATCTGAAAAGCACGAATGTTGTCCTGTAAAAGAATATCAGCCAAAGCTGAAAATTGAATTAACTGAAGATGATAATGCATACCAGATTATAGTAGTGAGTGGTACAACTCCATTCAATGTCATTATCGACGGCAATCAAGACGTGATATATAACACAACAGGTCCTAGTATATTTGATAATAAATCACAAACATATAAATGCCCTAGTGGTAATTATAATGTCGTTGGGAATGCGTTACTGCTTCAAGATAGTTGCGATTTATTAGCAAAGCAGTCATTTACGCAGGGGAGTCCCTGTTACCAAAAAAAGCAGCGACCAGCTGCCCATGAGTTTGGGCATATGATCGGATTAACGCATCCAGGAGGGGATAATAACTCCCCGGCGGCTTATGAGGCCGACGCTAATGCCCTAATGGGATGTGGAAGTGAATTAAGAATAGAATACTTTGAGAAATGGAAAGAAATACTTGATGAACACCGTGTAAATTGCTGTGGGACATTTGCTATCATTGAAAAATGACAGGCATTAGGAATGTTGTGTGTGATCGTACATCAATTGGTGGCATTAAATATATGTTTTATGTCTATTTCTTATAGTGCTAAGGCTTACTCTCAAAATCTGATTCAGGGTCACTGTCATATGTTGGGGTGTGGAATCCATTTCTGTAGCTGGTGATTTTGTAAGCATCTTTTATCTTTCCGGTTCGGCTATGTAATGAAATACGATAAGGTTTATTATCATGCGGCCATGAGCAAACGAAATACTTGAAAATGGTATCGTCACCACACGTTTCAATCTTATCCGGTGTACCGAGGTGGGCTTGAAGTAGAATCGGATTGAGACGCACTAAATAGGACACATTGCCCCGCAAGATCGCAGGCCATGGTGCCTTTAGAATAGCAAGAGGCAGTAGAGTAATTGCTGCCAGTGCGATGAGAACTCGTTGAAAGGTTTTCCTACTCACGGGTCTACGCATAATTAAATCCTTTTAATATATTTTAGAAATACGGATGATTCAGTTCCGCAGGGTACGTCTGGACTGACTTTGTCGGTTGGGTCGCGAGGCGACAAGATGAAAATGCCCTGCCGTTTCTACTTTAATAGACATTAATGAATCCATCAACGCCGGGGATGGCGCAGAAAGATTCATTAAGTCTCATTTGCGGTTTGTTGATGGCAGATGAATTTGCCGTACAATAGGAATGGAGAGCGAACGATGTAACATCTTGTGCTTTCAGCACCCAACCGACAAAGTCGGTTGGGCCACCCGTGTGCAAGAAGAATATACAGAAGAAAATAAAGATCCGAGTCATCCATTCTGGGAAGATTCCAGTACTATTCAAGGATCTTGCCAGTAATTATTTATAACAATACTTTTTTAGGAGCAGGATATGACAACCCATGTGCATGTCTATGTATTCATTGAAAAACTGTTTCTACTGTTATTAATGTCCATCCAAATCGGGTGTGAACAAGCCAGGGCTTACGCATCGATTGTT
>DOCI01000098.1:0-642 GCA_003503535.1 Planctomycetaceae bacterium
TACTGATCTTTCAGATGTGATTTTAAGTCGTAGAATCGCGCTATTTCAAATTAGAAAGCGTATCACATTCTGGTCGCGAAATCCAAAAATGAATCCATAGTGACGAGCACCAGCATGATCACTCCGATCACAAGTTTACCAACTGTCCCCAGTAAACGCCCCATCATCGCTCCCTGTCCAATCGCGTAACGTTCGGCTGATGTTCTTCCCATGCCATGCTCGCCAACCCAGGCTCCCGCAAAGGAGCCAATTGCTCCGCCAACCAAAGCTCCGATTAATGGGCCGATAACTGGAATCGGCATCGAAACAATCGCTCCTGTCATACTGCCGATAATCGCGCCCACGATTGCGAGAACAATTCCGCGTCGACTTCCCCCCTGTTTAGCCGCTCCATGAGCTCCGGCAAAAAACTCGACAATCTCTCCAAGGATCGCCAAAATAAGTACGATAATGGCCACTGTCCAGCTAATCCGCGGTTCCATGCCTGCCGGCAGAAAAGCCACATATATCCCTGTGAACAACACCAGCAACCAGTTCCCCGGAAGCGTCAATAGCGTCGATAACCAGGCGGTCATGTTGAAGATTAATAGAAGTGTTGCCCAGACGTAGACCATACGAACCATCCCGTAGGACAGGCTTCCA
>DOCI01000098.1:805-1457 GCA_003503535.1 Planctomycetaceae bacterium
GGCTGGAAGCCTGTCCTACATTGTTCAATCAAGTTCAGGAATGGGATCATCTTTTCCGATGGGCGCTCCTTCCCAGATGACATTTCCCATCGCATCCATCGTGAGGATGCGGTGAGCACTGCCTGGAGCGGGATCGGCTGAGGTTTCCGGAAGATATTTGCTGAGTTCTTCAATCAGCCTGGCATGTTCCTGCTTATCGACGACATTGTGCCATTCGTTCGGATCACTGGTCATATCGTACAGTTCATCGGAACCATCGGCATAGCGGATGTAGCGCCATTTATCGGTTCGCAAACCGTGATTGCCTGCGTTATGAGTGGTGATCGCTGGCCATTCCCGCTTCGCAGTTGCATCGGCCAGTTGTGGTGTTAAAGAATGACCTTCAAGGCCCTCTTTTTCAGGGAGATCGCACATCTCGACAAGTGTCGGATAGATATCGAGCAACTCAGCTGGTGATGTGCAACGTTGACCTGCAACCACACCCGGTCCGGCGAAGATGAGGGGCACGCGAGTCGAGCGATCCCACAAGGTATTCTTGCCGGTGATTTCTTTTTCCCCCAGATGCCAGCCATGGTCCGACCAGAGGACGACAATCGTATCGTCCTGATGTCCACTCAACTCCAGCGCCTTCAGCACACGACCGACCTGGCTA
>DOCI01000098.1:1581-2012 GCA_003503535.1 Planctomycetaceae bacterium
CAACAAAGCTCGTACTCGCTAAATAGGACCGAACCAGATTTCTCCACTGATTGCTCTCGACCAGAAATTTGTGTCGCGGCTCGGGAAGTTTCCAATGCAGATACCACGAAAATCGAGGGGTATCTGCTCGGTCGTTCTGCAGAAATGGAGGAAGAACGGAGTCGTCATCCGGATACAGGTCGAACCATTTCTGCGTTGCATAACAGGGAACGTGTGGGAGAAAGAATCCGACGGAGAGAAAGAACGGCTCCTGCATCTCCCCGCTCAATTGTTCGACGCCCCAGCTGGCAACTTTCCAATCCCCTTTGTCTTCATCTTTGTGTGGGAAAACTCCCCAGTCGACCAGGGGATGCTTGGCGGGCGTATCGACCAGTTTTTCTTTGGGACGAACTCCGACTCCGGCTGGTGGCCCAAGTTCCTGAAACTCGGTG
>DOCI01000098.1:2190-4374 GCA_003503535.1 Planctomycetaceae bacterium
CTCGGTGTCGGTTTTACGTCGACCATTTCCGCCATGATAGATTTTTCCGGTCGAATAATTTCGATATCCATGCTGATGCAAATACTGCGGCAAGGTCACAATCGATTTGAGTTCATCGACTTCCCGAATCCAGGGAGCAAGTCCATAGATACCGGTCGTATCGGGACGCTTGCCTGTCATCAGTGACGTGCGGGAAGGATTGCACAGCGGAGACTGACAGTGTGCATTCAGAAAAACGGTGCCTCGTTTGGCCAGAGCATCGATATTCGGCGTTTTAATTGCAGGATGCCCATCGAGGCAGCCGATCCAGTCATTCTGATCGTCGATTGCAATCATCAGAATGTTGGGCTTCTCAGCCGCCTGTAATTGCGAGGTCGATAAAACGGTCAATAGCAGACATGCTTTGAATAAATGGGTCATCTGAGTCACTTTCTGAACTTTTCAATGATCGGCTCGGGTTGCAGAGCCGTTGTCTCTTGCGACTTACAGTCTGACATATCAAAGTAAATGAATTCAAGTCACTCACTTATTGGAAACCTCATGTCAGAAAATTCCCCAAATAAAACTGGAGCTTTTCTCTTTGCCTCCGTATTAGTTTGCGTTTTGCTGGCGGGGTTAATTGGGGGCGGATATTTCCTGAATCAGTATTTAAACACACTGACCAGATCTGTTCCAACTGCGGCCTCGACGACATCTTCCCCTGCAACTCCAACCATGATGTACTTTGAACCTGGTCAGGGAGAAGTGACTGGTCGAGTTCTTCTCCCTTCAGGAACAGAAAACACAGATGATTTGCTGATTTATTACGCGGTCAGTGGTAACGAATATTCTGGAGAAGATATTTATCAAACGGGAGTCTTCGGGCCGGTGCAGGGAGAATTCTCTCACAGAATACGCTCCGGTAATGTCATTTTATATACCGAGCATCCCGATTATGCGTTCTCTTATGCAGGCCCCATCAGCAATTTTCCTGGATTACAAACCGAGGAATTCCGACTCGAATTGACTAAAGGTCGTGAACTTGAAGTCGAACTGAAAGACGATAAAGGAAATCCAATCTCGAATGCGACGGTCTCCGCAGCACCTGTGATAAATGCCCATCAATTTGGAAGTTTTCGAGAAGCCGAGAAGGTCGATGAGAATGTGTATCTCCTTAAAATGATGCCTGCGACAACCCTGCGTATCCGCCTTTCAGCTCCAGGTTTTTCCACACGCGAAGAAGATGTTGGGCAATACAATCGTTGGTCGACACAAATGCAAACCGCCAAACCAACGACTGGGAAGGTGGTCGATCCAGACGGCAATCCTGTAGCCGGGGCGAAACTGCGGCATTTATTAGTTGTTGATGAATTCGAAGATCCAACTCACGATGCCCTCATGACCACCACGGCAGAAGATGGCACGTTTATTCTGGATCAGCTTGCAGAGGATGCCAGCTATTTCGGAATCGTAGAAACGCCGGACATGCAACGAACTCTCTTCAATGGACTCCAAGAGGATCAGAAAGATGTCGAAATCAAAATCCCCAAAACTGGCATCATCACCGGAACCATCCGAGGCGATTTTTCACTCCTGAACACTATCAATAACAGTCAACCGATCGTGGGAATCCAACAGATACTCACCTTCACTGGAAAAACCAGAGGCTCACATCCTCACTCCTCATATTCACCTTTTGATACGCCTTACTCAGCTTGGATTAATGATCTGGTCAATGTCACGAATGAAGATGGAGTCGGAACTTTCGAATTTCACGGAACCTTGCCAGGAAAAATCGAGATTCAAATCGGCCCTTATCTCGTTCCAATTGATTCCAGCGGCCGGGATAACTGGCATGTCGAATTCGATTTAACAACGGGAAAATCGGACGTTAAAATTTATCCCGAAAAGAGGTAAACTGATGCAACGAAGTCCTGTGTTGATTTATGTTGTTCTCCCCATCGTGCTAATGTTGTTGTTAATCTTTGGTCTGATGTTGTTTTTAATGGCATCAGGGACTTTGTTCGTAACCATGCATCAATCGGCAGCAACGGCGACTCCAGCCGATTTTCTCTATGAAGAAGGTAAAGGTCGGCTCAAAGGAAAAATCATTCTCGAAGATGGCTCTCCCAATACCGAGAAAATCCAACTCAGCTACGACTCGAAACGGGTCACGGGAACATCTTCCAGTTCTTATTCCGCATC
>DOCI01000098.1:4533-4863 GCA_003503535.1 Planctomycetaceae bacterium
AGACCTATCTCATGTTCATCTCCTCAAACTACGCCCCGGCCTGGCTGGGTCCGCTGGAGAATCATGCGGATGGTCTGATCGATGATCTCGTCGTCGTTCTCAAAAAGGGAGTTCCTTTGGACATTTCCCTCACCGATGAAAACGGCAATCCGATCATCGACGCCAATGTGAATGGGTTTCCCATCCTCAATGATGGAGGTGGACAACATATTCCGTTCAAGGCGACTCAGGCGGGCGTGTATCGAAGAGAGAATGTCAATGATTTGACCTACAAAATCTTTGTCGAAGCGGAGGGATATGAGCCGACGAGTTTCAAAATCGAGAACCCCG
>DOCI01000098.1:4938-5647 GCA_003503535.1 Planctomycetaceae bacterium
AGTTTCAAAATCGAGAACCCCGACACGGTCGGCCTCTATAAGAAAGAACTCGTCAAAGCCAGTCCAACCACAGGAACAGTGATCGGGGCAGACAATCAACCCGTCGCCAATGCGAAATTTCTCCTGTATGTGCGGGCGCTGGTTGTCGGAGGAAATTCCAGTGGAACTCATAGTTGGAGCGGAAAAGAAATTGGCGTCACCGATGAGCAGGGGAAATTCGAACTGGACGATCTGATGTCTGATCACGAACATTCCGGGATCATCGAAGCTCCTGATAAACGTCGCATCCCCTTTACCAATCTCACGGCTGGCAGCACTGGTCTCGTCTATGAGATGCCCCCTCAACGAACACTTCACGGCAAGATCACTGGCGATCTTGCTCAGCTCCATGATCGATATTTTAATGAGTTCAAAGAAAATCGGACATATGTCAAAGTGGATCAGGAATTCACCTATTCCTATGGCAGCTCAAATCACAGCAATACTGTGCATGATTATATTCCACTTGATCAAAAGGCAGCAGAAGCGACATTTGCCTGTCCCGGAATATTCAGTGAGAAAGTCGAAGTACTTATCGGCCCTTACCGCGTCGAATTCAATCCCGATGATTATGCCAGCCAGGGAGATTTGTTACTTGAATTCAATCTGGATAACGGTGAGAAAACGATCAAGACTTACACGGTAAGTCCGTAGTTCAGGCTGTGCCTGA
>DOCI01000098.1:5839-6097 GCA_003503535.1 Planctomycetaceae bacterium
ACGCTACGCTAACCCAACCTACATCTAAACGATTTTCGGGATGATGACATTACTCCGTTTTTTTATTGTGAACAATGATAAAATAAGGAAGAATTTTGAAACGCTCACCTGCCTTTTATTTCGTCTATCTCCCCATTGCACTGATGTTGCTTTTCGTATTCGGCCTTTCCATCTGGCTGGCTTCGACAGGAAAGCAACTGGAAATCGCCAGGCAGGTCGTCACTCCGGCTGCAACACCTGCCAAACTTCCGACTGTTC
>DOCI01000152.1 GCA_003503535.1 Planctomycetaceae bacterium
GGGAGAAGGTGTTCCTGAATCCGGCGCGCCTTTTCCATCTGCACATGACGGTCTAGCTCAGCAGCGTTCAAAGAACAGATCATCAAATTGATCTGTTCGGTGAGATAGCTGAGTTCTTTGCAACTTTGGACGTTGGAAATCTGTTGCCACTCTCGGCCTTCCATTTGGTGTAAAGCAACCACAATTTGATCAATCGGCCTGGAAACCACTCGACCAAGCAGGCGGTTCACGATCCATGCGGCAACCAATCCCGCTATAAGCATCGCCGCAATCTGAAAAATTAATTCTCCTTGAGCTTCCGAAATAATAATAGAACGTCGCTCTGAAACGTAAACCTTTGTGTTCAATCGCTCAAAGGAACCAACCACTAACGATCCTGACAAGAGATTTTCTCCGCTTTGTAATCGAATCGCGTGCAGCATTTCCGGAGAAGAACGTCCATGAGATTTCGCTTGGTAGATGACGTTGTCCACTTCAACAACGACATGATGGCCCGGAGACTCTTCCAAATTCATCCATGCGCAAATATTGTCGATCAAAGACTGAATTTGACCTTGAGATGGGTCTGCAAGCGCCTGGACCGACTCGTAAATGGTTTTCGCTTCCTCATTCAGGGTAACTTGTTTTTGTTCAATTTGTTGTCGGATTCTCGATTGATAGTTCACAATCAGAAACAATCCCACGAAGATAGAAAGTACCGAATTGACGGAAATCAATAACTGGCGACTCAGCGGGAGTCCTCTCCATCTTTTTACGATCTGCATGCAAACTTCTTCGGTTGAACAGAGGAGTGTCGGGGTAAAAATGTGTTTGGGTTAGACAATCGATTCCGTCAACAGTGGAAGCAATTGCAATTTCAAACTGAAATCTAAGCCGTTGCACAGCACTATAGTGTTTACAGGATTGACTTTGGATGTCTCATGGGAGCATTCCTTCAGTATTTCTTTCAAATTGATTCGATGCCAAGTGCAACGTCCAGGCTAAAGTTTAGAGTTAATGAATCTGTAAAGAGCGACAACGGAGCAGGTTATGAAAACACTCTCTCCAAACAAAATCCCTGACAGGGCACTAGAGTTTTTCTGCTCAAATAGTTCTGCCCCGCCTGAAGAATGTCAGTGTAGAAACATCTAAAGATGTATCCATAAAAAGTTTCACTGATGGAAGTGCGTAAGGATCTGCTGCAATTTTGCAAACGATGATGCATTCCGATGTGCCTTCGAAATCTGGCCATGACGTGATCATGGACATGAGTGATTCAAGGAGATGAATTTTCGTGTCTGTTCCTGAGGTGCAAGCCAACGAGTCGGGCCACAAGGACAGCTACGAAAAATTGCCCGAAAATCACCTCAATACAAGCGGCTAATTTGGCAGGTCTTGTTATTGGAACCTGATCTCCATAACCCAATCCAGAGAGTGTGACAAAAGAAAAATAGATTGTATCGATGATGTGAGTACCAATTGAATCCTCAGTCAGGGCCGCGATCTCAATGGAATTGGCATCGATTATCAGCAAAGTGTCGTACAGATAAGCCCAGCCGATGCCAGCGAACAGGTACACACAAACAGCCCCGCGAATGGTATCCAGACTCACGTCATCATCATTGAGGACTGCATGCAGAATGTGATAGCTGACAAACAGAAAAAACAGCATGATAAACAGATTATGAAATATTCCGACCAGAAAGTGATTCAAGAATGGCATGACCCAACTTAGGAGCAAAGTGGGTATCGCCAAGGCTAAACCAAAAGAGAGCAAGTCTTTGTGCCGCCTGCAAATTGTTATTACCGCAACCAGTAACAGACTGGTAAGCCCCAGGCAAAAAACAATCTTTGAGATCAAAGCTCCATCCGAAAAAGAGGCCGCAATCAACAGGACAAGCAGAGAAAGCAGTAAAAGGGAAAATCGTCCCAACAACAGTTGTTGGATTCCAATCAACTCCGAATCTGTGGATGAGGTTGAATAGTTTTCTTGATTCATGATCTCACACATATTTCTTTTTATAAATTCTTTGCTCTACAAATTCCCAATAACAATATTTTTTACATATATCAGATATAACAGTGAGACTTAAAAATGGCGATCGATCCAATCTGCGGTATGACGATAGATGAAAATTCCGCACTCAGCCTCGAAGCTCATGGCAAAACGTTTTACTTCTGTAGTCAGCATTGCCAGCAGAAATTTGCGAATTCTTCTTATCAATCCGTACCGCACGTCTGCTGCCATGGTGAGACTGATAATACGAATCAAGTGCCGTCAGATGCGACCGCTAAATACATCTGTCCGATGTGTCCCGGGGTCGCCAGTGATCAACCGGGAGATTGTCCCAAGTGCGGCATGTCGCTGGAACGCAATCCGGCTTATCGACAATCTTCCCAGCAGAAAACGATCTATACGTGTCCGATGCATCCTGAAATCGAGCAGGCGGGACCTGGGGATTGTCCAATCTGTGGCATGGATCTGGAACCAAAAACGGTCACATTAGAGACAACTGAAGACGATTCCGAACTGCGGAACATGACGCAAAGATTCTGGGTAGCCACTGCATTGTCCATTCCAATTCTGTTGCTTGCGATGCTGCCCATGGTTGGTGTTCCTGTGCATCAGTGGCTGGGCGCGACGCTGCACACTTGGCTGCAACTGCTATTGGCGACACCCACCGTACTGTGGGCGGGCTGGCCCTTCTTTGTGCGGGGCTGGAAGTCGATCATCACCTGGAATCTGAACATGTTTACGCTGATTGCGATCGGAACGGGAGCGGCCTATCTATACAGCCTCCTGGCCGTTCTATTTCCTGGCATCATTCCAGAACAGTTCAAACACGATGGGCAGGTGGAAGTCTATTTTGAAGCCGCAGCGGTCATTATCACACTTGTTCTGCTGGGGCAGGTTTTGGAGTTGCGGGCGCGGCGACGCACCAGCAGTGCAATCCGGGAACTCCTTTCACTGGCTCCGCCGACCGCTCGACTTGTTAAAGATGGTCAGGATCAGGAAGTCCCGGTCGAAGAGGTCCAGCAAGGGGATATCCTAAGAGTTCGCCCCGGTGAAAAAATTCCTGTCGATGGGCATCTGACAGAAGGAAAGAGTACGGTCGATGAGTCAATGATTACGGGCGAACCACTGGCAGTGAAGAAAAACCCGGAGGACGAAGTGATTGGAGGAACTGTCAATCAGACGGGATCCTTTCTGATGTCCGCCGATCAGGTGGGTGAAGATACGGTTCTTTCACAAATTGTGAATATGGTTGCGAATGCTCAACGGAGTCGGGCACCGATTCAGAAAGTTGCCGATAGTGTCGCCGGTTATTTTGTCCCCGCAGTCGTACTCATCGCAATCATCACCTTTTTGACCTGGGCAATTCTACAGCCAGAACAACCTGCTTTAGCATGGGCTTTGGTTAATTCCGTGGCTGTGCTGATCATCGCCTGCCCCTGTGCATTGGGACTGGCCACTCCGATGTCGATCATGGTGGGAGTGGGGCGAGGTGCTCAGTTGGGCGTATTGATCAAAGATGCCGAAGTTTTGGAAACGCTGGAGAAGATTGACACGGTGGTAGTCGACAAAACCGGAACGCTGACAGAAGGCCGACCGACTTTGACGGACTGTCTGACCACCGCACAATTCTCCGAGGAGGATGTCCTTAGTTGGGCCGCTGCAGTCGAAGAGCAGAGTGAACACCCACTTGCGAACGCCGTTGTTCAGGGAGCCAAAGACCGACATTTTGAGACACCTCCCGTAACCGACTTCAATTCCATCACAGAGGGCGGGGTGCAGGGACATGTTCTCGATCGTGAAATCCTGATTGGCAAACGACCTTTGCTCGCCGAACGTGACGTGCAGAATCTGGAGGCCCTCAACAGGCAAGCCGAAGAATGGCAGGAACAGGGGCGCACAGTGATGTTCGTCGCAGTCGACTAACAGTTTGCCGCACTGATCGCGGTCTCCGATCCGATTAAAGCATCCACGCCAGAAGCCATTCATACGCTGCACGAATTGGGATTACAGATCATCATGTTGACCGGAGATAACGAGAAGACAGCCCGTAAGGTGGCCGAGGATCTCGGCATCGATGACTTCGAAGCGGGAGTCCGTCCTGAAGAAAAGCACGCCCGCATCCAAAGTCTGAAGCAGGCCAGGCACATCGTGGCGATGGCGGGCGATGGAATCAACGATGCCCCCGCCCTGGCCGAAGCAAACGTCGGCATCGCGATGGGAACCGGAACCGATGTCGCGATCGAGTCCGCAGGCGTCACGCTGGTCAAAGGCGATTTGGGAGGCATCGTCAAAGCCGTCAATCTGAGCCGACAAACCATGCGTAACATCCGACAGAATCTCTTTTTCGCCTTCATCTACAACGCACTCGGAGTTCCCATTGCGGCTGGTGTGCTATATCCGATTTCCGAACACTTGCTGCTCAACCCCATGCTCGCCGCCGCAGCCATGAGCTTCAGTTCTGTCTCAGTCATCGGCAATGCGTTGAGATTGCGAACAGTCAAATTGAATTAAATCACTCGATTTACAAATGCACGCTCTATTGTCAGTCAGATTTTATAACAACGATTCGACGGACTCCTGTAAAACGAATTCTGTTAGTATCCCCCCTTTCTAACCACGTCTGCTTTTCATGTATATTGGTCTAATTGAGGTTACGTTGAAGTTATCGTAAATCCTGAATTGCTGTTTCGTATAAAACAGCTCGAAGGGGACGCACTCGACGCACTTGTGGTATTTTTCCAAATACTGAATCGCTACGTGGTAATTCACCGCGTACCATTTCCGATTCACCTTTACCCCCCAAAGGGTGAAGCATTCTAACCGTATTTCGAGGCCCTAATGTCTTGGAACTGACTACCTTTAGAATCGTGTCATCATCATCAACCAGTTCAACACTGACAGCGGTATCAACAAAAGCATGAATTTCGTTCCAACTTATTTCAGAGCCAAGTAATACCAGTTGTTTGCTCAAAACAACTGGTTCAGCACTTATTCCGGTCACTGGCTGCACAGTTTTCACATCAAGTCTTTCGAGACTGTAATGCTCATCCAGCAGGGCTTCTACTCTGGGCCTCGGTAACGTGTGATTGAAATCCCAGATCACACCAATGATCGGCAGAATCCGCACATCCTTTAAAAAAACGACTTCATCAGGAGGACAGTTTCTAGGATCGAGATTCTCGGAGCGCAAAACAATCGTATCTGATTGCCCCATAATCTTGGCAATCCGTCTGGCTAGAATTTTATCCTCACGAAGTGCAATCACCAAAGATGACGCTCGTGGAAGCTCTTCCGTTTCGAGTGATACAATTACACGAGCGTTGCTGGGGACAGATAACCCCAAAGTTTCGGAAAACACTTGATAAATAGCAATGTTTCCCAGTTGCTCCCATAGAAATGTTTCTTCTGTTTCCCCCGCTTCTTCTCGCACAGTGCCCGACGATGCAGCCGCAATTGAAGTTCCAATTGGAACGCGAACTATTGGCAATTGATGATGAGTAGGAAGTCCTGGAACTGATGAAACGATACGGGTTCGAGTAAGTTCTGCTTTGCTCAAATACTTCGAATTCTGACAGTGATCCCAAACTTGATTGACGTATCGAAGGAACTCTTTCATCTGTTCAAGAAGGTTGTCAACTTGCCCCGAATTGATAAGGTGCGATCTCGAATGATGTGCATCATTCAGCAGACGATACAATTCCGTATCGCGAGTGCACCCATCATGACTAATGAGGTTCCGTACAGCCTGCCCGTCAAATGGTGCAGTGGAAGCATTATATTGTTGTCTTAAACAATCTGTAATCGGCATGAGCGTTGGATGACTGCCTAGCGATTCGGGACGTTCAAATCTAAATAATGCAACCAGTCTTGTTTCAGCATATATTCTGAGCTTGCAACTCAGCTCTTGAGCCAAGAGATCAGTTCGATCCTGTTTATATTTAATAAACAATTCAAACAGTTCATTGGAGTATTCAAGTAATTGGACTGCAGGGTCGCTCGGTCTCCAGTCGATTTCCCAGCGTTTGGCTTTTGCAGCTTCATATTCGATGTCGTGAAAGAACGACAGCTTGTTGGTGGATAAAATCGTTTGTGCTTTCGCTTTCACTAAATCAGGGACCGCGCGAGCAAGTCGCAATTGGTTTTCTTCATCGAATAGATCCTGAGGGTCATCCAGAAGTATTGTTTGCAATCCGCCACGGGATTCAAGTTGGTATTGCCAGTACGCCAACCAGAAAGCAACTAACGCAGCACGAAGTTGTGAAGCATTTGCGATATGGTGAGCGTCTGTCAATGTTCCTCTGTGCTCAACTTGGAATCCTAACTGGCCATCTGATGAAAGTTGAGGATCATCAATCTCTGGTCTTCCTGTGCGAGCAGGACGGTAGATGAGATTTAGCCATTTCTGTTGTTTCGATTTCAGCTTCTCAAGCAGCCCCAGTACTTGTCGTTCTACAAGTGAACTCAAAGTTTTGAGAGGTTCCAATGCATCTATAGCTCTTTTAAACTCGATCACTTCGTTTTCGAGTTTCTCTTGCCTCTCCAACTCTAATCTAATTCTGGCGATGTATTCGAACAACTTCTCAAGTGGTTCTGTAGTAGATGTGATTGTATGCAAAGTATCAACAGCCTGCCTGAGAGAATCAGCTTCCCTACTACCTACTTCCTCGTCGCCTAATAGTTCCCTTTCAAGCTCTTGCGGATTCCATTCCAATTTCTGAACAGCCTGTACAGCTTGAATTCTGATTTTGATTCTCTTGATCAAATCCCATAGTTCAGAACAAGGCTCATCTAGACAAGTTGGAAATTGAAGAGATATTTCAGGCAATTTATCCGTATAGTTTTCATGAATCTGGTTCCATTTTTCTGAGAGTCTTACTGCTAATGGTTGCAGAGCACCCTGAAAACAGGATGAATTGGTGACTTCGCTTACGAAAGTATTTCCCAATTGCAGCCGAAGTCTTTTGTCACTCTCGCGTCGTAGCTCAATTGGTATTACTGTATTGAGTTTGCCTATCTGCTCTTTTGCCCAATACTCCGGAGCTTTACTCCATGCTTCAGAATTTGCTATGCAGCATTTTTGAATGTGACTCTGAACATCCTCCCCGGTCACGGGGTCTATCTTTCCTTCAATGCTTTGTCCACAGACTGGACATTGTGAATCCAGAGTCTGATCATTTTCGTTAAGCCAACTAGCGATTCGAGCATACAATTGAATTCGAGGAGTTCGATCTGGGGCAGTTTGAATCTCAGCAAGATCCTCAGCCTCATTCAGGATACTTTTAATCGTTTCGTTGCAGGAATCAAGCGTCTCTTTAGTTATAGCGCACTGTTTCATCCATTGTTGCATCCCAGTGCGATTTCGTATTTCGACCGATTGTAGGAAGTGTTCGGCTGCGTTGACATCTTTAATAATTCGCTTTTGGATTGTCGTGTCACTCAGATCATATTCATCTCCCAATAATTCGACCGTTTTTTCCAATCGATTACCGATCATTTCCTTGACTGAGTCTTCAAATTCATCGAGTGCTTCAATTTCTGGACTTTTCCGATTAAAGAGATCCAACTTCTCATTCAAATCTACCGCATTCAGATTAGATGCATCCTTATTCAAGAGAATTCTATCTGCTTGCACTCTAGTGATTGATTCAGAAATCTTATCTTTAATTGACCTGATTTCGGATTTAATTTTTTTACCAGTCAAGTCGGCGTGCCGAGCCACATGAACCAATGGGTGGATATCAATTAATTTTGCTACTGCTTGTCCAAAATCATTCTTTTCGTCAAATCGAAGGTGAGGTAACATCGCAGGGAGCCGTGTTCCAATTTCCAGATCCGCCTGTGACAGTCCAATGCTGGCAAAACTTTCGGTGACCTTTTCAGTAACTATGCCTTTTTTAATAGTTGCAGTACGTCGATAAGGACCATGCAAATTGTCTTGATCATCGACTAATACTACTTCAACCCAAGTTTCGGTAGGATTCGAAGAACTGCAGATGTCAGGAATTAACTCCTTCGAGGGCATGGGAATGAATGGCAAAGCTTTGAAAATGGTCCATGACTCGGAATCACCATCTAAAATGGAGGCAGAATAATTTAACCTTTGCTTTCCTGCACTTTGTATCGGTATTCCTTGTGGTTGGAAAAAGTAGCCAGTCAGGCACCAACAAACTGCAGACATTAAACACGATTTTCCGCATCCATTTTTGCCATACATTACGGCAGATTTGAATTGATCTGGTTGAAAATCAATCTCAAATGGTTCAGATTCCTGTCCCAGTTCACCAAACTCGTGTAAGCCTCCAAATCGGCTGATGCGAACTTTACTGATCCGGTAATGAGTATTTTGTAATTTAGACGAAGTTGATTTTACAGAGGGCTTTTCTGGAGGTTCTGTTTGCAACGATTGAACGATACTCTTCAAGAACTCCGACTTATTACTTCCCTCCCATATTTGACGTTTCCCTCTAAACCATTCCAGGATGGATCGACTATCTGTTTCAAGCGGCGAGAACTCTTTTCCTGCCGAGTCAATCACACCCCGACCTGAAATCAAATCGATCAACAGAGTATCCAGTGAATGATTTTCGATTTGAGATAAAATATTAATCGGCATCAGATCTTCCACGAGAGTAATAGAGAACTATGTTTTCAAACATTATATATTTTGCACACCTCCAACAAGTCCGACACAGTGTGCTTAAAAAGGTAACCGTTCACACCCCGATTCTCAAAGATTCGGGTTTGCCGGTGGTGAGGGCGTTGGTGATGTAGTCGATTGCGTTTTTGTTTTGGCGGCGGCAGGTTTCCAGAATCGTGAGTAGCGTTTCCACGAAGCGGCTGCCGGATTCGCTTTGTGTGCCGAAGCTGAGTTTTCGCCAGATCACGGCACTTCGCAGGGCTCGTTCACTGTGATTGTTCGTCGGCGGGACGTCCTCGTGTTCCAGAAATGTCCATAGCCGTTCGCGATTCTTGCAGAGTTCCTCACACATGCCCGAGGTCTTGCGGTGATCGCATTTGGGACCGCGCAGCAGCAACGACTCGACCTCCCGACGGACGCTGCCCAATGACGATTTCAACCCGGCATACGAGATGGTCCCATCGCGATAACGGGCGTGTTGACGAAACAACTTTTGCGTCTGCCTGCCCAGCGCCTCGCCGATTTCGCAGGCCATGTCGTGCTTGCTGTCGGCGAGGGATTGAAAGTCTCGTTTCAAGTGAGCCCAGCAATATTGAACATAGTCCAGATGATGATACATTTTGGCTCGATCGCTGGTGACGATGCCGTCGTATTGGTGACCGATCGTGGCGTCCAGTTCATCTCGTTTGCGGCTGCCGCGAATCGAGAACACCGTGAAATACAGAGCCACGAACACCCAAATCCAGACACGTCGACAACGCTCTTTGGATGGCGTTTCGTCAATCCCGAGTCGCGACTCATCACGCACCGCCGCATGCAGGTCGTCATAGGCGGGCCGCAGCGCGTTGGTCGCTCGTGTTTGCAGTTTCACCAGCCAACCAGTGCTGGCCGGGATGTTCAGCACCGACTCGAAGAACAGTTCGGTTTGCCGCTTACTCTGTCGAAAACAGGACATCAAAATCGCGGCGAAAGCTGTCAGTCGTGGACCAGCCTGACTTTCCGGCACGTCGTCGGGCAGTGTTGCACAGGTTGTCGTTTGGCAGCATTGGCAAGTCAGACGATGTCTTTGATATTCGGTGATGATCGGTTTGAACGGAGGCAATTCCCACACCTAATGACGCAGCGGATCGTCGTCGCAACCGCTCAATTGACCGCCGCACCCGCGACAGTTTGAGGGATAAAGCGGGATCAGTTCATCGACTTGATCGAGCGGAACCAAACTGCGTTTGTGTTTTTTATGACCGGGCTGCCCTCCTGGCTTTCGTTTGCTGGCAGACCTCTTCGACTTCTTCCGATCATCAGCGGACTTCGCATGCGGATGCTGTGAGGAGGGGGGTAGCGACGAGTTGGTCGGATTCATACCCCTCTGTTCTTCCAGCTCCACAAGCCGCCGCTCATGCGCAGCCACTTGCCCCAGAAGATACAGGATCATCTCCTGAGCCTCAGTCGGCTGTCGATCAATCATTTCCGGCGTAATGTCCATGTGCGAACATTTCGCAGAAAATCGCCTCGGCGCGAAGACCAATTTTCGGGGTGTGAACGGGTACTTAAAAAGAGCAGTCAGCTGTAATAGTCAGTGTGACAGGAAACAAAATAATGTTAATCGCACTTGTGTCTCGACGGCAGATATTTCCGGAAGTGAGGAATAATTTCTACACGGGAAGGGAATCCGCTGCTGGTTGTTGAGAGCTTACTTAGAAACGGCAAGTCGAACGACTCTGATTTCGATGGCCTACCAAATATCAAAATGAATATGTCATAATTCACAAAACAGTTTATTTGATTGCCCTGGCCCTTCGAAATTTGCGTAACTTTTCGATATTTCTAAAAGGAAATGCTGTGTCGCGGTCGATAGGTAAATTGGGAACCGTGCCGACTTAAACATTCACCAAGCCATCGGAAGGCGTGAAATGTCGGCAGCACGATTATATTTTACAATTGCTCAGAGCAAACTCTGGCTCTTCCTGCGCCATGAAAGAGTCCAAATTCATTATTGGGCTCAACGCAGACCATCATTGCCCGTTTTCCGCGGCGATTCACGCTCGCAAAAAGTGGCATCCCCTTTTGCAATATGCCCTGCAATCCAAACTTCATTGTTATCGATTAAGCATTCTTTTTCGAAACCAATGTCTTTCAACAAGATTGGGCATTTGCGTGAGTCATTGCTTCATCGGAACATGTTGGCAATTCTTGTGGCGATATCTCTGTTCACAGCAGGATGTTCGACTGCTCGACATTCGCTTGCTCGTGTTCAACCAGTGAAACCAGCAGTAAATTCCTCTGTTGAGGAAATTGTTACGAGCAAAGATGCTGAGCAATCAATCACTGAATCAATCGATCAAATGTCTAAAGTGGGGCTTCAGCTTGAAGATCCACATCTTGAAATAGAAGCGATTGCATTCGAAGAAAATACTCTACCAGCAGTGTCCACAGGTCTGGAAATACTTCCTGTCT
>DOCI01000287.1:0-2965 GCA_003503535.1 Planctomycetaceae bacterium
GACATCTCCAATGCTTCGCGTACTTTGCTCTTTGATATTCATCAACAGGAGTGGAGTCCCGAAATGCTGGAGATGCTCAACATCCCGGCTGCCATTTTGCCTGAAGTTGTCGATTCGAGTGGTTTGATTGCCGAGACGGATCCTGAGATTTTTGGAAAGCCCATTCCGATCGCCGGAGCGGCAGGAGATCAGCAGGCGGCTACGTTTGGCCAGATCTGTTATGAGCCGGGCATGGCAAAGAACACTTATGGCACCGGCTGTTTTATGCTGATGAATATCGGCTCGAAGCCGCGACTTTCTGAAAATGGTCTGTTGACAACAATCGGCTGGCGAATCAATGGACAGACAACCTATTGTCTGGAAGGAGCGATTTTCATAGCCGGGGCTGCGATTCAATGGTTGCGGGATGGCCTGGAAATTATCGCCCATGCGAGCGAGTCGGAAGCGATGGCAACCTCTGTTGCAGACACGCATGGAGTTTACTTTGTGCCGGCGTTTGTTGGGCTGGGCGCTCCTTACTGGGATGCAGAGGCGCGCGGTCTGGCGATTGGTTTAACGCGAGGCACGACAAAAGCTCATCTGGTTCGGGCGGCTTTGGAGTCGATTGCCTACCAGACCCGGGATGTCCTCGATGCGATGAATCGCGATTCGGGAATCCGACTGGCCGAACTTCGAGTGGATGGGGGCGCGACCAGTAACAATTTTCTGATGCAGTTTCAGGCTGATCTTCTGCAAACGTCGGTTCATCGACCTGTCATTCAGGAAACAACGGCTCTGGGAGCCGCTTATCTGGCAGGACTGGGAATTGGTTTCTGGGAAAGTCAGGCGGAATTAACTAAAAAATGGGTCATCGATCAGGCGTTTGAACCAGCGATGACATCTGATGAAGTCGATAAACTCTATCGAGGTTGGACCCGAGCGGTGGAACGTTCACGGGGTTGGGAAACCACCTGAATGTATTTAAACGGGTTTGAGGATAGCCCCGAAAGATTCTTTCTGGGCCGTGCAGCGGCAAGAGTCTGTGGGAAAATCATCCTCAAATCGAAATCCTCTTGTGGACTTCGTCCACCCAGATAGCGGAACGATCCGGGCTATCCAATTTACTGTCAATGCCTGTCTGTTAAGAATCCAAGGATAATACACTCGCTTGCGCTTCGTGATTGTATTTAATGAGTTTAACACTCTTATTCTGTCACTCGAATGCTATCATTCCCTGAAAGCTCGATACTGAAGTGATCGGCTTGAACCCTGTATAAATCATCTTAGAGCCATTTTTATGACATCACAGCCGGACTCAACTACAACTGATCTCCCGGCTGAAAGTCCGTCGGTCACGATTGTTGATACCGGATTCTGGAAACGGACCTCTTCTTTTCTGATTCAGTGGCGGATCAGCCTGCTGGTCTTTGCATTTGTGCTCACGGCTCTCGCCTATCCATATTCGCAACGGTTGGAATTGGATCGTTCCATTGAATCGTTATTTGCACTCGATCATCCATTGCTGCTCAGTTATCAGGAAAGTAAATCGCTGTTTGGTGGTGATGAATTTGTGATGCTCGCCTGGAAGCAGGACGATCTGCTCACTTCGGAATCTTTGATCGAGATTGAAGCCTTTGGAAAAACTCTTGGGAAGTTGGACGGGGTGAATCCAGAAAGTACGCAAACGCTTTCTGCCGTGCTGCAGCCGAAGAACATTGGCTTCATCGGCAATCTGTTCATGAGAATTCCGACGGTTCGAGAGTCTGCTCTCAATTTTGCAGAGGGGGCATTGGTTGGTGAAGATCGAGTCACAACAGCGGTCGTTATTCGCTTGAAGCCTGAAGAATTAAGCTCCGTTTCCCGGGCCGAAACACTGGCTAACATTCGCGTACTGGCTGCCAGCCATAATCCACCTGCCTTTGTGGTTGGCGAGCCAGTCCAGGTTCACGATATGTTTGAAGTGGTCGAGAAGGATGGCGCCATACTGGGCCTTGTCTCTTCATTAATTTTACTGACAGTGATCTTCTTTTTCTTTCGCAGCCTGCGCTGGATGATTTTGCCTTTGGTGATGGTGCAGGCCGCTCTGATCTGGACAAAAGCGTTTCTGGTCATTTCCGGCATGCGACTGAGTATGGTCAGTTCAATGCTCAATTCACTGGTCACGATTATCGGCATCGCGACCGTGATGCACATCACGATTTATTTCCGGGAATTGAGGCGGGACCAGGAACGGATTCCCGCTTTGCGAATGACGCTTTCCACACTACTCCCGGCTATCTGCTGGGCTTGTGCGACAACCGCCATTGGTTTTGGAGCGTTGTTGTCAAGCGATATTGTGCCAATTCGCAGCTTCGGCATCATGATGGTGCTGGGTGTGCTGTTCACATTACTGGCAGCATTGACAATTATACCCGGTGGAGTTCTGTTGGGAAATTTCAGTGTCGACCCCCTCAAATATGGCTGGGAAAAATGGGTCACGGGCGGTTTGCTGAAGTTGCTCAGGCTGGTGTTTCTCATTCCCAAAACCATTGCCAGTCTGGCATTGTTGCTGATGATATTTGGTTTGATCGGCTTGAGTTTTCTGAGGATTGAAACGGACTTCAGCAAGAACTTTCGAGACAACAGCCCGATTGTGCAGGCGCTCAATTTTGTCGAAGCCAATCTCGGAGGAGCAGGAAATTACGAAGTCAATTTCCCATTTGCCGATGTGACCGATCCAGCAGCGATTGACAAATTACGCGAACTCTCTGAGGAACTCAAAGCGATTGAAATTGAGGGACATCCCGCTTTAACGAAAGTGATCGCCTATACGGATGGCATCGATTTCATTCCTTCGATAGCCGGTCGAACACTGGATGCAAAGCGCGAAACACTCCAGAAAATGCAGCCAGAGTTCGAACCGAGTCTGTTCAATCCAGAAGAAAAGCGGATGCGGATTCTATTAAGAGCTCTCGAACGTCTGCCAGCCGAACTCAAATTGCAGATG
>DOCI01000287.1:3054-13318 GCA_003503535.1 Planctomycetaceae bacterium
GGATTGAGGAAGTGACCCAAACCGCTCAAAAATATTTTCCAGATGCAAAATGCACAGGACTGTATGTGCTGCTGGCGAATATCATTTTGAGTTTGCTGAGTGATCAGGTCGTCAGCTTTACGCTGGCCGCCTGCGGCATCTTTATAGGCATGACGATCGCTTTTCGCAGCTGGAAAGTCGGTTTGATTTCACTGGTACCGAATCTGTTTCCCATTGTCATTCTCGTCGGCACACTCGGCTGGATTGGCTCCCTGGTCAACATTGGCACGGCCATGATCGCCAGTGTTTCGATTGGATTGACCGTCGATTCGAGTATCCATTATCTCTCGTCCTATTTTCGCGAAAAAAAATCGGGACGAACACATGCAGAGGCACTGGAGTTGACTCAGTCACAAGTCGGATTGTCACTCGTATTCTCAAATGTCGCACTGATCTGTGGGTTTTCGGTGCTGACGCTCTCAGAGTTTGTCCCGCTGATTTACTTTGGAGTACTCGTGAGTATTGCCATGCTGGGAGGCTTGATCGGCAATCTGATTCTGTTGCCGTTGTTATTGACGGGGCTTTATGGCAGAACAGTAGACGCAGAAAATGTTTCGTAATTCAAACACTCTCTGACGGATTCTTATGGATGTTGTCAGATACTTCGTGCTTGTAAAAATTCGGTAGTCTCAATCATCCGTTAAATTGATCGATGTACTCGAAGATTTCCTGCAGGTCGTTCTCTGTTGTGAAAGGATTGAGCAGGACCGCTTTAAGCCAGCGGGATTCTCGGAAACGGGGGAGTGAGACGAAAGTCTGGCAATCTTTCATCAAGCCGCGTTGTAGACGCTGATTTCTTTCGCCTCGAGCCGCTTCGTTCTGACTGCCGCGGGTATCCCGAAAACAGACAATATTCATTTCGGAAACCGAGGCTCGTTCGATGTAATCGCGTTCATCGATCAGCCGATTGAAACGATTGACCATGTCGTAGCTGTGATCGATCAGTTTTTCGAGACCGCTTTTCCCGAACTGGAGTAATGTCAGCCACCACTTGGCAATTTCAGGAGCACGAGTCCCCTGAATACCCCATTCGCCGAGATTGATTTCGTGATCTTCTTCGTTCAGGCTCATATAAGGATGAGCGACGCGGAAATGGCGATCGAGAATTTTTTCTTCGCGGAACAAAACCAACGCACAGGCTTTGGTGACATAACACCATTTCTGTGGGTTGAACGTGATCGAATCGGCTCGCTCAATTCCCTGCAGGCACGACTTGTGTGCCTCGCTGAAGATCGCTGCACCGCCATAACTGGCATCAACGTGAAACCAGAGGTTTTCGTTTTGACAGATTTTTGCAATCGCTGGGAGAGGATCGATATTTCCGGTGACGGTCGTGCCAGCTGTCGCAACCACAGCGAAGGGGAGTTGTCCTGCTGCCCGGGCCTGATTGATTGCGGTCTGCAGGGCGTCGGGACAGATGCGACATTGATCATCGACTTTGACCGCAATAACAGCGGCAGTGCCCAGACCGAGAATCATGGCAGATTTTTGAATCGAGCTGTGACACATTTCCGAAGCAAAAATGACGGGCTGACTCGTCAGTTGGACCAGGCCATTTTCGTGGACATCGTTCAACCCGAGTTGACTGTTGCGGGCAACGGTCAAGGCTTGGAGATTGCAGAGTGTTCCCCCACTTTGAAGCATGCCGCCTGCGGTTTCGGGGAGTCCGAAGCGTAAGGCGAGTTCCCGCATCAGACGTTGTTCGAGTTCGGAAAAAATCGGCGACATTTCCCGGCTGAGGACATTATTGTTCACAGCAGCCGTCACCAGCGAGCCCATCACGGAACTGACCGAAGGCAGGGGGTCCATGTGCCCCATGTAACGTGGGTGAGCAGGATTCATCGAACCACGAACCAACTGTCTGCAGGTTTCCAGAAGTTCTGTATCGGAAACCGGTTGATCGGGAATGAGTTGTGATTTGGGGATGCTCTTCCACACGGTTGGAACAGGAGCTAATTCGACTGCAGCTGAGAGCTCTTCGGTCAGCCCATCGACCAGTTGATGCAGCAGATTCTGGACAGACAGCAGGTTTTTGCCGCGGGGATCCAGAAATTGGGTTCCCGTGGTCAGGCCAGCCTTGAGAGTGGTGGAAGGTGTGATGATGGTCGAAAAATCTGTCACGCGTTTTAGAGTCCGTGAGGAGAAATCTGTGCAGGAATGAGTCCACGCATTGAAAATCGGCGTAGCTTCGTTCACAATCTTAATGAAGTCTATTCATTGCGGGCTAAGTTTATACAAATCGTCAGGAATTGACAGGTTCGATCAGAAAGCCTCCCGCAAAAACTTCTGGTTGAAATTTTAGTCACAGGCGTGACTTGAGATTACTGTCAGCTTCCTCTCGAAGTCTATTATTACGAGGAATGCCATGAGATCCATGGAAATGCTCAAATCGAGCCTGCTCAGCCGTCTCACATCAACACTTGCTGTTCCGGTCATCCTCACCTCATTGTTATCCGCTGCTGCAATGGCGGGAGAATGGGATGAGATTCTGCCCTCAGGCTCTCAGGTGGAGAAGCTGGCCGAAGGGTTTAAGTTTACCGAAGGGCCAGCCTGGCATCCCGAAGGTTTTCTGCTCTTTACTGATATTCCTAATGATCGCATCGTTAAACTCGATGCAAACGGCAAACTTTCCGATTTTGCCACTCCGGTTGGGCGTTGCAATGGTCTGATGTGCGACCAGCAGGGATTCATCTATGCCTGCCAGATGGGTGACGGGCATGTCATGAAAATGGATAAGAATGGAAAAGTTCTTGGCTATCTGGTCGACACTTTCGAGAACAACCGAATGAACGGCCCGAATGATCTGGCGATCGACAGCCAGGGGGGCATGTACTTTACCGATCCTTATTATGGTCCTGAGATGGAACTGCCTCAGCCGATGATGGCTGTGTACTACATTCATCCGGATGGTAAAACAGTTCGAATCATTGAAGATCTCGAACGACCAAACGGAGTGACAATCTCTCCCGATGGAAAACTGCTGTATGTAGCTGAGCCGAATCGGGGAGAAGTTTATCGCTACAGTATTCAGGCTCCCGGTCAGGTGACAGCCGGCCATTTGATTTACAAGGGCGATCCTGAAATTGATGGCAATGGCGGTCCTGATGGAATGACTCACGATATCCACGGGAATCTTTATGCAACTTACAATGGGATTGTCGTCTTGAATCCCGCTGGCGATTTGATCGGTCGAATTGCGACACCAGAAAAGCCAGCTAACTGTACCTTCGGTGGTCCTGAAAATAAAACGCTTTACATCACCGCTCGCACCGGTTTGTACAAGATAGAACTGGGAATACCCGGCATTGCGTTGCCCAAGCAAGGACCTGAACTTGCTGATGTGACCGCTGTTCCAAATAATCTTCCAGGGATTCCTGTGATGCTGGCTGAAGAGGCCAGGAAAGAAACGAAAACGAACGATGTCAATCTGGCGGGATTGACTCTTTCGATTCCGGAATCCTGGGAAAATCAGCCGCCCGATAATCGTCTGCGTCTGGCTCAGTTCTCAATTCCTGCAGCTGAGGGCGCAGAAGGTTCAGCCGAACTGGTTGTTTTCCCACCATTTGGCGGTTCTGTTGATGACAATATTACCCGCTGGATCAATCAATTCGATTCTGAAGGCCTGGAACTGAAATTGTCTCAAGGGACGACCGAGCAGGGAAAATATCATATGGCGAATATCGCTGGTCTGTATAAGAAGCCAGACGGTCCTCCATTCCTGCGTAAAACCATTGACGCACCTGATCATCGGATGCTGGCCGTGATTCTGGAAATCAAGGATCAGGGAAACTACTTCCTGAAACTGGTCGGGCCACAGAAAACCGTTGATGGGGTCATCGAAGATTTCCGCAAAAGTTTCGGTGCGGATGTGAAATCCGAGAAAGAGTACAAGATTGCAAATTAATCTTTACTGAGTGCTACATTCTGTGACAAATAAAAAACGCCGCCCTGAATTCTGGGGCGGCGTTTTTTTATGATCAACGAGCAATATTAAGCGGCTTTGGATATCGACGATGATTTCGTTTGGGCAGAGCGAACCGCTTTGCTAACTCCAGAGACAACTCGTTCGAGTTGACCGAGGTTGAGTTCGGCAAAGATGGGCAGAGCCATGATATCTCGGCTGAGTTGTTCGGAAATCGGGAACTGGCCTTCTTTGTATCCATGATGGGCAAAGCAAGGTTGCAGGTGCAGTGGTTGTGGATAATAAACTGCACATCCGATTTGCTGTTCACGAAGTGAACTGAGCACTTCATCTCGCAGACCATCGTGAACACGAACACAATATTGATTGTAGACGTGACGGCGATCGGGCAATGTTTTTGGCAACTGGATCACACTGCCCAATTGTTCGCGATCAAACAGCTCCTGATACCAGCTGGCGTTACGTTGTCGGCCTTCGGTCCAGCTGTCGAGATATCGTAATTTCACTGACAGGACGGCTGCCTGCAGCGAATCGAGTCGACTGTTCATCCCAAGATCGACATGCTGATACCGACCGGCATCGCCGTGAACGCGCAATCGCTTCATGCGAGCGGCCAGTTGAGCATCGTCAGTCGTGATCATCCCACCATCGCCGGCTCCACCCAAATTCTTTGTCGGGAAGAAACTGAAACAGCCAATGGTGCCCAGAACGCCGGTTCGACGTCCACGATATTCCGATCCGATCGCCTGAGCAGCATCTTCAATAACTGCCAGATTGTGCTTCGTGGCTATTCGATTGATTTCTTCCATTTTGGCGCACTGTCCAAAAATGTGAACCGGCATGATGGCCTTGGTTCTGGAAGTGACAGCCGCTGAGATAGCCTGAGGATTGATGTTGAAACCATTTTCTTCGACATCGACAAAAACCGGCTTGGCTCCAACACGCTCAATGGAACTGGCGGTCGCGAAAAAGGTGAACGGTGAAGTGATGACTTCATCACCCGGTCCAATGTTCAGCGCCTGCAACGCCAGAATTAATGCATCCGTACCGGACGCACATCCGATTGCTTCGCGAGAATCACAATAACTGGCAATTTCAGACTCAAATTTGGAGACTTCATCACCCAGCACAAATGTCTGATTTTCAAAGACACGCTGAACGGCTTCATCAATCTCTTGCTTGATACTTTGATATTGAGGCTTCAGATCAATCAACGGAATTGGATCATGAGCAGAAGAAGAGGTGGGAAATGGGACAGTCGAAGCCACGGGCTTAGTCATGTGCGACTCCATTCGCAAATATTTGAGGGATGAGAACACGATTCATTCGTGATCTGACACTTATCGAGCGATTCAGCAGGTTAATGGTGATTGAGATGATTGTCTCTAATCGTGTTGCTCCTGTGAATTTGTGGAGACGGTAAATTGAACGGTAAGTTCTGTCAATAGTTTCTGTGAATCTGAGTTAAGTCGGCAAGAAATGCCTTCTGATGGTCCTTTTTTGTAAATCTTGCAAACCTCGTCGCATCAATAGATACTCATTCAAATCGGTTGAAATTTGCCATCCCGATTAAATTTACAGGGTCTCCCCGCTCATATTTCAAAGTTTCTATGGAAAAAATCCCTTCCCGGTCAGCTATATGATGTATATTTGACCCAAGCACTAAATACTATCAAAATGTCCTAAAATCCTTAAACAACCCTTGAAGGCCCTTTTCCCCAGAGTTAAACTCGTGATGAACAAGTGGTAGCGGTGATTGTAAAGTGTGGGTTCTCCATATTACCTGGTCCTGCTGATATGCCATGTTTTGGCTATCGAAGGCACCTGCACCGGCCACGTGGGTCGTGTTATCTATGTTGGATGACACAATTATTTTCGTTCCAGGATCTGCAGGACAGGCAACGAAGGAGAAGTAAGATGCGTAAGAGTGGAATGTTCTTTTTGGCAGCAGTCGCGACATTGGCATTTGCGTTCACAACAAACGCAGAAGCACGACGTCACGGTAGCTCAGGAAGTCACGGCAGCTGGGGTTCTTCCGGCGGTTCAAGTGGCGGAAGCCATGGCTCAAGCGGTGGTTATCACCACAGCTCAGGCAGCCACGGTTCAAGCGGCGGAGATTCAAGTGGCGGCTCAAGCGGCGGCGACTCGGACTCTAGCGGCGGATCAAGCGGCTACAGCAGCTCAGGATCAAAAGGTTCAAGCGGATCTAGTGGTTCAAGCGGCGGACGACGTTTGTTCAAACGACGTGGCAGCTCAGGATCAAGCGGATCAAGCGGAAGCTGGGGTTCTAGCGGAAGCCGTGGCTAATCTTGCTTGATCATTCCTGGAATGATCATATAAGCAGGAAATGAATCCTTGTGATTCTTAGCTGATTGCTCAAGCAGAAGGTCTACTAAGACCTTCTGCTTTTTTTATGAATTTTTCTAAATCCTGTTGTGGGAGATTATTAAAATCCTTTGTATTTCAGGCCATTCAATGATCATTTTGTAACGACTGCTGTTTTCAGATCGCTATTCACCTTTGGACACAGGAGCGGTATAGTTCTGCAGCTTGAAAGTCGATCGCCTGAGGATGAGCAGAGCGACATTAAAACAAAGAGGGAAGGACTCCGATGCGAATTATCGCCATCATGAATCAAAAGGGCGGCGTTGGTAAAACAACGTCCAGTGTTAATATTGCAGCAGGACTGGCTCGTCTGGGAAAACGGGTTTGCCTGATCGATCTCGATTCCCAGGGAAACTCGTCATCCCATCTGGGGATCGATATTAACCAGGGGATGCAAACGATCTATCAGGTTTTCTCTGGGGAACGAAAACTGGTCGAAACTCGCCAGTTGGTCAAATCCAATCTCTGGGTCGTTCCTGCCAATATTGATTTGGCAGCGGTTGAAGTTGAGTTGGTCGATGCACAGGGTCGGGAATTTATTCTTAAGCAGGCTCTGGAGCAGTTTTCGCGAGAAGAGCGTGACAAACCTCTCGACTATGTCATCATGGATTGCCCGCCAGCGTTGAACACGGTAACGATTAACGCATTGACAGCCGCCACAGAAATCTTAATCCCTGTTCAGCCACACTATTTGAGTCTACAAGGGTTATCGCGTTTGTTGGAAACGACCGCCCTGATCAAAAGACGTTTGAACCGTAATCTGATGATCACGGGCATGATGCTTTGCCTGTATGAAACAGGTACGAGACTGGCAGCTGACGTAACCGATGATTTGATGCGATTCCTGGAAGAAAGTGATCCACAGGCTCCCTGGGCAAATGCGAAAGTATTTAACAGTCGCATCCGCCGAAACATCCGTCTTGCCGAAGCTCCCAGTTATGCTCAGTCCATTTTTGAATACGCTCCCGACTCGACCGGAGCCCACGATTACGGAAATCTCGTTCAGGAAGTTCTGGCTTGCGCAAAAGATCAGCACAATCCACTCTCTTCAGCAGCTTGATTTCGTTACCCGCTAAGAATTCCAAAGTACAGACAAACTGTCTGTGCTTTTTTCTTTGGTAGGTTGCGATTGACGATTGGAGAATCATTCCATTGATGTCTCATCAGCATCGGAATTCCTTCATCGAATTCTCATGCTGGCCATGTGCGATTGTCGCCTGGAATCGTTATCATGAATCGAGCGAATGATGAGACTCATTGTAACTATCTCATCAATAATCAACCATACATAAGACTGTGACGTAATTTCGGCTCAGCCGTAATTATTGCGGATCCCCAGTCGATGCTGATGCTGCCAGCGTTTGCCGAATAGGAGAAATGATGTCTGAATTCCGTATTGAATGTGACTCCATGGGAGAAGTCCAGGTCCCAAAATCAGCGTATTATGGAGCACAAACTCAACGAGCCGTAGAGAATTTTCCAATTTCCGGATGGACACTTCATACCGATTTGATCCATGCCATGGGGTTGGTGAAATTTGCGTGTGGAACAGCGAATCGGGATTTGGGAAAATTAACCGGCACTGGAAAACGCCCGCTCTCGGACAAAGAAGTTGAAGCGATGCTGAAAGCCGCTCAGGAAGTGTCTGCCGGAAACTATGACGATCAGTTTCCGATTGATGTTTTTCAGACGGGGTCTGGAACTTCGAGCAATATGAATTGCAATGAAGTGATCAGTAACCGAGCGATTGAAATTCTGGATGGCGATCGCTTTGCTGCTGATAAACCAGTGCATCCCAACGATCATGTCAATATGGGACAAAGTACGAATGATACTTTTCCGACAGCCATTCATGTCGCCGTCGGGATTGCCATCAAAGAGAAACTGATTCCCGCGCTCGAAAAATTCCAACAGTCCCTGAAAAAGAAGTCGGAAGCGTGGGACCAGATCATCAAGATTGGTCGAACTCACCTGGCGGATGCGACTCCTTTACGTCTTGGTCAGGAATTTGGTGGATTTGCACGTCAACTGGAGTTGAGCGTACAGCGGGCTAAGTTGGCGTTGGAGTCAATTCTGGAATTGCCGGTTGGTGGGACCGCCGTTGGTTCGGGGATTAACACACATCCTGAATTCGGTTCCCGCGTCGCTAAAGTACTCGCGGATGAGACAGCTATCGATTTTGTGGAGGCTGAAAATCACTTTGAAGCCAATGCCCAGCGGGATGGTCTGGTGGGATGCCACAGTCAACTGAAAACAATCGCAACCACCCTGTTTAATCTCTCCAATAACATTCGCTGGTTGGGTTCAGGCCCTCGATGTGGATTTAATGAAGTGATTATTCCGGATCGTCAGCCGGGAAGTTCGATCATGCCGGGGAAGGTGAATCCCGTCATGTGCGAAAGCATGATGCAGGTTGCGGCTCGGGTGATTGGAAATGACGGAGCGATCACAATCAGCGGAGCAGCAGGCGGAAACTTCCAGCTCAATATCATGATGCCGATGATGGCTCAAACGACGCTGGAAAGTGTGAATCTACTCGCATCAGCCTCTGATGCCTTTGTCGAATTCTGCAGCGATGACCTGGAAGCCAATGAAGAGGCCTGCAACGCAGCTGTCGAAAAAAGTTTGTCGATGGTGACGAGCCTGAATCCTCACATTGGCTACGAAAAGGCTTCCAAACTTGCTAAGGAAGCGTTCAAGTCTGGTAAAACTATTCGCGAACTGTGTAGCGAACAGAAGATTCTGGATGAGGAGACACTCAAGGAAGCCCTGGATCCAATGCGTATGACAGAGCCTCAAGTCGATTAGTGAATTAAGTAGAACAGAATTACTTTGGGCGTGGTCATAACTGATGACCACGCCTTTTTTCGTCTTGAAGTTGCAGTGACCAGGAAGCAGAAATCCAAGTAAGTCGGTTATGAAGTCTGTTCCATTTCATCAAAGGGTTTAGTCCCTTCAATATATTTCAGTCCCCAATTGAATATCGATTTGAGAATTGGTTTGAGAGTCTTTCCTTTTTTAGTCAGTCGATAAGCCTCACGGCTCGGAATGGTCTCTGAAGGGTATTTCTCCACAATACCATGCTCCAGCAACCGGGCCAGACGGTTGGAGAGGATATTGGTCGCAATCCCCTCAGGAGACTTCTGAAACTCGCTGAAATGGGACTTGCCCAGGGCCAGATCGCGAACTACGAGTAAGGTCCACTTGTCGCCGATCAAATCGAGTGTACAGGCTACCGGACAGGGGGATCGATGAGATTCAGGTTTCATGACGGATACTTTGGGTTTTGGACTTGTCATAAAGACAGATACTTGCATAATGCAAGCATGCAGGTAACTTGCATTATGCAAGCGACTGAAAGTTAACACAATTCAGGAGAAGTTGATGAGCAATTATACCATATTCGAAGCCGGAAGTTGGAATGATCTGGGCCAGCATGTTTTTGAACTTGGTCAATTGAAAGGGAAGGGAAAACTGTTTCTGGGAGATCTTCTCAAGACGACCGGCTGTGAGATTTCGATGAATCGAGTTGAAGCCGGGCAATCTTATCCATTCCATCACAAACATCATCAGCAGGAAGAAATTTATATCGTGGTTTCAGGACGTGGCGAATTTCAGATCGATGGTGAGATATTTCCTGTGCAGGAAGGTAGCGTGCTGAATGTTCGCCCTGCTGGCGTGCGAACTCACCGAGCCAGCTCCGAGGAACCTCTGTGTTATCTTTGTATTCAGGCAACTGAAAACAGTTTAACCAGCCATACCATTGGGGATGGAAAAATTATTCCGGGTGAAGTCGAGTGGCCTGCTTAAAGTCTTGTCTGATCTCGTACTCTGTACCTATCACTGAAGTTTTGCAAAACGCTTCAAAACGCATGAGAAGTCAGCATATGAAATATCGAGAGTATCTTAACCCGACGC
>DOCI01000297.1 GCA_003503535.1 Planctomycetaceae bacterium
GGGTGGCACGCTCAGAACGAAGTGATGGGCGTGGGAATTGGAAACGACCACGCCCTTCGCGTTACTCAGGGTCGTGCCACCCCGTGATCACGGAATTTTGTTTCAACAGTTTGTCAACTGTCCCAAAATAGTGCACTGTTATTTAATCAGCCATGACATTGCTCGTCTGCAATTAAGGAATCGGGCAGGTCTCCAGAAGATCGTTGACCAGTTTGACCAGCACTTCGTGAGTCAACTGTAATGGCACGCGTTTTCGTCCCGGCTTTCCTTTGACGATTTCAAAACGATTGATCGTCACCGCATTTTTTGAAGCGGATTGCAACACGAATTCATAGTAGACCGCTCCACTCGGCAATTGTGTCGGCTGGTTGGAACGGATCATGGCCGAGCCGGCTTGATCGTCGAATTCGATCGGGCCAATCTGTTCGAGTAGGTAAGTGATCCGTCGAGAAAGATCGTCAGCCCAGCGTTTGATGTCGTCGTTGGTTCCGTTTTGTAATCGGGGCAATGTCAGTCGCAATTCATTCATCGCACAGCTCATTGTATCCAGAGCCGCGAGATCGACCTCCAGCAAGTCGGAAGCTTCGGCAAACACCAGCGAACACCCCGCAATCGGACCTTGAGCCGAGAGGCGATTGAGTTCCTGTTGGAGTTGTTGTGAAAGTGACATGAAATCTTCAATTCAGTAGGTTGGATTAGCACAGCGTAACCCAACAGGAAACGAGAGTCGATTTCGTCAGGCAGTGCCTGACCTACAGTTCATGAATATTACCCTCAGTTGATAAGCGTAAAAGTTTCATTCTTCGTCAATGGCGAACGACGATGCGCTTGCCCATCGTAAGTCAGCAGATGAAGTGTTTCATCGATGACCGTTTCCAGATTCACCGGACGTCCCCAGAGTTTCTGGACATTGTGCAGTGTGTCCTCGGCATCATCGAGTTTGAGCTCGATGCCTGCGAACTGGTGCTGCAGATAAAGTTCGCCTCGATTGCGATAGTTACCATCGATCACCCGAATCTGGGGACGACCGTAGTTCGTCAGGTTTCGCAGCAGGTGCTGTTTCACATCTTTGAACTCTCGGGATTCGATTTCATAAGTTTTCTCTTCATCGTTATATGCAAAAGAAAACATGCGATGCCGACGGCAGAAATCTTCGGTCAGAAATGTATCGATGAATGTAATGTCGTTATGAATCCGACGGACTTCAAAAATCTTCTCGCGACCGAGACCGAGCTTCTTGTCCCAGTGATCCCGAACTTCGACATCATCGCAGTTCTCCCATTCCGAACCGAATTGACCGCGATTCCAGCGTTCTTCGATATCGCGAAAAAGTTCGATTCCAAGTTTATAGGGGTTCAGTCGAGTCGGACTGGTCGCCATCGTGCCGGAATGATGGTCGGCATAGTCGATCACCTCGGCATCGGTCAGACCGTGATTGGTCATGATGGTCGTATGCCAGTAACTGGCCCAGCCTTCGTTCATGATTTTCGTCTGCCCCTGCGGGGCAAAATAGTAGGCTTCCTCGCGAATGATCGACAACACATCCCGCTGCCATTCCCGCAGCTGACCATGCTCAATCAGAAACTGCAATACGTCCCGCACCGGCTCAGCCGGGAAGGAACGGTTAACATGCTGACGCTGGAATTCTTCGTGCTGTTGCGAGCGTTCCTGATCGAGCACCTCCTGCGGATTGACGAAAGAATCCATATAGTCCTTGGCTCGAAAGCGGCGATCGTTTGTTTCCGGTTCCTCCTCACTCGAATCGCTCGGCTGCTTTCTTTGTTTCACCGATCTCACAATGTGCGGCGAATAGGGATCGATCAAATCCTCAATCGAGAGGCAGGAGTCGATAAACTCCTCGACAGCTTCATGTCCGTAACGATCGATATAGCGGTTGATTCTCGCCGCGTGATTGGCGAGTTGATCGAGCATGCGGCGGTTCGTTTTTGAAAACCAGGCGTTGTTCTTAAAGAAGTCGCAGTGCCCGTACACGTGCGCGATGACCAGTTTCTGATCGGTCATCGAATTGCAGTTGAGCAAATAGGCATAGCAGGGATCGGTATTGATGACCATTTCGTAAATCTTCTGCAGGCCATATGAATAGCCTTTCATCAGTTCATCGAACTGAGCCCCGAATCGCCAGTGAGGATAGCGAATCGGAAAGCCGCCATATGCAGCAAACCGGCTCAGTTCTTCGTAATCGAGCATCTCGAAAATCGTTTCGTAGAAGTCGAGCCCATAGCTGGCGGCGACTTTCTCCATTTCATCCTGAATGGCACGAATGTCATCCGGCAATGGGCGATAGGTGCTGATGCTCATGTCAAACGCCTTTTTATTCGACAGTTTCTCGAAATCGGGTGGCACGTCCCTGAGCAACGCGAAGGGCGTGGACTTCTGAAATCACCACGCCCATCACTTCGTTCTGGGACGTGCCACCCATTGTCAGACAGGCTGGAAGCCTGTCCTACGAGTTTATTATCACTTCCCCGTGCCGAGGAAATCCTTAATGCATTCGTAAATGCCTTGCTTGTCTTCGATCAATGAGAGCGCGACGTTGCTCCAGGAGTCTTCAAGCCCCATCAGTTCCCGAACGTACTCCCCGGAACCATAGGGACTTTCGACCTGTCCGTAACAGAACAGATTGCAGACCGGCAGCAATTTGTCTTTCAGCATGTTCAAACACTCGCGATTGTCATCGCCCCAGTTGTCGCCATCGGAAAACTGAAAAATGTAGATGTTCCAGTCCTCGACCGGATAACTCTGTTCGAGAACCTGAATCGCTTTGCCGTATGCGGATGAAATTCGAGTGCCGCCGCTCTCGCGGATGCGGAAAAATGTTTCTTCATCGACTTCGTGGGCCATCGCATCGTGCACGATGTACCGTTTCTGCAAGCCGTTGTATTGCGACGAAATCCACGCATTGATCCAGAACGCGGTTGTGCGAACAATCTCCTTCTGTTCTTCACCCATCGAACCGGAGATGTCCATCAGATACAGAATAACGGCATTGGCCTGAGGTTCGGAAATGGTGGTCCAGCTTTTGTAAACGGTATCGTCCCGATTCGGCACGACCATCGGCTTACTGGAGTTGTATTGTCCAGTTGCAATCTGACGTTTGAGCGCCTTTTTGTAAGTTCGTTTGAAGTGACGCAGGGAATCCGGCCCCACCTGTCGCACCGAATTGTAGCGGTCTTTCTGACTGACGAGCGTTTCCGCTCCTTTGGGAATAATGTTCGGCAATGCAAGTTCTTCGCCCAGCATGGCTGCGAGTTCTTCGAGGGTCACTTCGACTTCGCGGATATGTCTCCCGGCTTCATTCCCGGCTTCACCCGTTCGCTCCTCAGGTTCTCCCGGCCCCAGTGACTGACCAACTTCCCCTTCTCCCTGACCGGAACCGCCCGAACCTTTCTTGCCATGACGAAAATGCGGAATCTCGATATTGGGTACGGGAATGCTGACGACCTCACGACCTTTACGGCCGAGCATTTCGCCGTGGGTAATGTACTTGCGGAGATTCCCGCGTACCTTCCCTCGAACGATCTGCTTAAACCGCTGCAGGTCTTTGTCGATGTTTTGCGTCATGGCATTCGTACCCGGTTATTTCTCACTCAAAAGGCGAGCCGAGTCAGTCATGACTCGGGTGTTTTCACGATCATTGTAGGTTAGTTGGAATTTATTATCGAAATGGATCGAACGTACCCGTGCCATTACTGGCACGGCTCGCCTGTCATTTTCAATAAAAACTCGATTTCGTCAGGTAATGCCTGACCTACAGTCTCTCTCACATTTTTTGTTTCAATGGGTGGCACGTCCCAGAACGAAGTGATGAGCGTGGAACTATCCACCAACCACGCCCTTCGTTTCACTCAGGGACGTGCCACCCACCGAAGGACACTCTCACCACTCACCTCTAATCACTAATCTATTTACTTTCCGATTTCGCATCGCCGCGAGCGAAAATACTCGCCACGTATTGCAGAACGTCGGTCGCCGATTCGTCGTCGTAGCCGTAGTTGCGGATCAAACGGGATTTAACGATATCGATTTTCTCCTGCGTTTCCGTGTCGACGACATTCGAAACCATTGAAGTCAGTTTGATCGTATCTTTCTGATCCTCGAACAGTTTCATTTCGAGCGCCTTCTGCAGACGTTCGTTCGTTTTGTAATTGAACGATCGACCATCGAGCGAAAGGGCTCCGATATAGTTCATGATTTCACGGCGGAAATCATCCATCCGCGATTCCGGAATATCGATTCGCTCTTCAATCGAACGCATCAGTCGTTCATCCGGCTCCTCGTCCTGACCAGTGAATTTGTTTTTCACTTTTTCTTTCTGCGTGTAGGCTTTCACATTGTCGATGTAGTTGCCACAGAGTCGGGTCAGCGCTTCTTCGTCAGCCGCAATCGCACGCTGAACTTCATTCTTGACGAGGTCGGTGTACTCCTCTTTGACCATCGAAATAAGATGCCGATAGTATTCGCGAACCTCTTCATTCGAAATCAAAGAATGATGCTTCAAACCTTCTTCAAGTTCGTTGAGCACCATGAACGGATTCAGACAGGTCGAATGCGGATTTACCACCAGGGCATTCGAAATCTTATCCTGCACAAAACGGGGAGAGATGCCGTGCATTCCTTCGCTCTTGGCTTCCTTCCGCAATTGCTTGACGTTCTCGTACGTGAAGCCCGGCAAGGTTTTTCCGTTGTAGAGCTTCATCTTCTGCAGCACGGAAAGCCCATGATGCTTCGGCTCTTCGAGTCGCGTCAGCACCGCCCACATCGCAGCCGTTTCGAGCGTATGCGGTGCAATATGCTTGCCTCGGACGCGACGCTGATTGTAGTCCTTCTCGTAGATGCGAATTTCTTCCGAGAGTTTCGTTACGTACGGAATGTCAATTTTAATCGTTCGATCCCGCAACGCTTCCATAAATTCGTTGGACTGCAGTTTCCGGAACTCAGGCTCATTCGTATGACCGATGATGACCGTATCGATATCCGTCTGCGCAAATTTCTTTGGCTTGATTTTATGCTCCTGCGACGCACCGAGCAGGTCATACAGGAAGGCAACATCGAGCTTGAGGACTTCGATGAACTCAATCATGCCTCGATTGGCGACATTAAACTCGCCATCGAAATTGAACGCGCGGGGATCACTCTCGCTGCCGTACTCGGCTATTTTTCGATAGTTGATATCGCCCGTCAGTTCGGTGCTGTCCTGATTCTTCTCGTCCTTCGGCTGGAACGTACCAATGCCAATACGATCCTGCTCCGAAAGCACGATGCGGCGAACCACGACCGACTCCACGACTTTCGTCCAGTCGCCATCGAAATCGCGGAGTCGCTCCTGAAAGTAAAATCGGCTCAAGGGGCAGATATCGCCCGTGATTTCAATTTCGTACTTGCTGGAATCAATTCCGGCATTCAACTCAGCACACAGGCCCTCCCTATGATTCATCGGAATCAGTAATAACGGATCCCCGTTCATCGGATCCCAGGTGATCGAGCCATCTTCTTCTTTCCAGCCAAAGCTGTAGAGGGCTCCTGCATCGGTGCGACTGTATCGCTGCAAACCTCGTTTGAGCAGCCGGGCAATCGTACTTTTGGACGAGCCGACCGGGCCATGCAATAACAGCACACGACGTTCTGCTCCGTATTTGAGCGCAGCCGACTTGAAGACATTGACCAGTTCGATGAGCGGTCGTGTCAAACCGAAAATGGCATCCTGACCGTCATTGTAAGGATCATCGAAGAAGCGATATCGTGTCAGCTTCTCGCGGTTTCCTTCCAGTTCGTACGTTCCCTCCTGGATGATCATGTCGTACATGCGTTGCCAGGCAGAGCGTGCGATTCCGGGATTTTCGCGGACCAGATCGAGGTAGTCTGCAAAGGTCCCCTGCCAGGTTTCCTGCCGGAAGTTTTCGTATTCCGACTTCGAAGCCAGTTTCTGCAGTAATTCGTGTCCACTCGTCACGGCTGTCTCCTTCAAGAGAAGAGAAACTCATGCCCTGCAACGGCTTTAATGAGGAAGTCAAATGAATGCTGCACAATTCGATGTCGTGCACAACATCATTAAGAACCCCGATTAAAGATTTCAGGAACTGTCTCGACTTTCAAAAAATCCGCGTCTGTTCGGGAGCAAAATCGAAAGTGGTGAATCTTAATCGCGTGGGAATTCGTTCATTTAATAATAGTTCAGCTTCTTCCATGAGCGCAGCAAAAACTCCTCGCCGACCATTCCGGGAATACTATCCATAAGGGAGCGGTGTGGAGGCTGGTGGGACCGTCCATGGTCTGTCCAATTGTTAAAAAAGGAATCGTGGGGATTTGTTTGAAGTCTTTTAAGACCGTTGTCTGCAGACTTCTTCCCTTTCCATGACCCGTTGACCATGATAGGCCTAACGTCCATGACCTCAGGTGTGTCGTTATCACTAGGGCGAGTCGATATCATTATCAATTCCTGAGACAGTCGAGGCAAGAGGAAACTTTGTTTTGGAAGACGATCTCTTCGAATTCCACTCTGGCTGGTAAGTCCTGCTATATTTATTCTGCCTGTTTGAACAATATATTGATCGATTTCGACCAGAAACACGTTAGGGAATCTCTCAGGTCTGTACAGAAAGTCTCTTCATCAATTACAGTGCAGGAGAGTCGATCTGCTCGACATATTTTTCGATCTCCAACGATTTTTATCCGCAAAATGAATACATCACACGCCACCGCAAAAAGTCTGCCTCGACAGTTAGTTCCCGTGAAACTGGCCGAGCGTTCCTACGAAATTGCCATTGTGAATGAACAGTGGAACCTTTTGCCCTCGCTAATGGATTCCTGGCTGGAACGCGTCGACCATCTCAAATCGGCTGCACGAAAAGCATTACTCGTGACAGACACGAATGTCCTCAATCTGTTCGCCGGGAAACTCAGGCAGGAACTGAGTGATCAAAACTGGACTGTGGAACTGACCGCTGTGCCAGCCGGGGAAAGTTCGAAATCGCTGGCGATGGCCAATCAGATTTACGATCAACTCGTCGAAATGCAGGCCGATCGACAAACGGTTGTGATTGCTGTCGGCGGCGGCGTCGTTGGCGATCTGGCCGGTTTTGCAGCCGCGACTTACAACCGGGGACTCCCCTTCGTGCAGGTGCCGACAACATTACTGGCTGATGTCGACAGTTCCGTCGGCGGGAAAGTCGGTATCAATCACGCGAAGGGCAAAAACCTCATCGGGGCATTCCACCAGCCCATTGGCGTCTTCATCGACACCTCTTCCTTCAATACATTGCCCGATCGCGATTATCGCTCCGGCCTCGCCGAAGTCGTCAAGTACGGCGTCATTCTCGATGCCAATCTTTTCGAGACGCTCGAAACCAACATCGAAGCGATCAATTCCCGCGACCCGGAAATTCTGATCGAACTGGTGAAACGAAGTTGTCAGTTGAAAGCAGAAGTCGTCGAGCAGGATGAATACGAGCGCTCCGGCTTGCGGGCGATTCTGAATTACGGACACACCTTCGCCCATGCCTACGAAGCCTTATGCGGTTACGGCGAATTGATGCACGGCGAAGCCGTCAGCATTGGCATGAACGACGCCTCCCGACTGGCGCAAAAGCTGGGAATGATCGGCGAAGAGGTGACCGAACGACAGATCAATCTTTTAAGCAAACTCGGCCTGCCAACCGATTTACCTCAGCCGGTCGCCTTCACTCACGATGACATCATTTCGCGAATGAAAATCGATAAAAAAACAGTCGCCGGCCAACTCCGCTTCGTCCTCCCCCGCAAACTGGGACAGGTCGAAGTGGTTAAAGGAGTCGATGAGCAACTCGTTCGCGAAGTTCTTTCAAGGTGAATGGCGTGACTTTAGGTTGGGTTAGCACAGCGTAACACAACAAAACCGGAAACTCACAACAAGAACTGAATATCAAATGAAGGTGTAGGTCAGGCACTGCCTGACGACCAATTAGGTGGCAAGCAAATTGCGGCAGGCAGTGCCTGACCTACAGTACAAAAAACTCTAACCCAATGGACAATCCGTGAGCGTTTCAGAGAATTCTAATTTGGATGCGTGGCTGGCACTCGGGGCACGCAGCAGAAGTTTCGAGGATGGACTCGAATTGAATCTGGCCAATGTCGACTGGGCTCGTCAGTCGTCCAGTTTGCCGACGATCCAGNNGTTGAAGTCACTTCCTGGAAAATGCAGGGCGGCCCTGATGAGCGTGTCCGCCAACTTCTCTCACTTCTCAAGGGACAGAAGCAAATCAAAGCGGTCACGCTGCGTGGCGTCAATGTGAATGAAGCCTCGGTGAGTTGCATTTCTCAAATCCCCGAACTGATCGAAGTCGACTTTTCTGACACCAACTTCTCCAATGCTCATCTCGAACAAATCTGTCAGAACGATCGCCTGCAAAGCATCAATCTGGCCGAAACCAGTATCACCGATAACGGTTTGATCTGCCTCAAAAAAATGCGTCAGCTCAAGCAACTCAATCTGAATAAAAACAAAATCACCGAAGCTGGACTCCACTATCTCGAAGGACTCGTTTCCCTCCGCGATTTGAGCCTGGGAGGAACTCCCCTCACCGGAGCCGCCCTCAAGTGGCTGCAACGGCTCGTCCTCCTCGAAAAACTCGATTTGAGACACACCCACATCACCCACAACGGCTTGATGGCATTGACTTATTTCCGTCGCCTGCAGAAATTGAAACTGGGCGGAAACCGTATCGAAGACGATGGCATCTTAATGCTCAAACAGTTCGTCCGGCTCGAGTCCCTCGAACTGGCAGGCACCCCCATTACCGATCAGGCGATTGATACCCTGGCTCAGTTGCCGCGGATCCGCCGACTGTATCTGGCTGGCACAGCCATCAGCGATGTCGGCTTGAGTCAATTAGCGGGTGTGACATCATTGCTCGCACTCGATGTTCGCAAAACAGCCGTCACTGCCCAGGGAATCGAAAATTTCCAACAGCATTTACCGCAAGTGCAAATCAAAACCGATGCCGAACAAAAACCCGCCAGCAGTGTGATTCGGAATATCGATCTGCTCGAGATGAATCACATTCAACTCAAATCCAATCAATACGGCGAGCCGATCGCCCTCAAAACGACAGAACAGACTTCGCCAGCCACGCACTGGTTCGACGTGATGACCGAACTCCGCTCCCTCAAAAATGTCGAACTGGAGGATCAACATCTCGATTCCGAACAGTTCAGTAAAATCCGCGACCTGCATCATCTCCAGGCCCTGTCAATCAAGAAATGCAAACTGCCCGAAACGACACTCGTCAGCCTCTGCACCCTGCAAAACCTCGGCTGGCTCGACCTGAGAGACTCCGCAATTTCCGACGTCGGCCTGAAATTCATCTCACGAATTCCCTCGCTGTCGAACCTCTGTCTCTCCCGAACACAAATCACCGATCAGGGACTCATCCACCTCAAGCACGCCCTGCTCCTCAAAGACCTCGTCGTCAAACAATGTGCCTACGTCACCGACGACGGCCTCGACACTCTCGGCTCCCTCGAACAACTCAAACACCTCGACATCCGCAACACCGGCATCAGTCAGTCCGGCTATCAGACGCTTTGCGAAAAACTTCCGGGGTGTAAGATACGGTACTAAACGGATTTCGAATATGCCAACGCATTTGGTGAATTAGTTTGGTGGCATATTGTGGATAATATAACAACACTGATTTTCATTGTTATAATGTTACCAATAGTACTTCTTTTCGCATTTTTCGCGATGTGGACATCGGCTTACATAACCTACAATATACGAAGAACAATTGCTTATCGAAAATATTTAAAACGCGGAAATGTTATTTCTTATGAGGACATTAAAAATAGCCCCTATGATGGTTATATCGTCCACAATATTACTAAGGACTATTTGTTTGGACTCCCATATTGGTGGGTAAAAGTGGATGGCAAACATGATCCAACGATTGATACATTTGAATTAATTCCAATATGGCTGAAAAAAGGCAACACCCTTATTATTTCAGAGTCACAACTTAAAGAATTGAAACGACATGGACACACTGTTGTAACAATACGATCAAAGATAATTCCGATATTGTGAAACTGGGTGCCATGCTCAAGCTTGCTTGAGCATGCAATGTGCATCCGAATTCAGAAGGGAAACCCAACTGGCTCACCCCGGTTGATGCGAAGCAGCTACCGGGGTGACCAAGTCACAAGAGGTCATGACGTCTAACAAGGAGGGCGACCCAATCGAGTCGATCGGATTGCAAAGCTAAAAGATACAGACGACAAGCGGCTGCAATTTAAAAAATCTGGGTTGATCACAAAATGCCCCAAACGATGACGGCATCTTGTCGATTTCATCGGCCCACCCGCGGTAGCTGCTTTACCCGCTATTGTTGATAAATTCGTCAGGAGTAATCCCGCCTTTTAAGGCTACCATTTCAGCATACGACATCGTTTTTTTCAGACCACATCGTTGGAGAATGTCGGCTCGTTGTTTTGAGAATCGTAAATCGTGGAACAGGCGGCTCATCGCCACGGGATCTTCATTGCTTGCATCTTGTATCCAGTCCGGAACCAGACCGAAGGTGCATCCAACCTTAGGGGCTTCATCGTATTCGGTGCTACTCATCGAAAGTGGAGCGGTCATCCCACCCTTATAAAAATAGTACTCTGTTGTGCCATCGCCGGGGTGCCAGCTGATTACACCTTCTGGAAAATCAAGGTCTGTTATTGAAACAGGCCAATTTCCGATGATCTGAAATCGTCCGCGATAAATATCGTCATGCATCATGAGCATCGTGCCGAGAGTTGGTAATCTGGCAATGTCTTCCGCAGTTATACAGGAACCTGCATACTTATACAGAACGACAAGCAGACCGCTTCCGAGAATCGATCCGCCAAGACCGCAATGCGGCTTCTGTGAGAAAATTCCGGTGCGACGAAGACGAAAAATGTCGAGGAGAATGCGGCCGTAACCGACAGAACTATCGGAAAAGGGAATCTCGAAGATATCGCCAGGTTGGTAGCGGATCCTGACGGGCTTCTTTTCACGCAACTCGTCGATTTGCTCGAGATAATCGGATGGACATGATTCAATATACTCTTCAACCCACGAATTGAATCGCTCGAAGGAATTAATTCCGTGGTCGTGTAATGCAATCACGGATTCATCTGTGGTGTTGTTTGTCACGTATAAATGCTGATAGTTGAAAGACTTTCCCTTCCAGCCAAAGTAGCATATCAACGAAAAACCAAGAGGCTTCCTTTTGAGTATGTTGCTGGGCGTGAGGGGTTGTGGTTTCCCGCGTGCACTCGCAGGCAATAATTTTTGACGTTCCTGCGTTCCCAAATCGTAATCAAATTCCGAGTAGCCGTATTGTTTGCCATGTTCGTAGCAGATGACTTTGCGTATCACGTCGCCATCGAAGAAGAGAAGAAGACCCTTGAGCCGGACTTGTTCCCAACGAACATCTATTGGATGGAGCCCGAAATATTCGCGTTCACGGTTGGTAAGCAGATACTCGATCATCTCTTTTTCCGTGTGCCAGGGTGGCCCAGATAGTTTCGCTATCTGGGTGGACGAAGTCCATAAGAAGCTTTCATTCGATCATCTATTCAGCAAAACATTATTTACGGCTGCGCCGCCCTGAAAGAATCTTTAAGGGCTCCTATTGTAAATATTATTTCTTACCATTTACGTAGGGAGATTCTTCCCAGATTACGTACTTCTTATCCAAATTGATGAGAATCAAATCCTCTTCCAATGCCATCAATATGGTTTCTGGATGATGACCTTTTGGTAAACAATTGAGGACTTGAGAATGGTGGTCAATTACCGCGATCGCGGGAACTTTTTGTTTCATCACTTGCTCTCGGCAAGACCCAAAAAATCCAGTGTCACATGGGACTTCCTTCCAAACTAACAATTTCTTTTTCTCAGAGACATCATATCCTAAACGATCACCAAGATTGTGTGTGTATGGGCCTTTACTTATACTAAATGGTTTATAGGATGTTTTGAGATGCTTTCGGGCGAACAAGTCCAATTTCCCTGCAAAAAGAATATCATTCTGTTCGTTGCCAATCAGTAGTATTGCTTTTCGCATTGTCTCATTATCGGGATGTTCCAATAATTCTGAAAACTCACGCAACTCATCTTCTACTAAAGACCAGTCGACCGTAATATTCTTTTGGCTCTTATTCTGTCCGACGGGTTCACCCTGTCCGTAGTTCATGAGCAATAACATGGCAGTGATTGCATAAAGATGAGTTGGACTTAATCGAGTCATGTTGGTTCAACCTGATTGAAATATAGTCAGTAATGAAAGTTATTTTTCAACAATTTGTTGGGTATTGCTTACAGTCAACAATACGAGCAGTGTTTCATATGAATTGATCTTAATAAATTAAAAAGGTGCGTCGCAGTGTGCACCGCCGACTTCGACGGATGGGTGCTGAAGGCATAAGATGCTTCGCCGTTCGCTCTCTATGGCTATTGGACTGCAAATTTCATCTTCCGTCTCACAGTCACTTGGCTTTGTACTCACTCGCTTGCGCTTCGTACTTGTATCACGTATTGGTGGAGTTCTCATTTTCTAATGTAAACGAATTCGTCTTCAAAAAGTTTTCGATGGCCGTAATCGCTCGTTTGTCGCGCATTAAGTAGAGGTGCAGGCAGGGGAAGGAGTAGAAGTCGGTCATGCCTTCGAGGTTGGTGCTGGCGACGGTGACGGTGCCGTCGTCGTCGCCGGGGATCATCGGATTGTAGCCGTTGGAATCGGAGCCGCGGGCTCCGGCGATGACGCCGAAGGGGACCGTGGGAATGGGCAGTTTGTCGATGGTTTCATCCATCGTTCGCAGCTGGCTGCCGGCTTTGCCAAATAGCCAGTGGAAGGGGGGAAACTTGTCGAAGAAGTCGGCCAGCTCGGCTCCGTGATTCGGGGTGCCGAGCATAACAACTTTGCCGATCAGTTGCTGTGCAATCGATTCACTTCCCGGTAGGCCGAACCAGGCGCGGATGACGAGCCCGCCCATGCTGTGGCCGACGAGGTGGATGGTTTCGACCCCTTCGAGGGAGTCGATGATTTTCTGTAAGTCAGCCGCGGCCTGTTCAATCGTGATTTTCGTACTCGGATAATTAGCCGCGAAAACCAGATAGCCCGCTTCTTCCAGCGATTTTTTGAGCGGCGTGAAAGAACTGGCCGAGCGGAGGATGCCGTGCAGGAGGATGACGGCTTCGCCGGACATCGGCTTGAGTTCCTGTTCGACACGAATCTCTTCCAGTTTTGCAACACAGGCATCGAATTCGCCATATTCATAGCGGACGTTGCGATTATCGAGCAGGCGGCAATGTTTCGTGAAGACGTTTTGCTGGATGCGGTAGTCGCGGAAGAAGTGGATATCACTCCAGAATTGGGAGCCGCCGAAGGTTTTCATGTCGAGGTTTTCCGGCTCTTCAATGTTGAGGGGGGAATCGGGTTCGTCTGACGGGTTATCGATCTGGCACAGACTTTCGTTATTCATTTCATCAATCGATGTCACATCCTGACCAGAAGTCTGAATCGGTTTCAAGGAGACACCCTCTATTTTTTGCACCTGCCTGTAAAAATCCAACACGTCTGCATTTTTGCCATCGAGATCAATCGGCGTGTTTTGAGCGGCCAGTGCCAGTGCTTGCGGGATATCCAGAATTTTGAGGACGTTCAAATACGTCGGCCCCTGCATGTGGGACGTGGGGATATCCTGCAGGTTCAGATGATCGACAGGATGATCGAGCATGAGATTGGCATACAGGGCATTTATCGCCTGATTACCGGCTGCGTCGACGATCAGTTCGACATTCTGATTATGGAACTTCTGTCGAACCGCGCGAATCGCAGCCATGATGTCCCAGACACGCATGCTGTCAAGCGATTGTCCGATGAGAGCAAAGCGACGGCGGATGTGGTTTTGCTTTTTCTCATCCCCCGACCATTGATTGGAACCGAGTCCGCGCGGCGTAAAGATGATGGAGATTTCCTGAGAAGAATCTGGCAGAAATGACTCGCGATCTACCTCAGTTGGTTCTTCATCAACAATATATAATGTAATTTTAACTGATTCAGCGGGATTGCGAGGCAAAAAGTCAGGCAACGTTAACTTAAGAGGAACGTGAGTCTGGGAGTCAAAGCGATAAATCGTTTCACGTGTCGAATTGGACTCATTGGACTCCAATGGCACGAGCAGGGGTCTATTGGGAGTCACTGGCCAATGTGCGAACGAATTCGTACTGAGTTCTTCGTGAGTTTTGCGTGCATATTCCTGCCACTCTTTTGCGGTGGTCAACTCTGGCGGAGTTGCCATCGGCACAAAGGAGTCGTGAATTGTGGATGTGATTTCATCGGCTGGCAATTCGTGGAAGACGCGGAGTTGTTCCGGTTCGTAGAGTTTTTCTGCGGGTTCGGCTTGCTGATCAGACTTCTTGAGATGTCGGTCGAACCATTCGAATTCGTTGACCTGCAGGCGCTGGGTATCTTTATGCGGGCCTTCTGCGATAGCGATGCCGAGATTCTTTGCGGCTCCGAAATGCTCGTAGACCATTTTAGTTTTCCAGTAGACATCCATCACACCATCGAGTGGGAAGATGGAGTCTTTGTCGGTATTGGTGATGAGTAGTGCTCGGGGGGCGACCAAGGCGGAGATCATCGGAAAATCCCAGGCTTCGGAATTGACCTGGAACATGCAGTCGCAATGACCTTCGATGCAGTCGTCGACGATATGATTTCGCATTGAAGTGATGCCCGCGACCGGGACGGCTGCTTTGATGCGTTTATCGAGAGCGGCAATCCACCAGGAGTAGGCTCCGCCGCCACTGCGTCCGGTCACGCCGATGCGTTCGGGATCGACTTCGGGGAGGGACTGCAGGTAATCGATACTGCGGATTCCATTCCAGGCTTCGACACCTGCCGGGGTGTAGCCACGGGCGTTCCACCACCACATCCCCTTGCTGTAGGTGCCGTGATGGATTCCCTGAAATTCGCCAAGCTGGATGGTATCGATCATTAAACAGACATAGCCGTTCTGGGCATACCAAATGCCATGATGCTGATAACCAACTTTGTTGCCGTAGGAGATGCCATCCTTTTTGTTATTGGAGTGTCCACAAACATACAGAATAGCCGGGGCTGGCTTTTCAATGTTTTTGGGCAGGTAGAGATTCGCGGTGACATAGAGGCCGGGCGAGGCCTGGAACTGCAGATTTTTGACGGTAAAGGTCTCTTCTTCAATCTCCCCGGTGACGACCGGCTTGAGCGGTGTGCGTTCGGGCATCGGGGAGAGGCCGAGCATGCTGGCGAGTTGTTCGCGGTAGGTTTCCTGTTCGTCCTTGTACTGGACATCCGATTCGAGACGGGCAATCGTTTCGAGTTCGATTTGCGATGTCTGGTGATCGAAGTAGGCTTCGAGGGCGGCATCGTGGTCGATCGGTTCTGCGGCATAGAGTGTCGATGAGAGGCAGAGTGCAATCATCCAAGTGAGAATGCGGGGAGAGGTGATCATTGTGTTCATGGCTCCGTTAAACTGAGGGAAAGCATGAGGCGAGGTTGATCCATATCATGACGGAAAAAGGGCAGGATGTCTTCCTACCGAGTTATTTTACAAGAATATTCGTGTTGTCCCAGTCGAAAATGGAACCTGAAATTCGAGCCCGAGATTGAAAAAGGTAGTAGCAGATGGAAGGTATGAGTCGTATAATTTCGAATACAGAGATGAATACAAGATGGAAATCCGTCCGTTGAGAAAAGGAATGCAGTCCCCTCGCTGACGCTTCGGGCCAGGATGGATTTCCTTCCAATGAAGTCTTCGGAAGAAGTAGTCACAGAATACAAACTGCAAACCTGCAGAGGATTTTATAATGGATTTGAAGTATCGCAGAGGTTTCCGTTCCAAAACATTTTTTTACGGAATCCTTGTGATTTGCGTGTGGGGTCTCTGCTTTGTGGCGACGTCAAACCGTGTGATCGCTCAGGATGAGCAGGCGGAGCAGCCGGCTGTGAATCCGTTGCAGAATTTTTTAAAGAAGTTTCTCAATCCGAACAATCCGGCTCCAGCCCCTGCAGACGATATTGACGAAGAGCAGGAGCCGAGCGAACCGATTGATTCCTCTGTTCCGTTTGTTCGCGAACACAAAATGATTCTGGACAACGCCAAAACGCGGGTCCAACTGGGGCAGTGGCCAGAGGCGATCAAAATCTACCAGACGATGCTCGATTCGTCTGCGAATTCCATTGTTCAGGGATCGGATGGGGAATATCGTTCTGTGCGTTGGGAGATTCAGCGTCAGATCGCCCAACTGCCTGAAGTGGCTCGTGAGATGTATTTGCAGACATATAGCGGTCTGGCCCGGCGAATGCTGGATGATGCCTACGAATCTTCAGATATGAATCATGTTCGTGAGGTGGCGGAGAAGTATTTTTTGACAGATGCTGGTCAAGCGGCCGCGAACCGAATTGCTTCGATTCATGTTGATCGCGGCGAATTTGCGATTGCGGCTCTCTGGTACGAACGGCTCGTCAATGCTGGTGGGGAATTGACGCGGGATCCGTTATGGCGGTTTAAGGTGGAGTCGGTCTACGAACAGGCAGGTTTGCGAAACGGGGAGGAACGTCCCTGGGAAGCGATGACCAAAGTTGAAGAGCAGGGGCTCAATCGACGCTTACCCGGCGATTCCCTTGAAGCGGTCCGCAAGGCCTGGAGTACAGTGGGCGATTTTTTCAATCCGCCGCTTGAAGACTGGTTGTATCCGGGAGGAGCGGCTCATCGGTCTGGGCAAGCCGCCGGCACCCTTCCACTGCTGTTGAGTGTCTGGTCACAACCGACTACTGAACATCCGCAAATTCTCGACCAGATGGAGCAGCTGATTGATGATCTGGAAGTGAGTCAGGTCCCTGTCATTCCGGCCATGCAACCAATCAGCGTGAAAGGAAAAATCATCTTCCGCACCTTTGAAGGATTGTGTGTGGTCGATGGAGAATCGGGACAGATTCTCTGGGAAACTCGCGATGATATTTCACCGGCGATGCTGTTGACCACCACCTCTCAAAGTGCCAGGCAGTTCCTGCAGCAAAGAGGGGTGGTTATCAAAGTCAATGGTGTGGCGGTGAATCCGTATTTCGGATATCAGGCCGAGCAGCATCCGTTGACAAATTTTCTGTTTCGTAATGCGGTGCATGGCACAGTCAGCAGTGACGGTCAAGCGGTGTACTCGATTGAAGAAAATGCTCTGCTCTCCAATCAATCTGCCTATAACTATTATTCAAATCGCTCGCTGGCAGATAATGATCCTTATCATCGCGACTGGGGTACGAATCGCTTGTCGAGCTACGATATTGAAACGGGGCGTCAGTTGTGGAGCATCGGAGGTTCCCGGGTGGCAGAAACGATTGATTCTCCACTGGCGGGGACATTCTTTCTGGGAACTCCTTTAATTGAAGCGGGAGACCTGTTTATTTTAGGAGAACAGGAAGGTGCTATTCGTATGCACTGCTTGCGAGCCGAGGATGGTCAACTGCAGTGGTCTCAGGTAATCGCCTATACCGAAGTCCCAATGGACCGGGATGCAAGTCGTCGCTGGTGGCCCGCACAAATTGCACTTTCTGGAGGGGTGTTGGTTTGCCCGACGAACATTGGACTGCTGGTCGGGGTCGATCGGGCTTCGCACGAAATTTTGTGGGTCAGTCGTTATGCGGACAAAACCCAAAACGATCAGAATTCGATTCAGATGCGCCGCGGAGGTTACGTGATGACGAACCCCGGCACGATTAAAGATCGCTGGTTTCCGACGCCGCCGATGATCATCAACCAGACAGTCATTCTTGCTCCCCCTGAAGTCCAGATGCTGGCAGGCTATCGCTTAAGTGATGGCAAAGAACTCTGGCGGATCAATAACGAGAGTGGTGGACTTTATCCGGCAGGCAGTTTCAATGGAGAATTGATCGTCGTAAATCGAGCGGGTTTAGTGGGCTATGATGTCAAAACGGGCCGTAAACTTTGGGAGCGGAATTTCTCAGACTATGCTGATGCAAACAATGGCGACTTGTTGCTTCCGAGCGGTCGGGGACTGGTTTCGGAAGACAGGTTTCTGATTCCAATGGGGGGGAAGGAAATCTGGTATTTCGATTTGAAGGAGCGAAAGTTTACTGGCCGAGCCGGCTTGGGGGAAGAAAATTTAACGCTGGGGAATTTGATCATGTCGCGGGGCCGTCTGGTCTCTGCAGCCCCTGATCGGGTTGTACAGTTCGACCCCAAAGAAGATGTCGAAAGGGAAATTAATACCCGACTTGCTCTGGACAAAAAAGACTTTCGAGCACTTTCGAAGCAGGCACAAATTCTCTCGCTGGAGAAAGATTACGACCAGTCGCTGGCGACATTGGATCAGATTGATGCTTCCGCACTTGATGGTCAGGAGAAACAATTTTATCGCCAGCAGATGCAGGATGTATTATTCGGACTGGTTGAACAGGATAGCGACCGACAAGAGGAGTATCTGAAATTACTGGCTGAATATGTGAAGTCGGAATCTGACCAGCAGCGTTATTTACGCCTGCTTGCTCAAGCTCAAATTGAGACCCGTCAGTTTGCAGGTGCATTCGAGAGCTACACGCAGTTGAGTCAATTCGGAGACCGGAAACTGGTGCGGGATCATGGACATCCTTCGTTACTGGTCCGGCAGGACGTCTGGCTGAATGCCCGATTGCAGGAATTGTGGTCGGAATCGACGGGAGAAGTCTCCTCGCAAATCTCTCAATTTGTCAGCGAGGCGAGTTGGGACGCGATTCAATCCAAGGACCGGGAGCAGTTGCTCAAAGTCATTCGACTTTACGGATTTCATCCAGATACGATCGATGTCTATCTGGCAGTTGTCGAGTTGGGTATCGATGAACAAAATTTTGCACTGTCAGAATATGCATTAAAATGTTTGGGACAATTTGACGATCCCTGCATTCGAGCCAGTGCGATTGCTGGCCGGGCCGATTTACTCAGAGAGTTCGGCCTCCCGGAGGATGCTCGATACATGGGAGCAAAGTTGTCCGAATTCGATCAGGACCTGGTGCTGCTGGATGGCTTAACCGTGCAGGATTGGCTGGAGGAGCAAGAGGTTTCTAATGACGAACAACCTCATTCCAACATTACCTCCCACTGGAGTGATGAAGAGTTTGAAGTCTCCCATATGGGGATTTCACAGTGGAATCAGCAGCGAGGGACAATCAATCTGGATGCAGGGAAAGCTCCCTATTTTCAACAGCATCGATTTCAATACGCTCAGCAGCAGCCGAGGGTCACCGTATTTAATAATCGGACAGATGAAGTCACCTGGTCCATCCCGATACAGCAAATGGAACAGGCACAAGCTGCAACAGTCCTGCCGATTCGCGTGCGCGGGCATGTGATGACATTATATTCCCGGGGCCTCGTGCAGTGCTATTCGTTGCCGGATCGTCGATTATTGTGGGCTCACCCGGTGTCGCGTCAATCAGGAGCAGTTGGCGTGACAAATGCAGGGAAGCAGCCGATGTCGAGCTTACAGAAAGCCAAGTCGGCTGCCTCTCGGTTCCGCCTGAATCAGAACCGAAATGTTTATGGTCCACTGGTGTTGAATACAGATACGACTGTGTATTACTTTGGGCGAAACGAGTTCATAGCCGCCGATGTCCTCAATGGAGAAATTCGCTGGATTCGTCGGGGGATTCCTCGGGGAGCAATGATCTACGGCGATGATACTCAACTTTGTATTGCGCCACCTGCACTTTCTCAGGCAGTCCTTGTCGATGCCAGAGATGGCAGAACTCTTGAGTCTAAGGACCTGGAAAAACTCCTCAGTAATGGGATTGCGATTACGGGTGAGACCGTCATTACTGTGGACAGGAACGAACCGGCTGCGGCATTTTCAAGACAGTTTGGCAGCGAGCACACTACGCATCAAATTCAAAAAACACATGTGGTTGAAGGACGCAGTCTCAGGACGAAAGAAACAATCTGGAGCCTGCAAATTGATGAGAATGAATATGTTGGTCAGATTGATGACGATCGATTTGTCATTGTGGAACTGAACGGCTTGGCTCACTTGCATGACTCTCATACTGGTGATTTATTGCAGACAATTCGCATTGCTGAACTCAACGGTGAACTCGCCAAACTGCAGGAGTTGTTCATGTTCATGGATGGCCCACGGTTGTATCTGGTGGGAAACAAATCGACGAATCATTCGACGTATTTGAACATTTACAGTCAACGGGTCAATGGGACGATTTTTTGTCTGGATCTCGAACAGGAAGAACTGGCCTGGTCTTATGAGACAGAGAAATTGAACCTGGTACTCGAAGAGATTGATCAGTTGCCGGTCCTGGTCCTGGCCGGTACAAAACATGAGCAAAAACACATGCTCTACGTCGGCACCTTCCATGTGACGATTCTCGATAAAATTACTGGCAAGGTTATTATTGAAGAAGAGCTGCTCAATCAGAATCAGGTGCAACGGATCACCTGGTCAGAACACGACAAGCAAATCAGCCTGCATGCTTATAACTCGGTGATTACCTTGCAGCCGAAGCGCAATATGGCGAAGAATGAGCCGAAGGCAGAATAGGTGGCACGTCCCAGAACGAAGTGATGGGCGTGGTGTCAGTCCCAATACTGGGCTTGCGGAACGCGTAACTCACTCCGGGGCCCAGATTATACGGGTTCTAGAGCATTTTCAAAAATGAACTGCAGCGTCAGGCAGGAGCAAACTCGGTGTTTTAGCCATTTGATGTCCATGCGACTGCAGAAACCATTTGAAAATGGTCTAATAAGAAAGAGCGCGTTTACACCCCAG
>DOCI01000029.1:0-1867 GCA_003503535.1 Planctomycetaceae bacterium
CGCATGGACATCAAATGTCCTAAAAACGCTGAGTTTGCTCCTGCTGGACGCTGCAGGTAATTTTTGAATATGCTCTAAAAATTGCTGTACCTGGGGAAAGAACTGACTTACTCCCGAAGACTCACGCACTTTATTTTTCGTTTCGACGTTAAGCAGTTCATCCTGCTCATCAATTAGTTGGGGAAAGGTCGCAGGCCGAGAAGCATCTCCGCTCTCTGGGTGAGCGGTTTGGCAGCGAAATCACTATTGGTGAACTCAGCCAGGCTGCTCTGGACGAGGGAATAGACGGTTTGTCGATCTTGACTGGTGTCGATTTCCACACACTTATCTTTACTTTTGAAGTACTCGACTGTCGGCAATGTGTCGGCTTTGAACGTCTCGAATCTCTGCTTCAGGCTCTGAGCATTATCGTCGATTCTCCCTGTAAACTTCGCGCGGCCAAGAACACGCTTTTCGAGAACTGCAAAAGGACACTCATAGTACAACATCTTAGGCAGTTCAGTTTCTCGACCGAATATCTTGTACCATCCTTCCAAATTATCCATGGATCGCGGGAATCCATCGAGTAAAAAATTATTCTTGCCTGTCGTTCTCGTAATGTTCTCCATCGCGTTCTTGAGCAGAGTGACTGTAATTTCATTTGGAACTAACTTTCCAGCAGCAAGAAATTCTTCGATGGTTGTGGCGGTTTCGCCTCCTTTTTCGAGTTCGGCTCGAAGTAAATTTCCAGTCGAAAGATGCGTCCACCCAAGTTGCGATTCGGCCAGTTCGCACATCGTTCCTTTTCCAGCCCCTGGGCCTCCCATAACAAAGACAACGTTGGGTTCGGGACAAGGCTGCCGAGGATCGTAGTGATGGATCACAACCTTCGGAGCAGGTGCGACTCCTTTTTTGTAAACGTGCCATTCTCTGTCGGTAGGCGGTAAATCATCTTCGCAGGTCATGTCGTATGCGAGATGGCCATCCAGACGGCAGATTCTCCATGATTGGTAGCTGTTGGAATACGACAGGGCGGGGCTTCTAGCACTTTGGCCATCGGCTCGGTCCCAGGCCATTTTGCCATTCCAATAACCGAGACTTGATACCGTTCCCGATTCCGATTTGGCTGGCGGAGCCGTTGAGGGGACGTAGAGTCCATCCACTTTGGGAAGTCCTGCACCTGACACTTCAATAAAGAATGTATTCGGTTTAAGCTCGTTTATCTCAACCATAATAAATTTCTATTTCGTTCACACACTCACTGTTTATAGCCGTTACCCTCAACTGCAGTAGTCGAGCGAACGACAACATATGGAATATGTTGAAACAACATGAGGATTGCCCCAGTCTGCTACAGAGTTCCGTCGAGTCCCCTTTGATAGTACTTGTGTGTGATTTTGTCCTGATTCTCAAGCAGCCAGTCGATGGACGGTTCGTTATGCATGGCTTTGTGGATGGCCTGTGCCATCGCCTTGCGATGAATTTCAAAAAGAGCCTTGTGATCGAGGTTCTCGTCAGTCGCGGCTCCAGGATTGAGCCAAACCGAGCAGACGATGCCCAGGTCGTTGGCTTTTTCCTTAGGAATGTCACCGGCTCGAACTGCGTCGAGCACCCCGTTGGCAATCGCCGCTTGCACGGTCCCCATTAAGATATTCGTGTAGGCTGAGCTCTTCACGGTCACTTTGCTCACCATTAAAGTCACTGGCCGTACTTGAATATCCGTGTCGAGAATTGCAAAGACCTTCGAGTGGCCGACCGATTGATCACCCGTCAATGTGGCAATCGCCGTTCCGACGGGCCCGTCTAATTCGCCAATGACAACTTCCGGTTCGGCAGCTGTAAACGGAGGTCCGCCAGCGACAAGAGACTCTCCGGTACGCATTACGAT
>DOCI01000029.1:1972-6427 GCA_003503535.1 Planctomycetaceae bacterium
GCATTACGATTCGATCACTCATTAGAAATCCTGTTGGGTTGCAGGTGAAATTAACTCATTTTGACAGCACTAAAGTGTACTCGCCACTCCTATCGATGTCTAACTCTGACATGTTACTCCTTCGTTGCAAAATCAAAGTGGTTTTTCAGAATCCTGAAATTAGATTGTCTTGAACGAAAAACTTCTTCAAAGAAAGCCAACCTTGTAAAATGGTCAAGCAATTCTATTTCTGAGTGATATCCAGAACACGTGACAAGCACGCTTCCATAATCGGGAATAGGCTTCACAATACGCCGCCACCGTGCCTTTGGAGAGGGTAGGCAAGCATAGTGTTGAACTTAGTGTGAGTGATTTTGTTACCGAAGACGGTAAGACGCTCTCGGATTGGTATGGGATTACTGAACTCGCTTTCCGCCCAGCAGACAAAGCGATTCCCACAAACAAAACGCTCGGCCAATGACAAGGAGAAGTGCCCAGGTTTTCCAATCTCCGCTGGTAGTGAGGTAAACTGCTCATTCGCCCTAAACAGTATCCCGAAGCGGTGGTGCACGCACCTGGGGAGAATGCTCTGACTGATCTCGAGTTTCAGGTAGCAATCGAAAAGTCGCTTAAGGAGTAGCTCGGTCGATTAAGAATCGCCAATGAAACACTGAAAATGGATTTGAGATTCCAGAGATTTTGGCAGGTAAGGACCTGTATGAAAAATAATCGGTATTCACCATTTTGTCACCGCCCAAGTATTCCATATCATGCTCAATACCAATAGACCACGCAGTGTCCAGGCGATGGTTCTTATCCAGTTCGTTGCAACCAAACGCTGTTGGACTTCGGCATCAAAGCCATTTGCCAGCTTTTCGTGACAGGGGACTTGAAGAAACGCTGTTGAAAGCCAGATTACCGCAAGCAGAATGACCCCGGACCACACTTGCCAACTCGCCACATCAGCCGGACGAAACCAGAACAGTAGCACGGCTGTGGCGATCTCAACGAGCATTGGAGGCATCACGACCCAGGTTGTCAGCGACATGTGCCTTTTCTCGTATGCCGAGAACTCTGCTCGGCCAGTGGCAGCCAGCAATGGGTAATGCACGATCTGGACAAACCAAATCAGCCCTGTCATATAGAGCGTGGCAGCGACGTGTGCGAGAAATATCAAGCGGATTGTTATGTCGATGTCGTTCATTCCTCGTTCCGCTTTCTCAACGGAAAGTCACGCACAACAGTTGCTGGCTGTAGTTCGTTTCCAAGTTATTTTTCAAGACTGACGGCACAGACAATACAGTAACCTCAAAACCAATCCACGTATTTTCCTTCACGGAGATCTGTGCTCGATGAGTTGCCTGATAAGTTGGTGCTCTGTTAACACCCGACACGACGCTTAGTTCACCCATGATGTTATTGGTCAGGACGAGGAGTGTCAGTTGGGGACGCTTTCAGGAATCAGATGGTCACATAAGTCACCTACTCTTGCACAACCAACCTGTTCCATCACCTGTTGCAGTTGCTTCTTGAGCATTTCAAAAGTGTGATGACCACCGTATCTGCCGAGGGCACACACGCCAAACATCGGAGTGCGTCCCATGAACGCAAAGTCGGCCCCACATGCCAGGCTCGCCGCGATATCAGCTCCCGAGTACATTCCACCATCGATCATCATTTTCAACTTGCTTCCGAACTCCGGAGCGAGCTTGTACAAAGGAACGATGGTTGATTGTCCTCGATCAAGCTGTCGACCACCGTGATTGGAAACGATCAATCCCTCCAAACCATGTTTGACGGCGATCTCTGCGTCATCTGGATTGACGATTCCTTTCACGATTAAGTTGCCCTGCCACTTTTCACGGATCTGTGCGATCTTGGCTTCTGTCAGTCGCCCCGAAAAGGTCTTGTTCATGAACAAGCCCAGGTGCTTCATGTTTAGACCTTTGGGAATATAGGGTTTCATCGTTTGAAACTCAGGCTTGCCGGCGATTAATTGCCCCATTGCCCAAGTTGGACTCATAAACATCTGGACGATGTTTCGTGGCGTCATCCTCGGAGGAATCGAGAGGCCATTTCGGATCTCTTTGGGACGATAAGCGAAGGTTGGTGTATCTGCCAGAATCACCAGTGTGCGGCAGCCCGCCTCCCATGCTCTTTCTAGCAGTTTGTCGCGCAGTTTGTCCTCTGCTGGATGGTACAGCTGAAACCAGAACTTGCCGTTCGTGATCTTTCCGATTTCTTCGATGCTGGCGGTACTGACGGTGGACAGTGTGAATGGGACATTGTGGTCAACAGCAGACTGCGCCAGATACTCGCATGCTTTGGGCCACATCAGCCCTTGTAAACCCACGGGCGCGACCCCAAATGGGGCATCATACGTTTCGCCGAACAGCTCGGTTCTTTGATCGGCTCCATCGAAATCACGCAGATACCACGGCTTGAGCTGCACATTGCGAATGTCGCTCTTGTTCCGCGCTAAGTTGATCTCCGTAAAACACCCGGCTGTGAGATAGTCGTAGGCGAAAGCTGGCATCCGCGACCTGGCTCGTGCTCGGAGATGTTCGACAGACGGATATTCAGAGTTAAAGTGAGATTGCATGGAATGGATGCGACGTTATTTATTAGAATACTGAAAGAAATCTTAAGTAACCAGGCGTAACGTAGACCTTGACTGACTTCACATCGCAGTCAAGTATGGTGCACGATTTTAGCGTAACCTCATAGTCTAGGCAGCCTTTATTAGTCGACCACTGTACTTTCGCTACTTTTCAGGAAAAGTCGGCATGGTCGCTTTTTCCAAACGATCAAATACAAGTGCTGGAATAAGTAAATTGTATTTGGGAAGCAGCATGTGGACCATTTAGTTTGTGAGTTTGTGGATCATTGCAACAGACATCGATCCGGTATGGTCCCCATCGTAAGTGATCAACTCTGTGAAGATAAGCCTTTAGTTTTCAGTAGGAGTGCGTTTGGGAGCGAAAGTTCGGGGGGCATATGCTCGTAACTCCGCTAGCGTCTCAGCATGAATAGTGTCTTGAGCAAGATTTTTCCACTCATGTGGGTCAGATTGTATGTCATAGAGTTCCTCATCACCGTTGGCATAATGGATGAGTCGCCAACGATCTCCACTGACGGCGTAACTGCCAGGATCTGCGAGGTATGTGATGGAAACGTGAGGCCATTCGGACCTGGGGTCGCGCAACAGGGGAACCAGACTGGGACCGTCATGCTCAGGCTCCGCGGGAAGACCACAAAGCTCCAGCAACGTCGGAAAAAGACTCAGTAAGTTGACGGGCTGCGAACAGACTGCCGGCATTGAGCCGGCAGGAAGCCCGGGACATCCCTTGGGGACACTGATGATAAGAGGAACCCGTGTGCATACGCGCCAGCCCGTGAACTTCTGCCAGTGTTGTTTCTCGCCCAGATGCCATCCGTGATCCGACCACAGTACAACGATCGTGTTATTGGCATGTGGGCTCTCATCGAGAGCCTGGAGCACCTTTCCAAGCATGGCGTCCGCGAAGTGAATCGAAGCCAGGTAACTCTGGATCGCCTGATTCCACTGGCCATGGTTCTGTATGTGAGCAAAGTAACGGTTTGGACCTCGGCGTTTGCCTTCAGGAGGAAGGTCTTCTAAATCGTCTTCCTTGTAACCCTTGGGAAGTTGGATTGAATCCAACGGAAAGGGTTCAAAATACTTCTTGGGTACGAACCAGGGCTCATGCGGGCGGTAGATACCACATGCCAGGAAGAAAGGCTCATTTCGCTGATCGGCAAGTTGCCTGGAGACCCATTCTGCGACGAGATAGTCGCCCCCGTATTCTTCGTCAGTTGCATCGAGCGGTCCCCAGTCGGTCTCCACATATTGCCACGGTCCGCCCCGCGGGAGGTTTAACGGGCGATTTTCTGGGTAAAGGGTACGTGGAAAGGGGTTCTCCAACTTCGCTTCGGGAAAATAATCGTCCCAGGATGGTGCATCGATGAAGTAGTGTAACAGCTTACCGGATCCGGCAGAATGGTACCCATGACGAGAGAACGTTCGGGGCATGATCTCCGCATCGGGAAGGACTTCTCGCATCTTCTGACGGTTATCGTACAAGCCGCTACGATGCGGTGATCGGCCCGTAAAGATTGCTGTTCGAGACGGGTTGCAGGCTGGAGCTGCGCAATGGGCGTTTGAAAACAATATGCCTGTTTTAGCCAGGCGATTCAGATTTGGTGTCAGTGACTGAGGATGACCTCCCAGACAGCCGACCCAGTCATTGAGATCATCCATGGCGATGAAGAGAATATTAGGCTGCTCAGTCTCAGCGGCAAAGGCTGCCGTTGGGGTAAGACATACGACCAATATCAGAATGTAACGAATCATAGTGATCTCCAGGAAGAAACGAGTAAGCCAGCAATCTAAACCCTGTTCCAATTGGAAACCGGATTTCCTTAGACGTCATGAAAAGGTCTTCCGGGGTGGCGGGG
>DOCI01000010.1:0-792 GCA_003503535.1 Planctomycetaceae bacterium
TAAAGCTCGAAAGAGCACTACTGTTTTGAAAATTGGAAATTATCGCGCATCGGGGTTGCCCTTTCAACGTCTGCTGCATCATTTATGATAGTGCTTCGCGACTCGCGTCAAACACTTGATAACGTTAAATAGATCACCAAGATATGTCCATTGGCTACATTCCTGAATATCGCTGCCGTCCAGAAACCATCGAGAATCAAACCCGCTTTCGAGTCTGGGCTCCTTTCAAATCTTCGGTCGAACTGATTCTGATTGAAAATACTGGCTCTCACTCCGCTCATTCAATGCATGCCAGCGAATGGGGATACTTCGAACTGACCGTGCCCCAATTGTCGAATGGATCTCGCTACGCTTACCGCATGGACAATGGGCCGTTGCGTCCCGACCCCTGTTCAATCTGGCAACCGGAAGGAGTGCATTTGCCTTCCGCGGTTTACGATGCGGCTGCCTTCTCCTGGACCGATGACAACTGGCAACCGATTCCTCAATGTGATCTGGTCTTTTATGAATTGCACGTTGGCACATTTACAGACGAAGGCACCTTCGAGGCTATTATTCCTCGACTCCAAGCGTTGAAAGAGCTTGGGATTACTGCGATTGAACTACTGCCGGTGGCTCAATTTCCCGGAGATCGGAACTGGGGTTACGACGGCGTGCATCCCTTCGCTGCTCAAAACAGTTACGGGGGACCGGCTGGCTTACAACGCCTGGTCGACGCTGCTCATCAGAACGGGCTCTCAGTCATTCTGGATGTCGTTTACAACCATCTGGGACCGGAAGGAAATTATCTTA
>DOCI01000010.1:877-13338 GCA_003503535.1 Planctomycetaceae bacterium
TTATCTTGGTGAATTTGGCCCCTATTTTACGGGAACTTACTCAACAGCCTGGGGTGAGGCGCTGAATTATGATGGCCCGCACAGCGATCCCGTGCGGCAGTTTTTTCTGGAAAATGTCTGGCATTGGATTCATGACTTTCATCTCGATGGCCTGAGGCTCGATGCGGTCCATTCCATCTACGATAACAGCCCGGTTCATCTCCTGACGGAAATCAAGCAGGTCGCAAATGCCGCGGCGAAGGCTCGATCAAGTGAAGCGATTATCATTGCTGAAAGTTTGTTAAACGATGTCCGCATGATCCGCCCTCTCGAACAAGGGGGTTACGGACTGGACGCGGAATGGAATGAAGATTTCCATCATGCGGTGCAGGCAATAATGACCGAAGAACGCTCGGGAAAATATTCCGATTTTGGAGAGGTGCGGCATCTGAAAACAATCTTTGAAGAGAATTTCAGTCTCAACGGGCGTTACAGTCAATTTCGACAACAACGCTGGGGAGCCTCTGCAGCCGGATTCGCAGGGTCACGTTTTGTCGCCGGCATTCAAAATCACGACCACATCGGCAATCGAGCGCGGGGGGAACGTTTTTCGCAACTGATGTCATCAGCCGAATATCGTCTGGCGGCCTGCCTCTCGTTATTGAGTCCCTTCCTCCCCTTGATTTTTATGGGAGAAGAATATGGCGAGACCAGTCCGTTCCCGTTCTTCTGTTCGTTTCAGGATCTCAAATTGATCCGCAATGTGAGAAAAGGTCGGAAACGCGATTTCGGTTTCGGACGCAATGTGCTCGATCCCCAAAAAGAATCAACCTATGAAGCGGCGAAACTCCAGTGGTCCTGGCCTGAGAGATCCGAGCAAGCCGGATTCAGGCGAATGTATCACGATCTTTTACAAGCCAGAAGAAACTGCCCAGCACTTAAAAACCCACAAACAAGAACCGCCCACCTGCGACCTGATGAAGAAAACACAACTATCCTGGAATGGAAGTATGTTAGCGAATCGCAAACGCTCGATTGCCTGTTTAACCTGACGCATCGCCTGCAAACAATTGAACAAAACGAGAGAATGATTCTCTTCCAGTCGGAAGATCAAAACTACACGGCTAAAGCAAATGACGAACCCATCCCCGAAAATTCTCTCCGTCCATTCGAGTGCGTGGTGTTGAGCTCTGTTTCTTAGTCCCCAGGCGTCACAAGAATTCCCTGGGCTTCGCTACGCTTCGAGCCAGCCACCCGACGATTTTATCAAGAGTGCAGAAAAATACGGGAAAGAAATCAAGCGGCTTTTTTCCAAAGCGATTCAATCGCCTGAAACAATTCGGGGTACTCGAACAGTTCTCGCACTTGCCGTTCGCTCTCGGAATGTTGTGTCAACTTCGTTTCCGTTTCCGAAGAAGGTGCAGACTCTTTCATCTCTGCACCGATGACGACGCGTGGAATGGTTGATTGCTGATCGTCGACGGAATCGGGCTTGATGCGAAACTTTGCATTCATGACCAGAATGCTTTCGGTCTGATCGGGAGTGCGATACTGAAACTGCTGCCATGATTTTACCGAAGTGACTTCAGTCCCTTGGGGCGCAAGCACAGCTTGCAAAACCTCTGCGGTTTCAGGCTGAGTATCGAGAACATACAGACGGCGGGGGCTTTGCACGAGTTCCTCCTTGAACTCCAGTTCCTGGTCACACTTTGCCAGATGAGACTTCCATGTCCGGGCAGGTTGGCAAAGAGATGCGGAGAGTACAGCGTCCGGCGGTTTGTGTCAAAAGCAAAATTGAGATCGGAAACCGGTTTCCCTCAGGATATCTAAAAATCATGGTGAGCATCATCAGCTGCTGATTGGAGTTTTCAGAAAATCACTGGCTGGCGGAATGCTGTGAAATTGTGGAAGACACCAAAAAAAATGGCGTCCCAGATATTCGGGGACGCCATTTTGACTTGTCGCAAGTCATGTGAGCATCAGCTCTTAAAGGTTTCAGCAGGTCGAGTCCATTTTTCCTGGGAGAATTCGCGAGTGAATAAATTTACTCAATAATTTCCACTGCTGTTGCCCGCGGTCCTTTGGGGCCTTCTTCCTCTTCGTAGGTCACACTCTGACCAACCTCAAGGGTTTCAAATTGGGAATTCTGCAAAGCCGATAAGTGAAAAAAAAGATCGCCACGGTCGCCTTGAATGAATCCAAACCCCTTGTCAGTCACCAGCTTTTTAATTTTGCCCTCAGCCAACTCACACTCTCCCTCCCACAGACCGCACCTATCGCAATTGATACGTGCTGTCTGCGGATGTGGCAGAATGGACATACACGCACCACGGAAAACTGAATATCTGCTGTTGGACAAATCAACGGCAGTGAATCCGAGTTATCAAGTTTTATCCGAGTTTCCACATAGTTTACGAATAGACCATTTTTAAATGGACTCTGCAGTCGCATGAGCATCGCATTAAAAGTGCTGTGTTTGCTCCTGCGGAATGCTGCATTTCATTTTTGAATATGCTCTAGACACCTGGTCAAACGAAACACATCGACTTACTCGGATGGATCAAGTCTACAGGTCATGTGAAAGTCCGTCTACGAATTTTTTAGAAAATTCCAAATTTAGGGGATTGTCATTTCATAGAACATGACTAGAGCAGCATCACTCATACTCGTAACAAAATAAAAGTCATTAAAAAACAGGGGGGCAGGGGTGCTCTCGAAGAGAAGCCCCCGAAGGTAGAACTTCCGGGGGCTTCTTTGATGAGTCAGAATCAATTAAGTAGATCAGGCATGCTCCGTTCAGGAACGACGTTGTAACAGTGGTGTATTCGATTTCACATCGCTGCTATCGGCAATGTTAACCCAGACGTGAACGTGCGGAGCACCGCGATAATGCCATACAAACGCAGGGCCTTCCAAACGCCAGTTGTCCCACACGCGGTCCTTGCCGATGTCTTTATCGGTATAAAACGAAAGTGAGCAGGCATCGAGTCCCCCCTGGCTTTTGAGACACTTGGCGATTTCGTCCTGATCGATTTGACGGTACATTTCCACCAGTTTCTGCAAGGTTTTCTGAAGAGCCTCTTTCTGATCGCTCGACATCTCGCTGACTGGCAGGCCGGTCATGCGACCACTGCTTCCCTGAAATGCGATGGCCCCTTCACCCGGAGTGCGGGCGACTTCGGCTTGCTTGCGTTGTTTGCCATCGAGCATGGCATACACTTTGTTCGCTTCTAAAGCCTGGTCCCAGAAAACGTTCTCGATATGGTTCGGCCCCTCGTTGAATTCTCCCAGGGGATCGTGCCCGTAAAAAATGGGACCTCCAAAGGCAAGATGATCGGAGGAGTTTCCATCGCAACGCAAGGTCAAGTGACGGCCCGTCATGACAAACTCAAACTTGTCACTTTCAGGGTTTCCAAAAATCGCGATCGACTGATTGTCTCCGAAGCCGCCATTGTCGTCTTCGATCTGTTTGTAATACCGGGCATGCCAGTCGGGATTAACGATGCCTTCGAAAATCGTACGAACCATATCCTGTTGTTCGTCTGTAAAGAATCGGCTGCGGACTTCTGGCTTGGTAATCTGCCAGTTGTTGCTCACATGCGAACGCAATAAGCCTCGACCCTTCTCGGTATAATCCCAGTCAAACACTATCGCTTTGCGCTGTGTTTCATCGAGTGACGAATACAAATCTTTCACAGCTGATTCCGAAACGGCTCCCATTTTCTTTGCTGCTTTATTGACATCAAACAAGGCAGCCGAAAGGGTATTCGGCACAACCAGCCCGGCCGCAGCGGTTAATCCGGTCGCAAGAAAACGGCGTCGGTCGCAGTCCGTTAATGACGTTACGATTGGTTGAGACATCGAAACACTCCTCTGAAATGGGGTTGTCGTGGAGATCGGAACACGAATCCATAGTATACAATATGAAGGTGTCCCGTCGAAAGTCAGAGCGATTTTTTCACCACGACGAACTTCACGAGAAAAAATATGTCGAAATATTTCTGATACATGGGTGGCGGGGGCACTCTCGAAGAGAAGCCCCCGAAGGGTCGCCACTCACCTTGATATTTCTCGATGTCCCGCTCTGCAATTTATGGCTTCAATCCACGTTTGATCAAAGTGCCAATTCCTGCAATTGCACAGCCAATCAGTAAGCCAAAGGCATGAGCGCCGTTGGCAATCGGGCCGATCAGTCCCGTCATACACAGGAAGAAGAAGCCGATCATCAGATAGATGGTGAACTGAGGCAACGCGATCCCCGCCTCCGGTTCCAGTGATCCTTTCACCCAGATGTAGCCAAAGAGTCCGTAGTTGACGCCCGACATCCCTCCAAACGAAGGATCGGGTCTCCACTCGAGTAGAGGGACGCGAAAGTAATATTCGCCCACATTGGAAAGAATCCCAATCACGAGCACCATCAACAGAAACCGCCAGGAACCTAAGCGAGGCTCCAGCATCGCTCCAAATAAATAGAGCCAGTACATATTGAACAGCAGGTGAAATGCATCGAAATGAATAAAAACGGGCGTGAACAGTCGCCAGATTTCCCCGGCTCGAACTTCCTGGAACCCAGGATACCAGGCGATTTCCGTTGGGCTAATAATGCGATATTCGCAAATCGAAAAGTCGGCTCTGGAAACGGATCCGTAATCATTCTGATTGAGTATCGTGAGCAGTGTGATGATGACACTGGCAATGATCAGAAACGATGTGACAGAAACCGTCGTGAGTTGGGGAGGTTGCATTTGACGACGGATTTTCATCCGCTGCCGAATCTCTTCGACCGCCTGCTTCTCCTGCTCGGCTCGCAAACTCGAGGCTAACTGGGCTCCTTTACTGAAATGATCGGCATCGGGATTCTGCTGAAAGGCTTCAAATTCCGTCCTCGCTTTCGGCAGGTCGTCTTCATCGACGATCCAAATCTCCCAGGTGTTCTCTACCTGATCGACTTTCGATTCCACATTCTGGGACAACAGATAATCCCGGAATTTGTTCGCAGCTGACTGTGAGTCCAGCGTTCCGAGCTGTCTCATGCAATATCCCCTCAGTTCTTATTCAATTCATCTCACTGGAAAACCAGATCATAGGCCATCGGGCGATGTGAGTATAAGAACTCAAATCGAATTTCTCCAAGTTCGCTCAAAACAGCCGGAAAAGTGCTGAGAAAACGATAATTATTCATGTTCAGTCATTTATGATGATTGTCTTGAATACTATTCGTGCCAACATGTTAGAATCGTTCAGGATCGAATACGTATTTCTGATAGCACGAAGACTCTTGCGGATGATCGAAAAAATAATGTTTAAAACATTTCGAGAACTGTTGATTGTCTGCCTGATTGTTCAACTCGCGGTTGGGCCGATTTGGGCATGTGCATGGGATTACGATACGCTTACCATGGAGCGTCTGGAGTTCCCAGATGCGCTCGAATTGATTACCGGAAAATTTCTGCGGCACTCTTCTGAGTTTTATGAATGGAGAATTCAGGATCGTAAACAGAAACTGGAACAGGATCCCAGTGTTCTCGCTTACTACGATGACCTGGCTGTCGCTTATGACAAAACTGACCAGCATCAAATGGCGATCGAAACCATGCAGGCCAAGAATGCGATTGAACCAAATCAGTACGAAACCGAAGCAAACCTGGGAACGTTCTACATTCATGCCGGTCAGTTAGAGCAGGGAATCGAACATATCAACAAAGCGATTGCCATCAATCCCGAAGCTCATTTCGGACGGGAAATCTATCAGCAGGATCTTGTGAATTATGTCCGTTTGAGACAGAAAAACGGTAAAACGGTTCTCCCATTGAGGAGCCAGTTTTCAGAAGAGGATATCTTTGATTGGCCTGTTCTCAATTTCAATGACTACATTCTGAAAGTCCATGCAGTTCCCGATTCAGACGGTAATCCAGCTGTAAAGGACCAAGACGAAGAATTGAGAAAAGCTCTCAAGGGCATACTGGGTATGATGCGATTTGGTCATAATGATTCCCCAATTTTACTCGAAGCTCTGGGGGATTTGTTGAGTGCAAGAAGTCTGCATCTTGGCCATTCTGATGGTTATCTTGGAGGCAAACAACTGGCTGCGAGGGCATACCTGAAGGCTTCTTATGAAGTTGATGATGAGAAAGCTAAACAAGCTTATCGAATTCTTGCTGAGAAAAGTCTCCAACTGCAATTGGAATCGACTTTAGGAGGTTTTGCCAGACAGGAATTGAGCTTGAATACACTCGAAAGCTCATTTCAGAAGGAACTGGCAGAAGCAAAAGCCTGGCACAATGAATTGCATCAAAATGAATTGCAATGGATTGAATCCGGAGTGGATGTTGACGCTGCTTTCACTCAGAAATACTACGAAGAAGCGACTCCACTTGGAAATTACGCTAATGAAATTCCACCGCCCAGAGAACAGGGCTTTATCGATATCGTGACTAAATCCATTATCATCTTACTCATCGTATTAGGAGGAGCAGCAATATATTTTGCCTTTCGCAATATATCTCTGAGCGATGACCTGTCCATCAAGAGTCAAAAGAAGAGCAACAGTCCTGAATAAATAATGAAATACCTGTAGGGTGCGTCCTGACGCACCGGAGTGGAGTGTCGATTTTAGCATATTCGTGATGATTGAGCCGTGATGGTTATGTATATGGAGAGAAACTCTATGAGGAAGCCATGTCGGCAGCTTGGTGCGTCAGGACGCACCCGACACACTTATTCTTCGGTAGCTTGAATCGAAAGCGTGCCGCTTGTGAATTCCAGGTCGAACTTCTTTTGCTCGAAGTCGTAGTTTTGCTTCACCAGTAATCCGGTGACATCTTCTGGAAGATTCGTAATCGTTTTTCCGGTCGCCTTATCGATCACCTGCAATGTCGGTTTGCGGAAGATCTGCTGTTCGCCATTTTCATCGCGAGTGCTGATTTCGACTTTGGCTCCGTAAACGAGAAACGGCAGTCGGGCCGGTTGTCCGGGGATCCAGCGGAGTCGATCGACTTCGGCTTTCCAGAGAACCTGTTGAGTTTTTTTGTCGACTGCAAACATCGGCCCATTGATGTCGGCTCCACTTTCGAAACCGAGATTCTGCGAGACCGATTCTGGTGAGGTCGTGATGTGCACATACCAGCATTGTTCATCTTCAAGGACATACAGCAATCGAGCATTCGTTTTGGGAGCATCCGTTTGAAAGAAGACAGGCGATTCCTGTTTCGGATCGAGGAATCGAACGGAATTCTGACCGACATCCAGCAAGACGAGTTTCTCGGAATCCAAAGCAGCCAGGCTGACAGAACCTGAGACATCGAGTGACCACAGAATGGCTTGAGCCTGCAGGTCAAAGCCGATCAGGCGTCCGGATTGCTGGTCGATTCGTTCCCATAAAACGGCGATCGAACCGGAAAGTGCCCGGAGTTCGTCGTGCCGGGGAAGTGCCTGCTCGGTGAGGAGTGCCCCATCGGAAAAACGGCGCATTGCATAAGTGTCGCCGTGAGAATCGATGAGGAAGACGGACTGCTCGTTGGCCCAGACGACGATGTCATCTTCTTCAGGATGCTTAATCTCCCAGCGGGGCTTTCCGTTGATGAGATCATATAAAACGATGCGGTCGCGATCTCGCATTGGCAAATGGAAATCGACAGGCTGTGCCAGATGCCCGGACTCTTCCTGCCAGCCAATTTTCAAAGGCGTTAAGCCGAGGGTCTGCATTGCCGAAGTGATCATAAAGCCGCGACTGCCAGATGTCGAACTTTCTCCGTAGGTCGCCGACCACATTGGTTTCAATGGTCGGGAAGTCTCACCAGTCAAAGTGTTGAATCCAAACAGTTCGCCTTCAGATTGAAAGATCCCCAGGTGTCCGCAGCTATGTAGAAAATTCTGGCTCGATCGACCGATTTCTCCGAGATTGAGCCGCCATGCAGGATTGTCCTGGACGTTTCGGGCAATCAATTTGCTTTGAATTCGCTCCATGGAAAACAACCAGTACTTCCATGGCGAATCGGACGGAAGCCGCTTTTCAATTGTGACAGGATGATCTCCCCGCGTAGTCGCGGCAGCCTCGGGATCACTTGTCACCTGATAGGAGGAATTGCCCGGAGCGAGGCGGTCGTTGGGAGTCGCTTCCCAGGCAGAACCGTAGGCAGTTTTCCACTCGTTCAACAACTGTTGACCGGTCTTCTCGTTCAGACAAACGGCTTCCTGATAATTACTTGCCAGTTGATCAACATACTCCCGAGCGGCTTCCCCTTTCTGATTCTGCAGGAACAGTTCCGCCATGCGGGCCATCACTTCCGGACGTTGTGCATCGGAAGCATGCTGTTCCAGCCAGCTCAAATGTTTTTCGAGTAAAAGAGCATTCATCTGTGGGTTTAATAAACGACACAATTGCAGTCGATAACCGGGCTCCAAGGCTTCGACCGCGAACAGTGGAGACAATTTCTGGAGTTTGGCAGCATCTGTCGTTTGTTCGATAATCTGATTCGACTCTTTGACCAGACTTGCCAGCGCATTGGAAGTGCCATCCTCGTGCAATTCCTGAATAAACCCGGTGGCATAGGCCGACAATGTGGCTCTGCGTTCTCCTGGCAGAATCATCAGTGCATCGGTTTGCTCTTGCGAGACAAGCAGAGAGTGAATCACTCGAAATGCTTCGAGAGGTCGCTCCATGTGCAGCAGTGCATCGACATAACGGAACACGACTTCGGGAGCATGATCGGCTGAGACCATCAGTTCCGCCAGTTCCGAAATTGTGTCGGAGTCGAGATTGAGAACATCGTGGTCGGCATCGAGTAAGGTTTGTGTGATCAGTTTTGCGATCTCAGGCGATTTCTGGATGATGTAAGACTTTTGAAGGTATTCGAGCCCCAATTTTGTATTCCCCTGATGCAACTCCAGTTGACCGGAGAGAGAAAGGCGAATGGCTTCAGGATTCTGCTCACTTTCAGAATTGATTCGTTTTTTTACATCGGCCAGGGACGCGAATGCGATCAACTGTCCTGTAGAAAATGAGAACAGCTGATCGTCGACCGCCAGCAGGTTTCCGAACTTCAAATCCGGCTCGGGAATCGTCGAGGCCAGGATGTGCCCCGTTTTGACGTCGATCGAAAGCAGTTCGCCATTTTTTAAGGCGAGTTGATAAATCGAATTTCGAAAAACACCTCGCCCGGCTGGTTCACTGGAAATCAAATCCCGTCTCCAGTTTTCGAGGCCGCTTTGAGTCAACGAGCGGATCACCGTATTTCCGACAATCAGAATCTGACCATCAGGTGTGACTTCGGCATACATGCCATCACGACGAGGCTCAACCCAGCGAACCTGGCCTGTCATCACATCCAATGCAATCAGATCGCGACTGTCAATCGGCGTGAGTAACACGGTTTGATCGACCATCAACGGAACCGTTTCCTGCCAGTGAGAACCGTCCATGTATCTCCCACCCGTGAAATCGACCTGGCGACGATCTTCTGAGGGATCTCGTTGTCGACGTCCGAATGGAAGATCATATTCCAGCTGTTCAGGCTTGCGAACGGCATAAATACTGATCCAACCGATTTCTCGCAGTCCGATATCAACCGCCATTACACTACCGGCATTCGTCGGACAGATAAGATAAGGAGCGGCATAAGTGGGCATTGTTCCGGCGATGCGTCGTGGACGATCCGCAGTAATTTCTAATTCCGGGTGAGCCAGCGGCTGAATCCAAACCGCTTCTCCGGTGGCTGCATCCAACTCGATCAGAAACATTTGAGAGCCGTTTTCCGACTGCACAAACAAACGTCCCTGGACCGTGACTGGTGGCCCCAGAAAGTAATGCCCGGTCAGCAGATTGGCATTCATGTTGTTGGAACTGCGACCAACTTCCCAGATCAATTTCCCAGTCTCGATATCAAAAGCCGAGAGAAGATTCGATTCGGTTGGGATCAGAGCATGATTTTCCGTGCTGACCTGCAGGCTCGTTCGCGCGTTTAACGAGGCCAGGCCAGTATTTCGCACGGCAAATACCGTATTCCCATCACTGCTCAGAGTGCCAGTTGTCAAATCACAAAACAGGTGCTGAATCGCATAATGATGCAATTCATTATCTGGTCGGGCATCGACACCAAACCGCCCCAGCATTTCTTCATTGAGCAGAAATTCCAGCGAACGATCGGTGGTCGAGGATTTCCAGAGTAACGAACCATCCTGACGATCAAAGGCAGCCATCGAACCAAAGCCGGCCACCAGAATATGATTCTTCGTTACGATGGGATTTGGGGCAGGTAGCGTGACAAAATTCCGTTCCCGAACTCCACGAGAGACTCCTTTGAGTAATGCACGGAATGCCTCCGTATGCCGAAGCGTGTCGTCGAGCAAGACCTCCGAGGCATCAATCTTCCAGTCGATGAGAGGCAGCATATTGAATTCGGAAGAATATCGATTGCGTTCAGCCGTACGACGAAAGTTACGCCACTCGGAATCCTCAGCAATTTGCGGTGTATCAGGGGAAGAGTTGATGGATTCAGCCAGCATCTCCTGCAGTTTATCAAAGGTGATCGGTTCTCCGCCGACATTCATTGGCGATTGTTGCACATGCGCCTGCAGGTATTGGATCGCAACTTTTGCAGAGTATAAATTCGCCAGACAGATCGATGTCTGTAACTCCAGCCAGGGTGAGAACTGATTGGCGTGCCTTTCGACTTCCTGTAGTCTCAAATAATAAAGACACCCCGTTCGAAAATCTCCTCGATCGTAGTAGTGACTTGCGAGCCGGAATGTGGCGATGCCTCCGGAATTGGTGTGCAGAAATCGACGCGATGCTTCCAGCAGAAAATGTAACTGACCAGTCTTATCATACTGCGCAATCAAATGCCGGCATTGAGGATCGTATTGCAGATTGTAAGCGGCCAGTATTGAGTTGGGCAGTTCTTCAACCCAACTCAACATCTGCAATTTGAGCCTATCCGATTTCCCAGACTTTTCCATGATCAGAAAATCAGCCGGGTTATCCAGAATCGCCTGCAGTGCGACCGCTGCATCAATCGCACGATCTTCAGAAATCAGCGCTTCCAGCGATTCGAATTTCCGACGAAATTCATTGTCCGCCTGCACGAGATACCACATCGAGGCATCATCGGGATCTTCTTCAGTCTCCGAAAAAAAGTCCGGGACATTTTCTTTTGGTTGTGCGAAACAGGTATTTGATGATATGGAAACACTCAAGCCGCTGAAGATCAGCAGCGCGACACAAAACCAGCAGATTCGGGAGGGAGCAAAATTCAACGAACAGGCAGTACGTTCTTTCGTTAGCGAATTGAGGATCTCAATGAATGACATTATGCCTGCTTCAGGTGGGAGCCGGTGTAACCGATCAGGAGGTTTCTCTGCGAGCAACAGTACACATTGATTCTAGCCGGAGACGCCCTCCATCTCAATTGGGGAACTGGGAATCGGAGCTGAATTCCTCCAGATGGATTTTCACCGATTCCCCCAGCGCTTCCAGATGATAACCCCCTTCGAGCAGGGATACGATCCGACCTTGGGCAGAGGAGTTCGCGATTTCGTTCACGAGTCTGGTCAGTGAACGGAAATCTTCCGACTTCAATCCAAGTGAGCCAATCGGATCCCGTTCGTGGGCATCAAACCCGGCACTGATGAGCACGAGTTCCGGGCGACACCCTTGTGCGAAGTCGCCTAAAGTTGCCGAGACGGTATCAAAATATTCTTTCCTGCTGGTGTTCACCGAAAGCGGAACATTGCAGATGGTCCCCAGGCCTTTGCCGGAGCCTGTCTCCTCAGGATGCCCTGTTCCCGGATAAAAGGGATGTCGATGGACAGAGTAAAACCAGATCTGCTCATCCTCATAGACCAGATCCTGAGTTCCATTTCCGTGATGGACATCCCAGTCGACAATCAGGACACGACGTAATCCATGATGTTCGACCGCTCGCCGAGCCGCTGTCACGATGTTATTCATCAGGCAAAAGCCCATCGCAGTATCTGCCAGCGCATGGTGCCCGGGCGGTCGAATTGCACAGAAGGCCCGTTTCGTGTCCGTTGTCAAAACCTGATCGGTCGCCAGCATCGCCGTCGCTGCCGCCAGTTTCGCCACCGCATAAGAGTCTGAAGAGACGACGGTATCGGCATCCCAGCGCCCTCCGCCATGAGCAGCGAACTGATCCAGTTGATGCAGATAAGCCGAGTCGTGAACGTTGTTCAGAAGTGATTGAATTTCTTCAGGCAACAGTCCGGCTTTTTCAACCGCCTCAGCTGCGGATCTCTTTTCCAGTCCGTCAATCGGCTGCGACAATGCTTTCTGAATCGCGTCCAATCGCTGCGGACATTCTGGATGACTTCCCGTACGATGCTCCTGAAAAAAGTCATCCTGATAGAGCATACACCGAGGCTTTTGCTTTGTAGGAACCATGTTCGGACCTTTATACTGAAGACTGAGGATTCGTCATGATTGATATGATCAATCATAACCCGAAGCGTCAGTTTTGAAGTTGCAC
>DOCI01000266.1:0-591 GCA_003503535.1 Planctomycetaceae bacterium
GGACGCACAGAAAAAGAAAAAGTAAGAACCTGAATTAGTATTTCATTTCCAGCTGTTGAATGGACGATATCGTCCATTCTCACGTTTACTCTTTCGGGATGGATAGAAGGCTTTGCAAAGGAGATGGGCGTAGTCGAAACGAGCCAACCAGGCAATAAGGCACCGGGGGAAGGCTTTCTGGTAAAAGTGCCTAATTTCATGAACTCTCAATGCACCGGAAGAGTCGTTCAATGATCCGACTCAAGAGTTCTTTGGTGGCAAATCACCAGATGACCTATTTCTTCCAATGCACTTGAATTTCGCTTTTATTGGAATGCCGCCTTCGCCAACGTTTGCCTGCTTCGATGCGATGTAGAACCCTCAAGTTGAAAACGATTTCGAAAGATATCGCAACATTGAATGAGTGCTTCCGGCCTGCGAAGTTGAAGAGAGCCTGGCAGTATATTGTGGTTCAGGCTTGATCGTTGCGTCGAAGGCGTAAATCTTCCTGCCCCGGCGTCTCCAATTTGGACTCCAGGTCTGCGATCGTTGACTCAAGCTCCTGCACTCGTTTCTGAAACTGCTCGATCACCGGAGCGACGGCCTTCTGCG
>DOCI01000266.1:669-7770 GCA_003503535.1 Planctomycetaceae bacterium
GCCTTCTGCGGAAAACGCTTGTGGATATGCTGTGGACAGTTGATGTCCCAAGCCTCGATCTCAAAGAGGATGACACGTTCAATCTTGCCGGGGTAATCTGAGTCTCGAAGTTTCTCTTCAAGTACACCATCACCTTCGACAACTCTTGCATTGCCCCACAACTTAATGCGGCGACCATGAACGTAGTCCATCAGAAAGATGAATGCCCTGGAATTCTCAGAGAGATTTCCCACGCTGATGTACTGCCGATTGCCGCCGAAGTCAGCGAAGCCCAAGGTCTTCTCGTCGATGACCTTGAGAAAGCCCGGCGCTCCTCCCCGGTATTGAATATACGGCTGTCCTGCACTGTTCGCTGTTCCCAGATAGAACATATCGAGTTCAGAAAGGAATGACTTCAGATCAGGCGTCACAGTCGTTTTCCAGCCGTGTTGTTCGACTTTGGCGTAACTTTGACGTGAGCCCTTTTCGGATTGGATCGCTTTCACTGCCGAGGTAAACGCCACATCGCTTGGATAGCTTGTCATCGGATTCACTCCTTACCTGAAATAGCCCGATAGCGAACTGTAAAAGATTGTCATTCATGACAGAGGGCCGGCGAATTTGTTGTTCACCGGCCCTGGCAGCACATGACCGTCAAACAGAAACTGCTTCAACCTTTGGAAAATCAATTTCAGTTTTAGCGACGTTATTGAAGAAATTCGTCAACACACTCAGACTGATGTGAGCGATGACTTCTGCAACTTCTCCTTTGGAGTACCCTTCAGCAAGAAACTGATCGAGATCCGAATCGTCGATTTGACCGTTTGATTCAAGAACTCGATGCACGAATTGCAGAAGTGCATCAGCCTTCGAGTCGCTCGCATGACCATTGCGGCTTTCGATGATTTGGTTCGGATTCAAGCCGACCATTTTACCAATTGCTGAGTGGGCAGCCAGGCAATACTCGCAGCCATGATGCTCAGCGACAGTCAGGGCGATCCTTTCTCGGTCCCTGGCCGAAAGAGTACCTTGGCTCAAAGACTCATTGAGACTGAGATATCCACCGAGGGCAGACGTCGAGTGCCCAAGCGTTTGCATGAGATTGGGAACACGCCCCAGTTTGGTTTTGACCTGCTCAAAGAGTTCCTGAGTTTTGGCCGGTGCAGTTTCAGCGGGTAGCGGGTTGATACGTGACATGGTCGTTCTCCTGAAAAAAGGGTTAGAAAGCAGACTTGTTGGCCTGCGTGGTTCAATACTTGGATGTCAGGTCAGGCGACATTGGGAATGCCAGCGTCGTCTTCCGGTCGTGGACCTGGGGCTGACCAATGGAACTTGCGTTGCACTTCTTCGATGGCGACATCATTGATGCTGGCTTCTCGACGCTGCATCAGTCCTTCATCATCGAATTCCCAGAGTTCGTTTCCGTAAGCTCGATACCACTGGCCATCAGCATTGTGGTACTCGTATTGGAAACGGACGGCGATCTTGTTGTCGGTGAAACTCCAGAGGGATTTGGTGAGTCGATATTCGAGTTCCCTTTCCCACTTGTCGGCAAGAAACTCTCGAATCTGCTCACGACCACGGACGAACTGACTTCGGTTTCTCCATTCGGAGTCATCCGAGTAAGCCAGCGAAACACGATGTGGGTCACGGCTGTTCCAGGCATCCTCGGCGGCACGCACTTTGGCGATGGCAGTTTCGAACGTGAACGGTGGTCGAATTGAAGTTGTCGATTGCATTTCATTTCCTTTTGCGAATGGGTATTGATGATGATGTCTGAGCCGTTTTCGACCAAAGACCTGTACTTTGAGGGAGCCCTGCCGGGCCAGTTGCTTGCCAAGGAAGTCACAGATGAATACGGCGATATAACAGAGGACAGATGGTCGTCTACGACGGATCGTCATTCGCAAGCCTCATAAGCCGTCTACGAGCAGACTCAAGTGAGTCCACTAACTCCTCACCACCATGTTCGTCATTCTCGGCAGCAACAATCTCCAAGTCGTTCACGCCGATGAAGCGGAGCACTGTTCGCAAATGTGGATCAAGGTGATTCAGAGTTTCATTTCGACCACCGGGACCGTAACCGCCATCTCCCCGTGAGATGACTGCAATCATTCGTTTGTCGTGAACGAGCGGTGTATATGTCGATTCTCTGTTGTCGGGATTGAATAAAAATGTCCGACCTACACGTACAATTTGATCGATATAGGCTTTGAAGCCGCTTGGCATCCCAAAATTGTAGAAAGGAATCCCGGCGACTATGGAATCAGCTTCAAGAATCTCGTCCACCAATACGTCACTCAATTGCAAGGCATCTTGCATTGCTTGACTGCGTTCATCAGGTTGGGCAAACGCTGCTGCGATCCACTCTTCTGTCACATGCGGCAATGGGTTTCGTCCAATGTCACGATAAGTCACGGTGCCGTCAGGGTGGCTGTCCCGCCATCTTTGAACAAAGTGGGCTGTCAGGCGACGTGTGTGAGACCGGCCGTTACGGGGACTTGAATCAATATGAAGTAGATGAGGCATTTCATTTCCCCTTTATATACAGACAGGTCTGTATTTTTATTGTTAAAAAAAGAGAAAGCTTACTTCCGCTTTCGTGAATTTTTCGAGGCGAGCATCAGTGCAGCATCCCGTGCGACATCAGCCGATTCGATGGACTGTTGCATAACAGCGGTGACAATTGCCCCTTCGACCATCAGCGCAATCGCTGGAGCCACCGTTTCCGCCTGAGAAGTTCCTGCGTATTCGGCGATATTCTGTTTCAACATTTCATAGAATCGCTCCTTATGCTGGGCTGAGAATTGTGAGGCGGCGTGCTCCGCATCCGCCAACTCGACATTCGAATTGATAAACATGCAGCCCCGAAAGCCGGGACTTTTGAACCAGTCTTTCAGAGCGGCGAAGAAGGCTTCCAGTCCGTCCATTCCTGCCTTGCGGTGTCGCCCCATCCACTTTTCGAACATGGCGTCGAACTTCTCCTCACGAAACTCAAGTACCGCGAGGACCAGATCATCTTTCGAGGGGAAGTGATTGTAGAGCGTCATCTTGGCAACACCCGCCTCGGCAATAATGCGGTCGATGCCAACCGCCTGGATGCCTTCGGCATAAAACAACCGTTCGGCGGTCTCGATCAATCGCTGGCGGGCGTCGGATTTTCGGGTTCGTGTTTTGCTCATGCCTAAAATATACAGACCTGTCTGTTTTTTGTCAATCTCACAAATCAGATTTTTTTACAGATCGGCCAGAGTGTCGTTTGCTTCTTGATTATGCGAGTGACCGTGTGAATTTCGAAAGGTCCAGGCGAGTGAGCACATTATCTGAATGCTTCGAACTGAGAGGAACCAGTGGCTCTGTAACTTGTCGGATCGAACCAGTCATCGAAACACCGATGCAACTTTCGACCCGAGGAGCTTCAACATGCCACTCAATCGGCCTCTGCTGATGTCTTAATGGCAAGTGAACGATTTTTATTCTCACACGGCAATTGGCACTGGCCTGATGTTTCTCGCAGGTGGTCTTACCGCTATTGCTCTGGGCCTGTGCGGTGCGGGCGCTGTTGCGTACAACCATCGCAGCCAAGGTCGCAATGCCTTCAATCTGTACATGAAGTTGTTGCCGCTTGATTTGGTCAATGCGTCGCCACCACCGCCCTGCAATGATGGCGGTCTGACGTCTGCTTCGGGACATAACCAAGCAATGATTTAGCCACATTCGTCACTGCGAGATACGAAGAACAGCAGCGATCGCAAAGAGGTGACGGACAATTGACGGACAACTTGTTCGTTGAAGACACGACCGACGAGAGTTTCGATTGGACCTCAGTAAATATAGCCTGACTCCAGTTCGCCGTTCTTTGGAGTATCAGGTTCAAGCGAAAGGCCTCCGACAGTCACGAGTCGAGCCGTTGGCGCTGGTCGGATATCTCGGTTTCAAATCTCGTTAGCACATCTGTCCAGAGGCAAATAACCCTGGCGGTAACGACTCCGCCGCCAAAAAACTCTGATTTCACAACCCGCGTCATCGGCGGCTCCAGTTCAGCGCTTTGTTATCGCGCACTACGCTCTGCAATTATTTCAGCATAGTAAGGACGCAAGGCCGTTGCCAAGAGATGGATGTGAATCAAGACACCAATCCCTGCACCGATGCCTCCAATGAATGGAATCGGCGATGACTCAAGCAGCCATCGTTTCCACGGCCCTTCCGGAAGGAATTCCAGGCACAGGAATCCAATCAAGCATGCGATTGCGGCACTGCCGATCACAATCAAGAATGAGCGAGTCCACAAATGCGGGCGTTCCGAGCGGAGTTGTCGCCACGCCGTCGTATGGACGCTGTCACGATACTCTTGAGATGGTAGGGCGGCGAGTTCCGGAGTTTGGCCGAAATAGAAGTAAACGTTCATTGGTCACCTTCCAAATGGGAAGTCACTCGAAATTGTTTGAGTTGCTGAAGGTGCTTCGTGCAGTTGATGGTGGACAATGTGTGATGGCGAAAAATCAATGTTTTTAGGTCCGATCATCTCCTATCATTAATGTTCCTTTTAAGAGGTGGATCAAAATTGAATACGTCAGTCGGATATGGTAAGCGTCATCCGCGAGGTTGGCCCTTACTCGATTAGTCACCTTTGCTGGCGGTCTCCATGGTGGTTCGTGCTTCCGTGCACTTGCCGGCAAACAACAAATCGGTTGCCATTTGGAGTTGTTTCATGCGGTTGGGATCTCGCGCATAGCGTTTTTTGAGTTGATACAGCATTACAGGGAGCCGCAAGTCTTTCGGACCATACGGCAACTGCGATTTAGCGTTTCTTTGGACATGTTCCAGATAGCGATATCCAGACGCCTTTGTTGGTTCGATGACCGTTCCTTCGCCGTAGTCATTCCAAGTCGCGATTTGGATGATTTGCGAGTTGCTCTTTTGGGCGAGGGCGAAGGTTTCGGCGAATGTTTGTCCGTTGCGAGCATCGATCGAGCCGTAGCTGTCGTGCAGTTGTGCCTGTTTGTAGATGTCACGGAATGCCGGGAACGCGACCGAAATAACCGATTCTCGTGCGTACAGAGAAGTCAGATATTGACGCCAAATTGTTGGAGTTATTTCGTGACCGCCGGTAACAGGCGGCCAGCCAAACGCACCATCCAATCCCATTTCTTCTGAGAGATGTGGAAGGGCGTAAAGCAGCGGGCGATGTTGAAGACCGGATAAGACTTGGCCCCATTGATCCTTCGTGAAGTATTGAGGACCGAAGACAAGCAAAATCGGGCGCCCATCGATTTTAACATACGCGTCATCGTCAAACCAATTCTCGGCGAGCCACTTCAGAACCATTTGGCCGTGTGCCACATCACGTTGCTTCGGCAAGGCCTTTTCTTCGATCATATGTTTGATGGTTTGATCTTCATAGCAAACCGCAAACTGCAGCCCGGCCTTGTTGAGGTGTTTGACCAAATGCTCGGCGTTGCGGTGTATTTCAGCATAGTCGCGGAACTTTTCGATACCGTACCAGTCGATGATCACGCCATCGATTCCCGCAAGTTTCATCAGCAGCACGTGGCATTCCAAAGCGTCAGGATCGTTGGAGTCGTACAGGTCGATCAGCGGATAATTGTGTGAAGCCACTTCGCGATGGCCATTCGATTTGACGGCGTCCGGATTGAAGTGGTTCATCGTCCAATGCCAGCCCCAGTAACCGCTGGCCGGCTTTGAAGCGTACCACGGCATGTAATGAACCAGCACGGTTTTGTCGCGGTGTTGAGCGTAGAGATCGGATGTAAGGCCGAGCACCGTGATGAGGACGCAGAGGCATGAGGAAAGGATTCGACTGTTCATAGTGGTGGATTGGGTTGTGGTGGCTAACGTCTGCCGTAACCGGGAACGAACGGAAGAGTTTGTTTTTAGTTGCCGCGCAAATGAGTGCTCCGGTTCACGGCTTTGTTATGTCAGGTTCGCCTACTTTGGCATCTTTCAGTCGGATCTGAGCCCCGCCGACACCTTTCCCAGACGCATCGTCTCGTACCTGTTTGTGAATAACGGCGTCGTCAACAAAGTCGGTTAACTGGCATCCCACAGAAAATCGAACTACATCAGTCTTACTCTCTCCCTGCATTTGTCGCAACGAAAATCTACCGATTCCTTGATTTGCTTTTCGCAGATCACAAGTTGCATAGGCTCTCAGGCCCGGACGGTCGCACTGAATATCGAGCCAGAACGTATTTCGGTCTGCATGCGGATAAACGCGCTTGACGAGGACAAATTGAATCGGAGTCGTCGTTGACAATTCATCGGAAGTGGTATTCGACGCCACAGCCAATGAGCCTGCGACAAGCAGGGCCGCAGCGAAGAGTCCGAATGCATTGAATAACTCATGACACTCTTGTAATTCAGAGGGATTTGCCACTCAATTCACTATTTAAAGCGGAGTGCCGCGATTAATCGGCACACCAATCATACTGCCGTTGAAGACCATGCCCCCATCGACGAAGCCCTGAAAATCGAATTCCACCCGTTTACCGGTGCGAATTTTTGTTGTTTGAACCGCCAGAACCAGACGGGAGTTCGGGAAGACGGATTTACGAAAGCGGACATCTTCCATGCCGCCAAATCCGAGATATTCTCCACCGAGCAAATCGAACTTGCGGGCATAAAACCCCGCCAGTTGAGCCGCGCATTCGCAGAGAATGACACCAGGCATTAATGGAAAACCGGGCATATGGCCAGTGCACCAGAATTCTTTATCGGTGACATCTTTATAGCCAACCAGACCATTGGTTTCGCGATCGACATACACAACAGCCGTCAGTTGTTCCATTTCGTGTCGTTGCGGATTGATTTTACGAATGTCGTCAATTGTGTAGAGTGGTTTGTCGAAGTCTAAATTTTCGATGTCGTAAAGAGGACGAGGCGGCATGGCCGTGGCTCCTTTCTGTTGGCCAATCTTTAATGAACTGTCAAACAGTCCGATGTCAGCCAGTTCACAATTATCACTGCGAATTGCAGTTTAATGTCGCGGTTTTTGATAGCTTAAACCCAGTTTTAATCCATCATCCGCTACATATCCGATGAAACGCCTATAATAGAAAACATAGAATATAAGTTCACGCACGAAAATGCGAATCCTCAGCC
>DOCI01000266.1:7894-10132 GCA_003503535.1 Planctomycetaceae bacterium
TGCGAATCCTCAGCCAGTCTCTCCAAAATTCATAGGAAATCAGTTCTGTGACAAGCTTGCGTCGACTCCTCCTGCTCTCTGCACTGATTTGCGGTTGTACACAGGAACAAGCATTACAGGCTCCAGTCCCGGATGTGCCTGTCCAAACCAATACCATTGGCATGAAATTTGTCACCATCCCGGCTGGTGAATTTCTGATGGGGGCTCCTGAGACGGACCTGAAAGCCGAAGAGGACGAAAAACCGCAGCACCGCGTCGTTATTACTCAAGACTTCCATCTCGGACAGTTTGAAGTAACCCAGGCTCAATATGCCGAAGTGATGGGTAATAATCCCAGCGAATTTTCAAAAGGGGGACGCGAGGCCGATGCCGTCAAAAATCTGCAGACGGATCAATTCCCGGTTGAATTCGTCAACTGGTATGAAGCCAATCTCTTCTGCAAAAAAATTTCCGAACTCCCCGCGGAAAAGGCTGCCGGGCGGAGTTATCGACTTCCCACCGAAGCCGAGTGGGAATACGCCTGCCGGGCCGGCACAACGACTCGATTTAGTTTCGGAAAAGAACCTGACCCCCGATATGCTAATTATTTAGGAGATATTGGACATCCCCGGCCCGTCGGTTCTTATCCCCCCAATCCATTCGGCCTGTACGACATGCACGGCAACGTCCTGGAATGGTGCTCCGACTGGCATGTCGACGATTACTATCAGCACTCTCCCGTTGAGGACCCAACCGGACCGGAAGAACCGGTCGAGGACGCCCGAGTCCTCCGCGGCGGCGGCCATGGCTTCAAAGCTGCCAGCTCTTCGTTTCGAGACAGCATTCTGCCCAATCGTCGAGGGAACTCACACGGGTTTCGCGTGGTGATGGAAGTGGAAAGAGTTATCAGCAATAAGGCGAGTCAATCCAATTGATTCTCTCTCAATGAGAAACGTCTTTCTCCTGGACACATTCGACACAATCAAAATCCCGAAGATGTGCAATTAACGATATTGACTTTGATGTTTCAACGTGGTGACTCCAAGTCCAGACCATTCGTCTCAGAAATTTGCTGACTTGAATTTTCGGTCATCTCATCCTGCAACATTGACGAACTTTCAGGAGAGGAAAATGGCAATAACAGAATTCCGGGAAGGCGATCGACTTGTTTTTCGTCGGAGTACTTCATTAAGCCAATCCGCATCTTTTCGTGGCCATACTCGGGTTGAGCTCGATAAGTTCCCATCAGGTAGTCCCACCAAGGTAGATTGAACCCAAAGTTACTGTTCGTTTCGCGATGAATGACTGAGTGATGCACCCGGTGCATGTCGGGAGTGACAATAAACCAACGCATCAGTTGATCCAACCAGCCAGCCATTTTGACATTGCTATGATTAAACATACTGGTTGCGTTGAGCAACACTTCAAAAATCAATACGGCCAGAGCTGGAGCACCAAGCAGAAGAACCACGGCGAGTTTGATAAGAGCCGAAAGCAGGATTTCAAATGTGTGAAAACGCAAGCCCGTTGTGACATCAATATCCAGGTCTGCATGATGCACCATGTGTAGTCGCCAAAATAAGGGAACTGCATGAAACATAACGTGCTGGAGATAAATCGCCAGATCGAAAGCGAGTATGGAAAGCAGGATGACGAACCAGAGCGGCCATTCAACCAAATGCAAAATCCCCCAGTCTCGCGAATCGGCAAACATAGCCGCACCAACAGCCGTCATCGGGATGACAAGCCGGACCAGGCAGATATTCAAAGCCACCAAAATTAAATTGCTGGCCCATCGTCTCGACTTCTGAGCCACAAGCAATCGCCTCGGCAGAAACAGCTCCCAGAGTGCCATAATGAAAAGAACGACCAGAAAAATCCCCAGTCGAAAGAAGAGTTCGGTAGATTGCTCAATCCCTTCCATAGCGTTTACTCATATCAGCAGTTGAGGTGGGAAATATTGAGGAATGTGGTGATCGCAACTGAAAACCAAACTGTATAACATTGTTGGACCAATCCCCACAAATACCATAGCTCTAAATGATTAATCAGAATTCCATCGGATCGATGTGACACGATTTGCAGGATTTGCAGGATTTGATTTCGCCTCGTATGTTACTGTACAACTCATTCAATGGGATTTGAGAAGCATTTAAACCGGCAAAAAATATCCATGTTCTTATTTTCAAAGAAAATCTTCATGACAATATCAGCTTACCTCAAATTCACTTCGCTGTTTTTAATCGCATTTTTCTTTCA
>DOCI01000266.1:10260-12911 GCA_003503535.1 Planctomycetaceae bacterium
TTTTCTTTCATGCAAACATCGATAACTCATTCGCCGCTGAGCAACCCCCCAATATTGTATTTATCCTGAGTGATGATCAGGCGTGGACAGATTATGGTTTCATGGGGAATGCAGAAGTCAAAACGCCTCATCTCGACAGGTTGTCTGAACAAAGTCTCGTATTCGAACGAGGCTACGTTGCTGCACCACTGTGTCGTCCCTCACTGGCATCAATGTTGACAGGACTCTATCCGTTTCAGCATGGGATTACAGGCAATGATGTTGATGGAAAGAACAAGCGTGCGGAATTGGACAGACCGGTTCGTCAGGCATTTCATCAGTTCCCAAGCTTTGTCAAACTGTTGTCAGAAAACGGATATCTGGCACATCAGTCTGGAAAATGGTGGGAGGGAGCCTGGGGAGATGGCGGGTTCACGCACGGCATGACCCATGGCGATCCAAAACGAGGCGGCCGTCACGGGGACGAAGGACTGAAAATCGGACGCACGTCAATGAAACCAGTCACAGATTTTATTGACCTGGCAACTGCGGAAAATAAACCATTCCTGATTTGGTATGCTCCTTTCCTGCCCCACACCCCGCACAATCCTCCGCGGCGAATTTTGGATAGGTACATGCAGGCGGGACACGAACCTGATGTTTCTAAATATTATGCCATGTGCGAATGGTTCGATGAAACCTGCGGAGAATTACTCAGCCATCTGGAGGAAACGGGACAAACCCAAAACACGATTGTGATTTATATCTGTGACAATGGCTGGGCCGCAGCAAGTACGAATGCAAACGATCCCAACCAGAAGTTGTGGTCGCAATACGCGCAACGATCAAAAGGCTCACCATACGATCTGGGTGTTCGCACCCCCATCATGATTTCATGGCCGGGACATGTGAAGCCAGCACACGTTCAGGATCTGGCACATGCGATCGATATTTTCCCCACCATTGCAGCGGCAACGGGGCTCAATCCACCTCCCAATCTTCCTGGTATCAATCTGCTGGATGAGAAAACGCGATCGAATCGAAAAACTGTATTCGGTGTCTGTAATTCGGTCCATAATATGTCGCCGGGTCATCCCGATGAAACATTGCAATACCTCTGGTGTGTGCATGAAGACTGGAAACTTCTTGTTCGCTTTGACGGCAAGGATACGACCCAGTATCGGAATCTCCACGTATGGGATCAATCTCCAGTCAGGTTATACAACCTCAAAGACGATCCGCATGAAGAAAACGATTTGTCATCTTCCCATCCAGAAATCGTGCAACAGCTGAAATCGAAGATCCATAACTGGCATCCGGTTGAGGAATAGTATAAGTGCTATGCCGGTTTTGGCTTAATGAATAAAACTTCGCCTCGTTCAATCCAGCCTTTTCTCAGATCGACTCGAAACCAACCTTCGCTATTCTTTTTGTGAAAGCGAACTGGGGATCGCTTTCCGAATTCTTTCAGATCGTACTCGGCCCAGGTCTTGCCCATATCTGGTGAGATCGTGAAGCCTGTTGAATAGGGTGAGGCGGGGGCGTAGTGTGCAGAGAGTATTACATCGTCCTCGATGATCATGTTGGCGGATTCATAGAGCGGATTGAAGAGTCGGGTATGCTTTTTGATATCCACGAGATCGCCCGGTGCACAGGTGAAGATTCCACGATCATGCGGCATGGTGCCGTTGTTTCCATTGGCATCGGCTGCCCAATAAAGTTGGCCATCCACAAAGTTGATCCCACCGGATTTAAAACGTGAGTTGGAATTCACCGAAACGAGAACCTGCCAGTCCCATACATCCTGAGTTTTATCATAAGTTCCGCGCAGCCAGTGACATTCCTGCATATTTGTCCCATCGGCTGCCGTTCGATCGTGATCGCCCGTGCAAGCATAGAATGCATTCTCTGCCGGGTTGTAAGCCACGGAATGAACATGGCGACAGACCACAGGATTATCCGGGTTGCCGAGCAGATCCCCTTCTTGGGAATCCTTCTGTTGAAAGACTGGATTTTGACCAAATGAATATGCGATTTTTACAGTCTGGCCCTGATCGGTCGAATAATAAATATTGACGGGAACTGCTCCGCCCATGACGTTGCAATAATTCCCCCAGACCAGCATCTCCTCTCCCTCAACATCCCAGGTATGAACGCCATCGAGCGGATGGAAATACCAACCGGGATTGTTCGGATCAAGTGGAGTGTGAGGTAAGTAGTCGCTGCCATCAGGATTCTTGACGATGACTTGATTGTAAGTCTTTAAATCATCGGTACTCAGATAAAGTTTTGTGCGCGTTGCAAAGAGAATGTTTCCATTTTTCATGATGCAGCTGAAAGTAATGTTATCTGCATTGCGAAAGTTCGCATCATGTGGCCAGGTTTTCCCATTGTCTTCAGAGAGGTAGACTTTTCGTTAGCCGAATCCGAAGGCTTTATTGTCACGTTGCGAATCAATGTACGGCCCTTCTGGCGCGAGGCGGTACCAGAAATGATCTGTCGATGCGATTTCACTTGAATCTGCCTGAACAGTTTGATTACCTGCCAGAAGCAGACTGCCGAAAGTGGCAGCAGAAGCCGCCAGGAAGTGACGTCGGGTGGCCTGTGAAATTTTCTCCATGATTAGTTCTTTCTCATGCTCGTATTGAAGAGATTGGAATGAGCGTCTCGGA
>DOCI01000266.1:13016-15917 GCA_003503535.1 Planctomycetaceae bacterium
CTCGGATCGGATTTGGCCGCATTCAATGCAATAATCACTTTAATCGGATTCAACAAAAAAGCCATGATACGAATATCACTGACTTGATGCTGAATCTCAATAAGTGGATTTCCCGAGGCCGGATATCCTGCTAAAATATGCAGCCTTGCTTATGGTTCCTTAGGACACCTGTCGCGGTATGAACCATGTGTTATCCCGTTCATATTACTAAATGAATTTTGAATTATGACCATTAAACCACTGTTTTTATCGATCTCGGTTCTCACTCTATTTGTGTTTTCAACTTCAGGCATGTTCGCTCAGGAAGCAGATGGCACTCCAAAAACTGAAACAAAGAAAGCTGCTCCCAAAAAATCTCGCAGACAAACCACGGTCGGTCCAGCTATTGGGGGAAACACAGCCACGCCTGTCGATCGTATTCATGCCGCTGATGGGTTTCAGGTGGAATTACTGTATTCCGTTCCCGGGCTTGAACAAGGTTCCTGGGTGAATTTGTGCACGGACGATCAAGGACGTCTTCTCGTTAGTGATCAATTTGGAGGACTGTATCGGATTACTCCTCCTCCCGTTGGAGAGGTCGTCGAACCGGAGTCCGTGGAAAAAGTGCCCGCGGATATTCGAGCGGTCAACGGAATGGTCTGGGCATTCGGAGCGTTGTATGTTGGTGTGAATGACTACGAACAGAAAATTCCCTCTGGCTTGTATCGGATTACCGATAGCAATGGAGACGATCAACTTGACAAAGTCGAACTCCTGCATGAAGTGAAATCAAAAAGTGATCATGGTGTGCATGCACTTATGCCGACTCCTGACGGTAAAGCTCTCTATCTGATCACTGGCAACAATACGACTCCACCCGAGTTGGCTGAGACTTCACCTGTCGCGCAGGTCTGGGGAGAAGATCATCTGCTGCCAAGCATGCCGGATGGACGAGGTCACAATCGGGGAGTTTTGGCACCTGGTGGAATTATCTATCGGGTTTCACCAGATGGAAAAATTTTTGAAGCTTACGCATCCGGCTTTCGAAACATTTTCGATGCGGCAATCAATCGTGATGGGGAACTGTTTACTTACGATGCCGACATGGAGTACGACTTCAACACACCGTGGTATCGCCCCACGCGAATTTGTCACGTAACCAGTGGAGCCGAGTTCGGCTGGCGAAATGGAGCTGGCAAAAGAATGCCATTTTATGCCGACAACCTACCAGGTATTCTCGATATCGGTCCAGGATCTCCCACTGGTGTCACGTTTGGATATGGCGCAAAGTTTCCTGCGAAGTATCAGAATGCCCTTTATGCTCTCGACTGGAGCTGGGGCAAACTTTATGCCGTGCATTTGCAGCCCGATGGTTCTTCCTACAAGGCAACCAAAGAAGAATTTGTGACCGGTGCTCCACTGCCGATAACCGATGCCATTATCAATCCCAAAGATGGGGCCATGTATTTCACAATCGGTGGCCGCCGCGTTCAGTCTGGGCTTTACCGAGTGACCTATGTGGGAGAGGAATCGACTGCTCCCGTTCCCAACGTGAGCAGCGAGAGTAAGGACAGAGCCATAAGGCATCAACTGGAAGCATTTCACGGCAAGCAGGATCCTCAGGCAATCGAAGTCGCCTGGCCTTATCTCTCCAGTGAAGACCGTTTCATTCAATTTGCAGCCCGGACTGCGATAGAGCATCAGCCAATCGAGACCTGGGCTGACCAAGCTCTCACAGAGCAGGATCCCTCCAGGCAAGTCGTTGCACTGCTGGCCCTGGCACGGGTCTCTGGAGTCTGTCCGCAGCATCGAAATGAGAACTCTTCGCCTGTCGATATCGAGATGCGAAAGAAACTTCTGACCGCAGTCCTGTCGATCGATGTCAGCAAGCTGGAACTTCCTGAACAACTGACATTACAACGGACAATTCAGATCATTCTGAATCGATTTGGAAGACCAGATGAGGCAATCGTTCAGAAATTGATTGAACAGAACGATCCCCTCTTTCCATCGGACTCAGCCGAGTTGAACTGGTTGCTCTGCGAAACACTGGCTTGGCTGCAGTCTCCCACGGTCGCCGAAAAGGCGATGAAACTGATCGCCGATGCTCCCACACAGGAGGAGCAAATGCAATACGCGCGATCCATTCGCATGCTCAACACTGGTTGGACGAAAGAATTGCGAACAGAATATCTGGAATGGTTCCTGAAAGCAGCCAATTACAAAGGGGGGGCGAGTTTCGATAAATTTATCGAGTTCATCCGAGATGATGCTGTCGCCTCAATGAGTGATTCTGAAAAAGAAGCCCTGGCCGAGCTCCTGGCAAAGAAGCCGGTCAAAAAGTCTGCTCTGGAAAATCTGGGAGAGGTGTTTGCAGGTCGAGAGGAAAAGGCCTGGACGCTTGATGAATTATCAGCCGTCGCACAAACCGATTTGAAAGATCGAGACTTTGAAAACGGTCGCCGGATGTTTGCCGCATCGGGCTGTTACGCCTGTCACCGCTTCGGAAATCAGGGCGGCATGACCGGTCCCGACCTGACCTCTGCAGGACGCCGCTATTCCCCGCACGATTTACTCGATCAGGTCATTAACCCAAGCAAAGTCATCAATGAACAGTTTTCTGCAATTACCGTTGTCACCGAGAAGGGATTGGTCCATACCGGCGTCGTCGTGAATCTCAGTGGAGACTCGATGACACTGAATACCGATTTGACCGATCCCAACAAGCGGGTCTCTATTGATCGAAAAGAGATTGATGAAATCGTTGTTTCGAAAACCTCACCCATGCCTGCAGGGTTATTTAATAAAATGACGAAAGACGAAATTCTCGACTTAATCGCCTACCTGATCAGCGTGGGCGATTCACAACACGAATACTTTGCGAAATAGTCGCTACATAACCGTGCGCGATTTTTGGACACT
>DOCI01000113.1:0-3094 GCA_003503535.1 Planctomycetaceae bacterium
ATGTTCACCTGACAATGAGCGCGGCTGCGGTGCAGGTTTTCGCTCAGGAACTTGATTGTTTTCTCGATTTGAATCAGTTCGATCCCGAAGCATTTTTTGGCCCGGAGTTTTCACCGGAACTGTTGGATCGCTTTCAGTATCACAATCAGTTCGATTTCAGTGCCGGGATCGCCAGTGGTTCATTCCGGACAGCGGGCATGGTCATTTGCCCCTGTTCGATGGGTACTTTAGGAAGCTTAGCCAACGGACTCTCTGCTAATTTGACACATCGTGTCGCCGATGTGCATTTGAAAGAGCGACGCAAACTGATCGTCGTTCCTCGAGAGACACCATTGAGCAGCATTCAGCTGGGGAATATGAAACGCCTCGCCGATGCCGGTGCGGTCATCCTTCCGGCAATGCCCGGCTTTTATCATGATCCTAAATCGATTGACGATTTGATTAATTTCATTGTCGTGCGTATCTGCGATCATCTGGGTGTGGAAACCTCGTTGATGAAACGCTGGGGTGAAAAGTAGGGTTCGCACAGTGGACTCTACAATTCGATTACAGATCAGTCGTCGTGCTTACTGCTTCGAGGACTTCGCCATCGACGAAAATTGGCAGGGGAGGGTCGTAGTGCATTGCCAGCGCGATTGCATCGCTGGGCCGGGAATCGATTTCGATCAACTCTCCATCGTGCATGACCCGAATGACGGCATAATAAGTATGCTCGTGTAAGCTATTGATGATGATATCGTGAGGTTCACCGCCGAGATGTTCGAAGACACTGCGGATCAAATCGTGAGTCAACGGGCGAGGCGGGACGTCGCCTTTAATGCGACGATCAATGCTGGCGGCTTCAAACAGACCAATCAGAATCGGAAATTCGCGTGATCCTTCAACTTCATGCAGATAGATCACCTGCTGATCGTTGATTTCGCTGATAATGATCCGCGAAAGCTCCATTTCCACCAAAGCTGCCATTCTCTTCTCCCAGAATACATCTCATTTTTGATTACACTCAGTTTACAGTTTTCCAATGAAAATGTCGCCATTCTGCAATGATAGTTTTCTCGCGATTGAGCAATTCTCAGAGTGGAATTCAATTTTTTCTAAGTTTTTGTGATCATAACCTATTCTGAATTCGTATGATTGAAGTGGAATGCTCTTTCAGAGTTTAGAGTTGGGGCCTCAAGAAACGGTAACGCCCTCAATTGCAGTACTTAATTGATAAAATCGCCCAAATAATAAACACAGAACACGCAGGAGGATAATTATGAAATGGAAAGCAATTCTTATCGCGAGCGTTTTATCATCTGTTCATCTGTCTGGATTTAATGACAACTGCTTGCCAGCGGGCGAGTTTACAGAAAATCAAACCGCTCCACAGGTAGAATCTGAGTTGCAAACAAAACTTCAGGATGGAAGTCTGATCATGCATCAGGGAGACTGTTTAGCTGTGAAAGTTTTTACGGCCAGTCCGTACACGCATGTCGGGATGGCAATCCATGATGAAGAAGCAGGCTGGTTGATTTACGATTCCGCCAATGGTTCTGGAGTGCGAAAATCAACTCTCTCTGATTATCTAAACGAGTGTGCTCCGAACTGTATTTCAGTGCTTAACCCCAGGCAGGAATATGATGCCGAGCAGATGGAAATGATTCGACTGGCGCTGGAAGAGCAACTCGGACGTCCCTACGGCATCAAACATCATGTCACTGGAAGTCGAGCTAAAGGAGTCCATTGTGCAGAATATGTGACGGACACTCTGATGGCGGTCGATTTAATTACTGCTGAAAAACCTCCGCGCGTTTCCCCTAACAGTTTAAGACAAGGGTTGTTGGAGGCTGACTTGTATGCGGAATCCTCTGAAATCATGATGGTCGAGGATGTCATTCCCCCTATTCCCGCAGAGACATGGTGTGGACGAATGTGGCAGGATACGAAATCCTGTGTGTCCGGCTGCTATACAAGTTGTCGGCGTTCTATTTTTTGCTGTGATTAATTCTGATGGCTGAGAATTCATTTTCATGCTTAGAGAGTTAAGGGCTGTTGCATTCACGTGATGAATGCAACTTATCCTCAGCTCTTGCTGCATAGAGTGATAAAACGCCGAATAAACAAGCCACCCGTATCATTCCATACGGGTGGCTTTCCTTTTCGCAAACGATTTTCTCCATGGTCACAGAAAAGTAGAACACGTAGAATATAGATAATGAGTATTCACGCAGTGTGCGATGTTTCAAATATGAGTTTGACTGACATCGTCGCACGACGAAATTGCAAGGATCGAATCATTGAAAAATCATTTGCCACCACAGGATCTACTCGAAGCGACCCACGATTTTCCATGTCCTTATACGTTTAAGATCATCGGCCTGGCGAATGAGAGTTTTATCCAGGACGTCGTTTCAGCAGTCCGAAAGGGGATGCAATTTGATTTTGATCCTCCTTACGAATCGCGAGAATCTTCTGGTGGGAAACACATTGCTTTAACCTTTGAGCCAGTCGCAGAAAATTCGACTCAGGTTCTCTCTGTCTATTCTGAAATTCAGACCATTGAAGGCGTTATTCTGCTCCTGTAATAAGAATGACAGAGTACAGATCTAAGTCAAAAAAAGAACGCCGAGTGAAATCATTCACCCGGCGTTAAACATTGGACTTGGTTAGCAATAGGAATTAATAAGAACCAGAACGGAAGGCACCACTGGTCTTGCCACTTGATGTTTTTTGTTCCGATTTGTTTTCGTTAAAAATATCAGAGACTCGTCCAGTAGAAGTTCGATCTCCGATGCTTTCATTAACACTCGTACTCTGCGAACCTGCTTTGAGTGTATAAGGTTTGTCACTCAAACCGGGCACATAAAGCCGTCTTTGAGATTTGAATCCTGTGAAAGCCAGGAAGTCATTCAGGGAAAGCACTTTCGTTCCCTGCAAGCGAGCCTCATTAATTAATTCTGTTCGCTTGGCCAAAATCGCTTCAGCCTGTTCCTTTTCTTCAGGACGTTGAATTTTGGTCGGGTCTGGAATTTCTGCAATGACAATGAATTTCGTATTGGCTGTTACGCCGTTATGAACAAGCCATTCGCCATCATCGCCGACTTCATTATCA
>DOCI01000113.1:3219-6571 GCA_003503535.1 Planctomycetaceae bacterium
ATTCTGCACCACTGGAAGCAACAATATCGTGCAGCAGGTCACGGTCATAGGTTCCGTCGCCATCCAGATCGATGAATCCGACGAATGAGAAGTAGAAAGTTCGACCAGCTTCCCAGATTGGTGAATATACTTCATCACCAGGAGCAATCGGTCGGTAGAGGTCGGCTGTCAAAATGCGGGCTTCTGCTCGATCCTCCCAGACACGTGTGACTTCAACCTGTGCTTTGATATCTTCCTGAGATCGACCGACCCCCTGATTGTTTTTGTCGTACACACTGAATGTTACCTGAGGAGTCAGGCTGTCCCGGCTACCGATATTCAGCCAGATTAATTTCTGAGCGTTGTCGACGTTGGTGATAATACCATCGGGACGTTCGTAGCTGACTTGTTGAATTTTATCAATTTTTTCTGTGAGCTGCTGGTTCAGGAATACGAGCTTATTGACTTTATCCTCTTCAACTTTGAGTTGCTGTGCATAGGCTTCTTTGACGGTTTCCAGTTCGAGCAGACGTTCTGCAAGCTGCGTTCTCAAGTTTGAGATCTCTGTATCTTTGGTTGCAATCATTTCTTCCTTTGTCGAGACGAAATCTTGCAGATCGCTTTTGGCATCGTTGGTTTGTGTCTGGAATTGTCCCACACGTGTGTTGTATTGGTCCTGCAGAGCCAGGTATTGCTGACGTTGCTGCTCGAGTTCATCCTGGACCTGATCGTATTTCTGTTTGGTACTGTCGAACTCATCGCGAAGTTTGGCGATGGTTGCTGAGTAAGTTTCCTGAGCCACATCGCCACCATAGGTCTGGATATCATCACGCATCGCGCCCAGGACTTTTGTTTTGTTATCCAATTCGCCGACACCAATTTGATCAACATCAAAATCGTGACCAACCATTTTGATCAAAGCTGAAATCTCATCGATGCGGTTTCGCAAGGCGGTATCAGCTGTTGAAGCTTGAGTCTCAGCTGCTTTTTTGTTGGCGACCAGTTCTTCCCGTTCCCGCAACTGCATATACCACAGCCCCAGAAATACGAAGAAGGCAACGCCAAAGAAGAAAGCCCAGATATGAGCCCCAGTGACTTTTCCTGCTGATGCTGCCATTGCAACCTTCCGTAGACGTTATCTAAAGTGAGTTCGCCGAAACGAACCGGTTCGCACTCACATGGAGTATGTGAGGGAGAATATGTGATGGAATTTGTTTCTTCAGAAACAAACAACTCGCTTAAATCGTTATGAACAACTCAATCTCACCTGTTTCGAGATCGAGAGGGATATGCCGCACTGAAATACAATTAGTTTCGGATTTTACGACTTCGTTATCTGAGTTTATCTCACCGATCAGCTCAAATCATAGTTCCTACCCAAATTCATCAGATGTCAATCTCAATTCTAAAGACCGTACATCCTCTGACTGTCAAAGACCTTGCAAACAGACCAGAAGCCAAGCCATGAATAATTGATACAATTGAAATCGAACAGGAAATGCTGAGCAGCCATACCTAAGCATATTCAGGAAATCCTGAAATTTCCATTGTTTTCTCTCAAGTTTTTCGAATTTTGGAATCAGAGTTCGCAAATTTGTCCAGTTGAGCCATTTATCAGATTTTCGTGTGCGAAATCGAAACTAACTGAAATTGAGGTTGAAAACAGAAAACAGTTAAGTAATCATTAATTTAATCGTTCGACGCTCGTTCTGAGCAGGTTGCGATGCAGGAACTTATTTTCTGCATCCTTCCTAATAACATTCTGTTTTGCAGGCGGTACCAGGGATTGGAAAATTTTGAAATAAAATCCGACCAGGCAGTCACTTCCACCAGTCAGAGTTCGCTTCATCGTCGGGCTGAGTTGGTCCATGAAAGTTCAGACGGAAAAATTATCCGTAAGAATGTCCTCAGAACAACCACTCTGGTCGGATCACATGAGCAAAGCAATCTTCAGCTACTTGCCTCATATGTTGAACCTTCCCATTGCATCCTGACGCTCGATGGACGAGGCTTCCGAATCTGGGATTTGCGTTCGAAATCCGGAACATATGTTAACGGAGAACGAATCAGTTCCTCTCGCTTGAACAATGGCGATGAAATCCGCATCGGAAAATTCCGCTTCACCTTAGATACCAATCTGACCGACACCACCCGAGAAGGTTTTTTTATCGACGAATATCGTGTCGTCGGCATCCTGGGAACTGGAGGGATGGGTTGGCTGTATGTCGTGGAAGATGGTCGGACGTTGCAACGCCATGCTTTAAAAGTTCTAACGCGAAGAGCAGCTTCGTCCCAGATCGATCAGGGTGAACTGCAGGCACGGTTTGTCTTTGAGGGGCGAGCGGGGAACCGACTTAAAAACCCTCACATTGTCGAAGTGCTCGATTATCAGCATCGGCCGGATGTGGAATATCTGTTACTGGAACTGTTTGAATCGATTAACCTGCAGGAATTGGTCCAACGGGATGGCCCACTGCCGGTTGATGTAGTTTGCAGTATCTTTCGGCAGGTCGCTCTGGGACTTGGTCACATTCACGAGATCAGTTTGATTCATCGCGATATCAAACCTGCCAATATTCTGGTTGGTCATGATGGTCATGCAAAAATCTGTGATTTTGGTCTCGTTTTCCTGGGAGATGATCCCGAAGAGTTGAAGTTGGCAGAATCGATGGGAAACGATTGCCTTGGGACAGCCGATTACATTTCTCCGGAGCAGTCTTACGACAGTTACAAGATCGATCATCGGGCAGATCTATACAGCCTTGGCTGCTCAATGTATTTTGCATTAACGGGGAAACTCCCATTTCCCGAAGGGAACACGCGAGAAAAAATTAATCTGCATCGCTCACAGGACCCAGTCAGTATTCAATCGATTTCTCCCCATGTTCCCGCTGAAGTCTGTCAGTTTGTCGAACGTTGTATGCAAAAGAATCCAGCTGATCGTTATCAGTCTGATTTTGAACTGGCTGCCGATTTGAAGGCATTTGAAACAGAAGCCGTTTCGATCTCATTTGATTTTGAGAAACTCCTCAAGAAGCGGACGCATCATGCCAGCTTCCGTTTGGCAGACCCCAAGAAAAAACACTATCTCCAACGAATTCCTGCCAACGTTGCCTCATCATTACAGGCGATGTCGAGCCAGGAAAGTCTCAACGACGATCACACAACTCTCTCGCCACCGAGTGCCTCAGGAATTGCCACTCACGTGCCAGGCGATACCTCTTCAGCCACGGAACCTCATTGAAATCTTTGAGATGTTTCACGCTTGAGTTCAATTCGAATCCATTGATGGTTGTAACTTCTAACTGAAGTTTTGCAAAACGCCAGAATTCTAAACGAATGAGAAGTCAGCGTATGAAATATCGAGAATATC
>DOCI01000113.1:6704-11532 GCA_003503535.1 Planctomycetaceae bacterium
CGGGTTATGATTTATTGGAATTTACAAAGCTTCAGTTCTGAATTCGGATTGAACGTCGGCTCTCTCCTTGATTACTTCAGTATTCCCGTATCGTTTGACGAAGCTTAAAGATGCCTTAATCTTCTGTTATCAACGGTATCATCATCACACTGCTTTGGAGTAATCCTGAAGCAATTCCTCTGAATTCACAATTGGGCATCAGGCCAGAAAAACAAAATGACAATGGCTACCACTTCTACAAAACCGCAGAGAATTTCAACGGGATTGCCGCAACTCGATCAAATGCTTGGGGGAGGATTATTACCTGGAAAGCTGGCTGTCATTTTGGGGGCGACCGGCATTGGTAAAACACAATTCGGGATTCAGTTTGCTAAAGCGGGGCTCGATCAGGAAGGAGAGCGGGGTATATTCTTCGACATGACCGCTCGGGGCGATTCGCAAAACCATAGCGACTATGCAGATCGAATTGCCGATTGGAATCTGAAAGAGATGCCACTCGAACGGTTGCAGAACCCTGAAGATTTATGGAGTGCGGAAAAAAGCCGATACGATTGTATTCATCCATTTCATCAATTGGGGAAGAGGGTGACCAGGGATGATCTGGATACTGATGAATATCGGGAATGGCAGGCCGATCTGACGCGAAAACTCGATATCACGATTCGCTTTTTCTATGGTAATTTCATTCATGGCGTTAGACGCTGTGTGATCGATGGGATCGAGCCGAGCGATAAGCCGAGTGACTCTTTTCAATTCGATATTTTCGAATACATCCATAATCAAATCCTCAAAAAAGATTCTGAATGGGTCGCCCGCGACCTACTTCGAGTCCACTACCGCGCCCATGCAGACGAAGTCAGCCGCTTTGCTTACCCGCAATCACAAATCGCCAGTATGATTCTGTGTACCTCGCAGGAAGTGATGCTAGAGGAATTACTGAGCCGTCCTCTTGATTCTGGAGATATTCTCTCGAATGCCAATACCATCATTTTGATGGGAAAAACCAGAGAGGGAATGAAAATGGGACGTGCGTTACACATCGCTAAACATCGCGGCAGCGCCTGCGAGGACTCCATCGTTCCGTACACAATTCAGGAAGAGGGAATTGAGATCGGGAATTGAGTCTGACTTGATGCCTCAAAACATTTCGCAGTAAAGTGCATCCTGCAGCACGACGCAACATACCCGCCCAACCCCCAATCAGAAGTAGATCTCCATGACCGATCTCTCATCCCCTCAGGAATTACCACCATCAGATTCCGACAAAGATATCGTTGTTGCTCAACATCGAAGCTTCACAGAAGAACTTTGCAAGTCGGAAGACTGGTGGGCGATTTACCTGGGAGCGATTATTCTGGGCACGGCTTTTCTGGTTATCTGGTTGAATCCACCAGTTGCTGAAATTGCTGACTACACAACTCCGCTCAAAGGCTGGTTTGCGAAACCTGGGAGTTGGGAATCGAACCCGATTGATTCTGTTTATCAATCCTCCGAGAAGAATTCATTGGCCGGAATTGCGGTTGTGTTTCTCGTTTCGCTGCTCACCTTTGGGGTCGGGGTGAAGATCATGGGAACTTCGTTTCGTCGCTTTGCGGTGGGCTTTTGTTTCGTATTCTTACTTGCCACCCTCGCGTATGTGCTGACCGGGCAAATCGCCGTCAAGAGTTATAACCTTGAGTATGCTCTGTGGGCATTGGGGATCGGCTTATTAATCAGCAATACCGTGGGCACTCCAGAATTCGTTAAGCCGGCATTGAGAACCGAATTTTATATCAAGACGGGACTGGTCCTGCTCGGTGCGGAAGTGCTTGTCAGTAAGCTGATCGCCCTCGGCATTCCCGGAATATTTGTAGCCTGGGTGGTGACTCCCATCGTCTTAATCTCGACCTATATCTTCGGTCAAAAAGTTTTGAAGATGGAGTCCAAGTCACTCAACATGGTTATCTCTGCAGATATGTCGGTCTGTGGGGTCTCCGCTGCTATCGCCACAGCTGCGGCTTGCAAGGCAAAAAAAGAGGAACTCTCGTTTGCTATAGGGCTTTCTCTCTCATTCACGGTGATCATGATGATCATCTTGCCGCAAGTGATTAAAGCGGTCGGAATGTCTGAAGTCCTTGGAGGTGCCTGGCTGGGAGGGACAATCGACTCCACAGGAGCGGTCGCTGTCGCAGGGGTGATGCTCGGAGACACCGCCAAGGATGTCGCTGTGACCATCAAAATGATTCAGAATATTTTGATTGGCGTGACCGCATTTGGCGTGGCAGTCTATTGGGTTAGCTTTGTCGAAAAGGATGAGACTTCAGCGAGACCACAAGTTTCCGAAATCTGGCGACGATTTCCCAAATTTGTGCTCGGTTTCATCGGAGCTTCAATCATCTTCTCGCTGATCTACAGCCAGGGAGAATCCTTTCAGACGATGGTCGATGCCATGAAAGGGGATTGCACGAAAGTCTTCCGTGGCTGGTTCTTCTGTCTGGCCTTTGTGAGCATCGGACTGGAAACCAACTTCCGCGATCTGGCGAAGTTCCTGAAGGGAAGTAAACCACTGATCCTGTATGTGGTTGGACAATCTTTGAATCTGATATTAACTCTCTTCATGGCCTGGTTGATGTTCGAAGTGATCTTCCGCGAAGCAACCCAGAAATTGTTGCAGTAAATTGGGTTGATTGTTGAAAGCTGAGATTTGTCGTAGCTCAAACATTGCCTGACAAAATGGTAAATAACTCAATGGATCAAATATTGTCAGAGAGCAATCTGCAAAGTTCGTCAAAATGGAGCGGAAGGTATACGCTCTTAGCGGTGGCTTTTCTGATGGCAGTTTTGTGGCTTGGTGTATTACCAAAGATCAGTAAGGATCCTGGTATTCAACAACAATTCCGACTCCGTGAACAGCAGGGCGTCGACAGTGCAGCGATGTTCTATTCCGATTTGCCTGCAGTAAAAACGGCAACAGACCGCCTCGATCAGCTCGAACAGAACAATCCAAATTTGTTCTGGTTGCCATAGGTGGTTTGATTTTAAACTCCCCAGACACGAAGTCGCCAATAATCAAAGAACTACGAATCAAATCCACTTCAAGCCTGTTTGACCTGGGGTCTTGGCAGGTCATCTTTAATCAAGAGGCGCAGGTTCGAAGTCGCTCGGGTTGACCCAGCCTGCTTTGATTTTCTCCCCGCCCATGTACCGTTCATAAAAACCACGTTCGCCAGCATTGGCGTAAGGATACTGATCGAATACTTCACCTTTCCCCAGAATTCGGGGATCCTGTTGTTCGGTCAGTCGATTCGTCATTTCTGTACGCAATTGATCCATTTGCTTTTGATATGTCTCGCTCTCGGCCAGATTGGTCAGGCAATAAGGATCCTGCCTGATATTATAAAACTCTTCAGCTGGCCGTTTTCCAAATGAAATCTCCCAGTAATAAGCCAGGTCCGGCTGAGTTCTCAGACCTAACAAATCAGATTTTGTCGGGCTGCCATCGCAATTCAAATAACCCGTTTCTGGATTTCCTGCCGGCCACCGATCCGGCATGAAGTTTTTCAGATAGAGAAAGTCGCCCCGGACAATTCCGCGAATTGGATAACCTTCATCATTGGGACGTCCAATATCGTGTCGTTCTTTGCCAATGAGAACAAAGTCGCGATCCGGGACGACCTGACCCGATTTTTCAGACTTGAAAATCGGAAGTAACGAGGTTCCTGTGATCGGTTGCATTCCCAGTTTTGTTCCATCGACATTGGCAACATCCAGAAATGTCGGTGCGAAATCGATGAAGCTGACAAAATCCTCGATTTTGCGACCCGGTTTTTTAATTCCAGCCGGCCACATGATTGCCAATGGCAGATGATTGGAATACTCATATTCCTGCCCTTTCACACGAGGAAACGGCATCCCATTATCGGCGGTCACGACGACGAGCGTATTGTCCAGCTGCCCCTTTTCTTCGAGCAAATCTAGCATTTGATTCAGGTGATTATCGAAGTGCTCGATTTCAAACGCATAGTCAAGCATGTCTGTTCGGGTGACAGGGTTATCTGGCCAGAATGGCGGAACCTTGTCAATTTGTTCGATTGACTTGCCACCTTTTTCAATACCGCTTCCATACTCATAGCCTCGGTGTGGCTCGGTACTGCCGTACCAGAAACAAAATGGTTGATCAGCCGGTTGGTCCTCTAGAAAAGCGGCGAAATTCCCTGCATAGTCATTTTTGGAAATGGCTTTCGTGGGCGGTTGTTTGTGAAGTTTATCAAAGGGTTTGCCAGTCATTTGTCTTGGCTTACCCTTGTTGTCTTTGGCAATACCTGGAGCCCATCCTTTGCCTGTTTTGCCGACATGGTAACCTGATTCGGTGAGGACTTCCGCATACGTTTTGAATTTGGTTGGAAAGAAACACCAGTGGTTACAGGCTTCTTCCAATTGCCAGGAATTCCGTCCTGTGAGGATGCAGGCTCGGGAAGGGGCACATTTGGCATTCGGTGTATAACAGCGAGTGAACAACAGGCCTTCACTGGCGATCCGGTCAAACCCGGGTGTCTTCACCCAGGTACAGCCATAGGCTCCCATATGAGGATAGGAAGCATCGTCGGCGATACAAAATAAAATGTTTGGACGATCAGTATCCTTTGCCAGTACGATTCCACTCAAGTTGAGTATCAGGAGGTTGCAGACAATTATGTTGTAAAACAGGTGAATATTGAATACGGGGTGTTTCATGGTGCATCTCCAATCGAGAGATTATCGCTGTTTACTAGGTGGTAGTGGTATTGGTACTGAAGTAGATCAGACAAGTGACGAATATGGCAATGTGTATGAAGACCAGCATATAAAA
>DOCI01000113.1:11620-14380 GCA_003503535.1 Planctomycetaceae bacterium
AAGACCAGCATATAAAATAGATTTCGATAACTTGCCTTGGTTGTCTTATGACGAAAAAACTGTTGGCCAAAATGCGCGCCTGGCCAGCCGCCGATGAGTTCGAAGAAGTGCAACCACTTTTCCGACAAACGCCAACGATCTGAACGCGCACGCCATTTATCCAGCCCCTGTGCTGCAAATGCAATCAGACTGCTGATTAACACCAGACCGGAGTAAGCTCCCGCTTCCCAGTGCTCAATCCAATTGGTCCAATAAGCCAGTAAAACCGCAATCGCTGCAATCAACCAGAATGAGCACAGGCGGTTCATCCAGACAATCATGCGGTTTCTCCTTGCCCGAACATATTTGGAATGTAACCGTGCATGAGGAGATCACCATCAAATTGTTGAATCGAGATCTGCTCCAGTTTCAATGCGTCAGCCATTTTAGAAATGCCAGTTCCTCCCACTGGTGAAAACGCTGCACCGCCGCCAATGATTTTTGGGGCGACGTAGGCGTGAACTTCATCAACTTGACCAGCATCAAAGAAACTTCCCAGCACACCGGCACCGCCTTCGACCAATAAGTTTGTCATCCCACGCCGCCCCAACTCCTTCAGTATAATACTGAGCTCAGGTTGACCAACGTTGTTTACGGGTGCGAGGATCAATTCCACTCCTGCATCGCTTAATTTCTTTTGTATCTCAGCCGAAACATCTTCACGACAAACAACCAGAACGGGAGCTTCGTCAATAGTTTGAATCAATCGAGAGTTCAGCGACAGACGAGCTTGAGAATCCAAAATGATTCGGGCCGGCGTCCGGGGCCCAGAAGGGCGGACGGTCAGTTGAGGGTCATCCGCCAAGGCCGTTCCACTGCCAACAATGATGGCATCCATTAATCCACGAAGTTGATGCACGTGAGACCGGGAAGCAGGGTTTGTAATCCACTGAGATGAGCCGGTCTTCGAGGCAATCCGGCCATCGAGTGTCATTGCCCATTTGGCGTGGACATAGGGAAGACCTGTCAGCTGAAGTTTCCGAAAGGGCCGGAGCAGAGTCTCGGCTTCTGATTTTAGAAAATTGACTTCAACTTCCACGCCCGCGTTACGGAGGAGTTCAACTCCGATCAGTTCGTTGTGCCGGGCAGGGTCCAGACATCCAATCACAACTCGTTTTATACCCGCCTTGAGAATTGCTTCGGCACAAGGTGGAGTTTTTCCGTGATGAGCGCAAGGTTCCAGAGTGACATAGATTGTTGAATTCTCTGGAATCTGCTCGATCTTCGAGAGAGCATCAGCTTCTGCGTGCAAGCCTCCAAATTTTGCATGATACCCTTCTGCTACCAGCCCGAGATTTTCATCGACAATCACTGCACCGACAAGCGGATTCGGTTCGACATATCCTCGTCCCCGTTCAGCAAGAGACAACGCCCGCTGCATCACTTCAGTAGGCGTTGCAAATTGCATGGTCACTTCATGTTCATTTCTGTGAGAATACGGAGAAAGGTTTCAACGAATGGCAATTCCGTAGGGAAGTTGATGAATTATTCCTGGCCTGGAACCCACAATTTGCCACCTGAGGATCCCTGAGGAGTTTCTTCAGGCCACATCTCTTGAGATATTGAACTCGCAGAAGCCCCCGCAACGAGAATTTTTCCTCGTGTGTCCCATGGGGGAGCGATGTCATGTTCATTGAGATAGGCGGTGATCGCTTCTTCGAGTTCTGGCAACTTGCGGAGGTATTTATGATGCATCTGCTCAAGGAATGGGATGATGGTGTCATCCTGAGGATCGATCACCAGGAATTGCAATTGACGCATTTCCCATTGGAGCGATTCTTCAAATTTCTGTCCTGATTTCTCAGCCCAGACTTTCGCCTGCTCGATCCGATTCAACGCTTCTTCACGATCGTATTTATCCCGAGCCAGATCGATATACGCATGCCAGATCTGCGGCATCCGTTCGAGTTCCACGACATCTTCCCGACGCAAAACTTCTGCCAGAACTTTCTCGGTGAAACCGGCATGTTGAATCAGCTGAGTTCGATTGAGTAAAATTGCTGCCTGATCGTCGGTTAATGATTCAATTGGGATTCTCAACATTTCCAGTACATCACAGGCACTTAATTCCTGTTCATCAGCAACTGAGAAACTTTCCTGAGGCGGTAATCCAAACTTCTCCCGCAGCGCAGGGACGTCGATCTGATAGTTGTATCGATCCGCGAAAGAATCCAGAACGTTTATCGCCGCGGCGAGTTTATAGGATAATTCAGGAATCGATCGGGCTTCCTGAGGAGTTTTTCCCTCCAGGCCAGCAATAGGACGATTGGGCCATTGTTCGTTGAGAATATTTTCCCAATTTTTCTTTCCGATTTCGGCTCGTAATCGAGCCGGTGTTTCATTGTCAAAGTAGTACTGACGGTATAAACTACGATAATCAGCCCACTGAGAGAAAGTGATATCTTCCAGTGTATGAGCTGAATAGTTTTCGAGTGGCGATCCCAATGCTTGCTGAACGAGTTTCTGCATCTCGTCGACAAATTCGTTTTCGACCACCATGTGACAATAAGCGGAACTGTTCTGAGTTTCAGCTTTATCCGCACAAACAAGTACACCAATCACGACCGGCAATTGTTTGAGGTCAGGAGTCTCCTGATCCGAAATTGATACGGGATCGCGATCCAGAAGTGTGTAGGAAATTTGTCCATGAGAATCTTCTCCACCAACAAGCCTGTCGTCGCGGTGAAGACGAGGGATCTCGTCAAATAGCGTTAATACTTT
>DOCI01000113.1:14455-20989 GCA_003503535.1 Planctomycetaceae bacterium
CCGACTGCGTAATGTCGGACAACTTCACTGGTTTGAGATGCTTCGAGGTCAAACAGTTGAGCCAGCGTTTCACTGGAAGTTGCAAATTCGAAATCGTCCGAGAAGCTGGCGGCTTTATGCAGGGAAACGGCAGCTTGATCCTGATCACCATCCCAAGCCTGATACAGACCAATATCGTACCATAATTCCGGGTTTTCTGGATGTGCTTTCGTCAGTTGACTTACAACCGCAGCCGCTTCATGCCAGCAGCCCAGGGCAGACAAGCCAACTGACTTGCGGAAGATTTTCTCTTAATCTGCTTCAAGATTGAGCGGTCGTAAATTGTGAACGCCACGCAGCGGATAAGGAACACCTTGATCGCCATCAAAATCGAGCAGGCGCATGAAGACCTGTTGGCGATCTTCATCTCTAACGAAACGCATTGCAAATGCCAGATGCTGACGGGCGGAGACCAGTTTTTCTTCTTCGTATAACGTCGAAGCAATCCCGGCGGCCATGCTGCCGATCATTTCCGGGTGATATTTCACACCTTTGGTGAAAGCACGGTGAATAACTGAACGTGCCTTTTCGTAGCCATCCAAATCCAGAGCAGCTGTCGCTTCGAGGATTCTCGCCAGTGGATGATCGGGAGATTCCTGCAGCAATGGCTGTAAAGTTTCCCGAGCCGAGGCAGCATCTTCCAGAAACAAATGGACTCCAGCCAGAGAAGTGGCCACCCAGGCGCGAGCCGGATTCGAAGTGTAGATTTTCTGCAAAATTTTGAGAGCGGCTTTGGATTGACCACCTTCATGAAGTTGAAGAGCTTTGACCATATCGGAAGCGATATCCGAACAGCAGAACTTCAACTTCTTACCGCTTTCACAAGGGCAGAGAGAATAGGGATCAAGTGACATGAGACGAACTTCCTGCTGTCTGCAATTGAATTATGAATGTGAAAATCTCAAACCGATCTGATTCTGATGAGTCTGTTTTGCAATGAATCAGTAAATGTTTTGAAGTTTGAGGTCTGTCTGGAACGGTGTTCTGTTTTTTGTATGAGTTAATAGACGGTCATCAATTGAACGAAAAAATAAGATTCAAATCACAGACAGGCGTATCACGTCCAATGAGTTGATTAGTTGCATTGATAAATCTGTTTTGAACCTGCTTCGAATAACTCTGGGCCTAAACAATAAAAATATTGACAACTTCTGCAAGCGATTCCCGAACGATTTGTATCGTACGACTGACTACGAAAGTGTCATAAGATTCTTACTGCCAACAGGATACCAGAATCGATAGACGCTGACGAGTCTATGTGATCTACAGCATTACTATGTGCAAAATTGACGGTTCCCTAAGCGGAAGCGGAAAGTCCAGAACCTTTAATTCCTGCTTATTTATCTAACACGATGGCATCTTCGAGCAAATAAAGTTGCAGCCATTCTCCATCTTCGTAAATAGGGTCCATTCGCAATGTGCCCAGCACATCGTAGGGTCGCCCCTGAATATATTCAGCAGGTTTGCCAGCCTGAAGAATGGTTGAAATCCGATCGTATATTTTAGGCGTGCGACCAAAACAGCAGATTTCGTTATCCCGCACATGCTGAAAATATGTGATTCCGGTTTTTGAAAGTGTTGGATACATAAATCCACGAATCAGAACACGCTTCCCGTCGAGATTTTTCAGCCAGTCGGGAAACATTTCCGGTGCATTTTCCGGGACGGGCTCCATATTAAGCACCTTCAGCAGGTCGATATCGTCAAATGAGACTCGTAACGCCTGATTGGGACCTTCTTTTTGAAAGGTTTTTTCTGCGATCAACAACTTCGGTTCCAGCGGGGCCATTTGTTCGGCAGGGTTGGCAGAGGATGTCGAAGCAGGAGACATGACTTCGGCGTTCGCGGGCAAGACTTTAGCAATTGTGGCGTCATCAGAAACTGGTTTCTCAGAACTTGATCCCAGCTCTGCTACTTCAGGAGCAGTGCTCATGGGGACGATAATCGGCTCTGAATCAGGTGAAGGGCTTCCTTCCTCAGCTGACGAAGCAGCGACTTCCACTTCAATCGGCGACTGGGAGGTCGATTCAGGAATTGCATCTGGTGAAGTGCCAGCGGATTCCGTTTCCAGCGAATTGATACGATCCTGATCGGAAAATTCGCGAAACTCAGTGTTCTGTGAGGAATTGCAACCACACATCAATGCACACGAAAATGCGACTGTGATTAAAAGGCTGAACGGGAGTTTTCGCATTTGATGGCTTCGATGGAGTAAACCGGCTGCAAACCTTCCGGAGTCGTGTCGGAAGTCAGTTTCAGCGTTCCTGCGACAGCAACGCGTCCCTGAGAGTAGTTGGCTCCTGCATCGTCCTGCATTTTGATGAGAATCATGTCGGTCGGCTTGGGTTGACCACCGAAACAACATTCGCCCGTGTCTTTGAGAAGTAGAAATTGCGACAATCCTTTCGTCTGTCGCTGGGGATACATATATCCCTTCAGAAAGATGGGTTTATCAACCAGTTTGGCGACATCGGGGTGCAACCCGATTTTCCCTTCCTCTACAGCGAAACCTTTGGCGGAAATTTCCTGAGAAAAACTGACCCGCCGATAACCTTCTGGAACTTCAGTTGAATAAGCATAAATCTGGGACCCCATTCCAGCAATCCCAAACACCAGTGAGAGCATCATCGCAATCAGAGCAGCCCACTTTCCACTGTAGGCTCCGTCCGAGGTCGTAATTGTCCAGACGGCAACCAGACTGACGACGAAACCAATGACTGCCAGGATGACACCGACAATTCCCAGCAGAGAAGAGGCGGAAACCAATCCCAGCACAACGGCTACCGGGACGATTACGGGGGTCGGTCGATAATCGAATTCGTTGGCCTGCAAATCCTGGGGAGTGAACGTAGTGTCAGGTGCCATGGTTGACATTATTAAAGACCTGCTCCATTGGGAATAATCGTAAAAAATCTTATCAGAGTCATCTTCAAACGAATAAATGACCTACCTGATTTTAGACGGAGTTTAAGCGAGTCTGCAACGACTTTCTCCACCCTTGGCAATTCCTACGCAGAAAACCCGAAATTGTTGGAAAATTCGCTACATTCACAAGGGATATGGCCCCAAATAGACCCTGCTTTAACGAATTGTATGCTACTTGAGCCCATCAGAAAACGGTCAATCCCCCATAATCATTCTCTGTTCGTGTCTTATCTCGCCTCCTGATGAGAGTCATCCAGCGTCTTTCGGAATCCCAGCATCCTCAAGTGTGAACCCTTTAGTATAAACTTTGCGGGCAATTTGCTGCATCTCCTGTTCAAATCCAGCTGCCTCAAATTCCGCAATCAATTCTTCGATATCAAAATCGATCTGTCTGAATTCCGGATGGCCGTCCTGAATCACAACATAATTCGCCACACATTCTCCGGCTTTCTGCTGCCCGACACTTCCCGGATTGATCAGTTTCACAGAGCCGATGGATTCGCCATAAGGTCGGTGAGTATGCCCAATGCAGACAAAATTCGCATCGATTCCCTGCAGGCGAAGTTTCCAGAATGCTTTTTCATCCATCGAATACTCGTGCAGCGGATCGAAAGGGGTCGCATGGATCAATAGAAATCGCCCGTCTTCACAGGTCCAGTATTTTCGAACCGGAAGTCTTGAGAGATAATCGAGATTTTCGGCGGAGAGATTTTGCCAGTGCAGGATCCGCGAATAATTTCTCAGACGATGCCACATGGTTTCATTTTTATGAGGTTGTATAAACTGGGCGACCGACTGATCATGATTTCCGCGAATGACGAGGGTTGCATTCTGACGCGCCCATTCAATCACTTTATCGGGCTGCGGACCGAAATCGACGAGATCCCCCAGAATGAGGCAGGCATCGAATTCGGGCTCTGCATGATGGACTGCTTGAAGAGCGGTCCAGTTGGCATGAATATCAGAGAGAAGCAGGATTCGCATAGTCAGTGGAAATTCAGAGCAGGTGGATCATTCGGCGAGCAAATTGCATAATGTCTCTGGGATGACGATCCCATTCTGATCAGATAATGACTCAAATGCGAACAGGATTTCAAAAATGCACTCAACCTTACAAAAAATAATGTATGTGAATTCGCTCAAGATTTTATCGATTTCGATGTCGTTGGTGGTAGCCGTTATTTTTCTAATCACTCCTGTGCAAGTGATATCAAGTGAAGGAGGCAATCAATACAATGTTCTGTTCATCGCAATCGACGACTTAAGACCCGAATTGGGGTGTTATGGCGTCGAAACCGCCCAGAGCCCTCATCTCGATCAATTCGCATCCACCGGCTTACTGTTCGATCGCCATTATGTGCAAGTCGCAACCTGTGGAGCTTCCCGATACGCATTACTGACAGGTCGCAGCCCGGCATCCAGTGGAGTCACCCGTTCTAATTCCGCCGCTTATGCGGGGCCGACCGCTTTCAAACAGAAACAGCAGGCCGGGGCACAAACCCTGCCGGAACTCTTTCGACGGTCTGGATATCAAACCTGCTGCATTGGAAAAATCTCTCATACTGCCGACGGCAGAGTCTTCGAATACAATGGCAAGGGAGATGGCCGGGACGAATTGCCGAATGCCTGGGATGAACTGGCGACACCGTTCGGTCCCTGGAAACGGGGCTGGGGGATCTTCTTCGCTTATGCCAATGGACGGAATCGTGAAAGCGGGCAGGGGGATAAAGACCTGATGGAATTCATCGTCGAGAACGATGACGACCTCCCCGATGGTTTAATGGCTCAAACCGCATCTGAAAAATTGAAAGAATATGCCAGTCAGGAAAAACCATTTTTCCTCGGACTGGGCTTCTTCAAACCGCATCTGCCATTCGTCGCTACAAAACAGGACTGGGACGCTTTCGCGGAGACGGATTTCAAAACTGAAGGCTACGACAAAACCGATTCCCGCTACTGGCATAAAAGCGGTGAGTTCTACAAATACAATGCTCCTTTTGAAAAAACACAGCCCTTATCTCCTGAGGCAATCGGAACTTCACGGCGAGCCTACTACGCCTGTGTTCGCTATGTCGATCGGCAGGTGGGACGAGTTCTCAAAACGCTTGAAGAATCGGGCTTAGCTGACAATACGATCGTCGTCATCTGGGGAGATCATGGCTGGCATCTGGGCGAGCAGCAGATCTGGGGGAAACATTCTCCCCTCGAACGAGCCAATCGCAGTGTGTTAATGATGAGGATCCCCGGCGAAACTGTACCCGGAAAAACGACTCAGGCATTGACGGAAACAATCGACCTGTATCCCACCCTGGTCGACTATTGCCAACCCGAATTTCAAAAAACAGATGCTCCCCTGGATGGACGTTCCCTGCGACCGATCATCTCCGAAGAAGCCACTCAGGTGAGAGAAGCCGCTTTGAGTTACTGGGGCAACGCGATCACGATTCGAACCGATCAGTATCGCATGATCGTCGAGTCCAATAAGCAGGGCGTTAATACAAATCGCGTCGAACTCTACGACTTGTCCGAAGAACTGGATGCGAACAAGAATATTGCCGACCAACATCCTGAAGTCGTCGAACAACTTTTCAAATACTTACCTGAATAAAGTTTGACAGGCGAGCCGAGTCAGTCATGACTCGGGTATTGTCACGATCCTTGTGCACTTTGTTAGCTTGAGTCAGTGATGAACCGAACCCATCCGAGCCATAACTGGCTCGGCTCGCCAATTTAAGACGATTTATGTAACCCGCCCAGCATTCTCCTCCAGCCATGCGACCAGATCCTCTGCAATTTTCGTTTTCAGACCTGTCCAGTGAGCAACCGTCTCACCCGAGTCATCCAGCAATTCAACCGTGTTATTCTCAGCGGCGATCGCTTCCGGGCGATTCAGTACAATCCAGTTACAGTTCTTGCGACGGAGTTTCTGTAGAGCATTCTCACGTTCATTTTGAGCTTCGAGCGCGAATCCTAAAATCCAGTGACCGTCCTTCATTTTGCCAAGGGCAGCCAGCACGTCATCGGTTTCAATCATTTCGAGCGTGATCGCAGTTCCGGTTTTTGAAATCTTTCCACTCACACGACTTTTCGGCTGATAATCACAGACAGCAGCGGCTGCAATGACACCATCGCAATTCGGGAACAATGCCTGACAGGTCTGCATCATCTGTTCGGTCGATTCGACCGCATGATATTCACAGCCAACAGGCGGCGTCATCGAAACCGGCCCGCTCACGAGAATCGCTTCATGACCGGCATGCAGTATCGCCTGCACAATCGCATAACCCATCCGCCCACTGCTCGCGTTCGAGATATAGCGAACATCATCAATGTATTCCCGAGTGGGACCAGCCGTCACAAGAATCCGCATAAGTTATTTTCCAGGTCTGATATCTCTGTAGGTCAGGCACTGCCTGACATGAATTATGGCTCTTCATGTAATTTAGTGACAAAACGTTGTTCTCAGGATAGCCCCGAAAGATTCTTTCGGGGCGGCGCAGCCGCAAGAAGCTTTTGGAAAATCTATCATTATACTGAAGACTTCTTGTGGACTTCGTCCACCCAGATAGC
>DOCI01000113.1:21041-27304 GCA_003503535.1 Planctomycetaceae bacterium
GATAGCGGAGCTATCTGGGCTATTCATTCTCCTGATGAGCATGAGTAATTATTGACGTCAACTCTCGCCAGGCACAGCCTGACCTACCGCTGAAATTCATTCAGACGTTTTCTTCGTAAATTCGACATCAATAATTTCGCGACCGGAAGTATCGTGTGTCGGACGGTTCGCCTGAGCCTGATCAAAAGAAGTCTGCTGTCCAGTAGGTTGACCAGTCGCTTGCGTAAAGACTTTGAAACTTCCACTGCGAGTAAAATAAGTCTTCATTCGTGCCCTGAGCACACTGCGAAAAGGGGGGAAGAGTAACAGAAAACCGACAATATCGGTCAGCACTCCCGGCGTGATTAACAGCGCACTGGCGATCAGAATCATCAGGCCGTCCATCAGCGAATCGGTCGGCGGCTTCCCGGCATTCAACTCGGAATGAATCCGATTCCAGACTTCAAACCCCTGCTGCCGGGCGAGGATCGTTCCGACGATGCCCGTGACAATAATCAGACAAATCGTCGTCACCCAGCCATGCATTTCACTCAGCTTGAGCAAAATGACCAGCTCGACAAAGGGAACCAATGTGAACAAAAGAAACAAACGCAAAAACACGAGAGGAACCTCAGTGAAAATTTATAAAATTGAACCGCCAGGACGCCAGGTTAAAGAGAAAAAGCTGTAGGTCAGGCTGTGTCTGACAGAAATAATTATAGACTTAAAAATAAATAGAACCACGGATGAACACAGATGATCACGGATCTTTATATCTGTGCTTATCCGTACCCATCCGTGGTAAAAAATATTATTGCCGAAGTTATCTAACGCGAACGGGTATCATCTGACCGTTTATGTTAACGACAAGTTTCGTATCCGGTTCAGAGAATTCTCTGCGAACCCAGCCGATTGCAAGGATTTCGGACGTCTCTGAATTCTGAGCAGCTGAGGTGATCCCGCCGATGACTTTTGCTTCTGCTGATTCCTCTGCTGTCAAATTTGCTCCTATGAGTTGCTCTGGTTGGTTTGACGATTCTGGATTCTCACAGCGAAACCCTCGAATCAGTTTATTGACATGCCCGAGAGCATCGATTCGAGCAATCGGTTCCTGTCCCAGATAGCAGCCTTTGGTGAACGAAATCGCCTGAGAAGTCCGGTCGATTTCCTGGGCGAGATTCTCCTCAGAAAAATCCTGTCCGAACCTGGGTAAACAACTGGCAATACGGACCAGTTCAAAATCCTCATTGGGACAAACAGAAATCTGCTGTTTTCCGAACCAGTCAATGATTTTCTGTCGGTCGCCGGCAGGAACTGAAACCTGAAGAGCAGACTCGTTTAACCAGTCAACTTTGCGAACCGATCCTGTCAATTCTGAATGCTCAATCGGCTTCCAGTGATTGAAAGCCAGACTGTCGGCTCCTTCACAAAGTTCAGTCATAGTGTTCTCTGCTGTTTTGCCAGCCATCAAAAATAACGCTCGATCCGTTGTTGTATTTGATAGCTGCACATCTTCGGTGATCAAGTAACGATCCAGATGTGGCAATAAAACTTCAGCCGCTCCGGGAACCGTATCAAGCAGGAGCCGATCTTCAGTTGCGAATACAAAGAGATGCCCCAGCGTCTTCCCCTTGATTGTCGGCACAAATGCTTCACACCCCATGCCGGGCTGCAGTTTTTTGATGTCATTCGTCGTAAATCCATGCAGAAACGTCGCTCGATCGCGCCCTGTCAACGTGATCTCATCTCGATCACTCAGGTCAAAGGCAACGGTGTTCTGATTCAACTGGTCTAAAATATTGGGCATAAAGTGATCTATTAAATCTGTTTAGAGTGGTCCGGTTCGTAAAGTTTCTCATTGGGAATGTTTACGTTTGAGATGAGTTTGTCAAATCGACTTCATATTAAGTGGATGATCAGGCAGAAGCATTTTTAATAATCTCTCCACCCAGCTCGCCCGCACCCGGTCCCAGTTCGAGGTGCCAGTCTGCGGCTTGCAGCATGAGCGGATGGTGTTCGACAACGATAATACTATTCCCGGCTGCCTGAATTTTTCGAAGAGCCTGAATGAACAGAGCGACATCTGCCCAATGCAATCCACTCGTCGGCTCGTCCAGAATGAACAAGCCTTCTGAGAATTCTTCGGACATCGCCCTGGCAAGTTTAACGCGTTGAGCCTCTCCACCCGAGAGCGTGCTGGCCGGTTGTCCCATTTTCAGGTAGCCAAGCCCGATCTCGACCAGTGGTTTTAATCCGACTGAAATCGATGTGATTTCCGACCAGAACTCCAGAGCTTCTTCGATTGTCATTTCCAGTAAATCGAACGGCGATTGTCCCCGATAGTTGACGGCCAGTGTCTGAGCATTGAATCGCTTACCCCGGCATTCCGGGCAAACCACTTCCGTTTGCGGCAGCAGGGACATTTTGAGACGGATTTCTCCCAATCCCTGACACCGCTCGCAGGTCCCGGCTGCCGAGTTGAAGGTGAAGCGTTTTTCCGAGAAGCCCCGGATTTTCGCCAGCCGCGTTTTCGCAAGTAGACGACGAATTTCTTCCCAGACTCCCGAATATGTCGCCGGGCAGGAGCGGGCTGAAGTTCCCGGCGGCGATTGATCGACCACCTGCAACTTCCGAATCGTTCCCTCGATCTGCAGTTTCCCAAGTCCACGCTGGTAGACGCTCAATTTCTCTTTTGAAATCGCCTCTTTCAGTAACGGAGCCAGAGCATCAAGAATCAGAGAACTTTTACCAGACCCGCTCACGCCGGAGACGGTAATCAATTGCCCCAGTGGCAAGTCCAGTGAGACATTTTTCAGATTGTGAAGACAAACCTCTTCCAGACGGATTGTTCCAGAATTGGAAGCCGATTCGGTTTTATTCAGCAGCCTCTTTTCGAATTCGCCCTTTAAGGCTCGGGCCGTTGATGTCGAATGATGTTTTGATAAATCATCTGGAGACCCCGAATAGAGTATCTCGCCACCGTGAATGCCGCCACCGGGGCCAAACTCAATCAAATGGTCGGCTGCACGGATCGCATCGAGATGATGCTCCACACAGACGACCGTATTTCCGGTTTTCGTCAGATCGACCAGAATGGCAATCAGCTGAGCGGCATCGCGAGGATGCAATCCGGCTGTCGGCTCATCCAGAATAAAGCAACTTCCCTGCAATTGTGTCCCCAGACAGCGAGCAAGGCGTAACCGTTGAATCTCTCCGCCAGCAAGCGTGTCAGTTGTTCGATCCAGACTCAAATATCCGATCCCGAGATTCACCAGCGTCTGCAGTCGATGCTTCAACGGATCACAAAGTGACATCTGTACCGATTGTTTTCCGTCCTGCTGAGAGCTGGCAAACTCTTCGACCCAATGAATAGATCGTGTGATTGAATTCTTGAGTAAATCCGGCAAGCAAGTCGCTTGAACTTGAACGTGCCGCGATACGGAATTGAGGCGTTCTCCCTGGCAGTCAGGACATCTTTTTTCTTTGAGCTGTCCCGTTCCTTCGCAAGTCGGACATGCCCCATGCGGTGAATGCCAGCTGAATGAACGCGATTCCAGCGGAAGAAAACTCCGATTACAACTCGGACAATTCAAATCGCGATGAAACAGTTGCTCACTGACCTCACCTTGCTGATCAATCAGAGCCAGACAGGCTCCTTCACTTAGGCGAAGAACCTGTTCAACTGAATCCGTCAAACGCTGGTCGAGATCGGGTTTGATAATCAATCGATCCACAACGACATCGATGGAATGCTGTTTGTTCTTATCGAGTGGCGGGCATTCTGAAATTTCAAGAACTTCACCATCAATTCTGGCTCGGACAAAACCTTCCCGATTCATTCGTTCAAAAAGATCGCGATGTTCGCCTTTTCGATCCCGGACCAGGGGAGCAAGCAATTGAACTTTTGTTCGTTCGGGGTAAGCTGAAATTTGCTCGACAATTTGTTCAGGAGATTGAGCCTGAACGGGAACGTGGCAATCGGGACAATGCACGGTTCCAAATCGGGAGTAGATCAGTCGCAGGTAATCGAGCACTTCGGTCATCGTCGCGACGGTACTACGGGCACTGGCGACTGGTCGTTTCTGAGGCACCGAGATCACGGGCGACATCCCCAGAATCTCATCGACATCCCCGCGGGGCAGGGCATCTAACATTTGACGCGATCGCCCAGAGAGTGTGCTTAAAAATCGATGCTGCCCTTCAGCAAACAGCGTTTCAAATGCCAGTGAACTTTTGCCCGAACCACTCACGCCGGTAATAACAGTGAACTTGCTATGCGGTATCGTAACGTCAACACCGCGCAAATTATGGGTGCGGGCGTTTTTGATTTCGATTTGTTGAGAAGCGGTGATAATGGTTAGGAATCCCTGATATCTTTTCTACCCCGTGTCCGGTTGTGACACAGTCAGACAAAATTATATCAGATTCTATTCCAACATTTTATCGAAGTCGATTACGGTCCCGCTTGCAGCACAATATCATCCAGGGCAACTTTTCCAACGGCTCCGTTCAAGCCGATTTGCACAATCGCTTCGCGAGCTTTTCCGGGAACGTTCACCCGGTGCTCAATTCGTCTCCAGTCGTCACTGACGGACCAGATACCAATGGAATCTGATCCTAATGGGCGACGATCTTCATCGTAATAATGAATGATCATGCCGGGACGCTGATAGAATGTTTTTCCCGGTGTCCAGTCATCCAGCTTGAGATCGAGAGCGACACGCAGCGATTTCACCTCGCGACCATCAATCGCAAATCCCTGTAACATCTGTGCAATCTCGCCCGGAGCGGAGCTTTCAATCTCCACGTAATAATCCCCATCGGGAGCATTGCCTTTCATGCGAGTCAACCGGCGTTGATAATGAAAGCCATCCATAAATCCATCGCCGTTTTCATCAAGTTCGAAACTTCCATTAATCAGTTCCGGTTTGGCAGGATTGGGAAGAACCCGGCGTTTTTCTTCGGAAATACCAGTCATCGGCACAAACAGAGTTGGCTGCAGAGGTTGAGAGACCAGTTTCCCATCGACTTTTTCCAAAAGATAAAACACCTGCTGATAGCGTTCCCCAAGAGGAATAATCATCTTGCCTCCCTCACGCAATTGCTCGATAAGCGGATTGGGAATACTTTCCGGAGAGCAGGTGACAATAATTTTATCGAAGGGAGCATGCTCGCTCCAGCCCTGAAATCCATCTCCAATTCGGGTGTGGACATTTCGATATCGAAGTCGATCGAGAGTCGAAGCGGCTCGTCGTCCGAGAGGTTCGACAATTTCTATCGAATAGACTTCTTTCACAAGTGGCGATAGCACGGCTGCCTGATATCCACTTCCCGTACCAATTTCAAGAACCTTGTCCGTCGGTTGAGGATCGAGAACTTCCGTCATGTAGGCGACGATGAATGGGGGAGAAATCGTCTGACCATGACCGATGGAAAGGGCTTGATCGGTATAAGCCTGCTCGCGAACAGAACCTGGTACGAAAAGATGCCGCGGAGTTTGCCGGATCGCTTCAAGAACTCGCTTGTTCGTAATGCCCTCTTTTTCAACGTATTCTCTGGTCAGATAATCCCGCTGAGCTTCATACGGATCAGCTGCCTGAAGCGATATCACGGGGAGCAGACCCAATGCCAGAAAAAAACAGGCCAGAAAACTGCGAATATTCTTGAAGTCCGTTACCATCTTATTGAACCTGCTTGAATGATGAGCGTTATCAATAGAAAATTGATGATGTGATCAAAGAGAAAAAGCCTGTATTAATCGGACAGGTACTCCGATTCGTTTTTTATCGAATTTCCGTAAGTAATGACACAGCAAAATCTCAGTTCGCCCAATTCCCAGTACGACAATCTGAATCCTGACCGGATTCTGGAGACGATTTCGCAGTTGCACAGAAGGATTCAGGAGCGATTCCCAGCTGCTGGACTGGCCGATGTCTGCAACGAATTGCACATAATTACGCGGGATGCTCGCAAAACCGCTCAGGCAATTGCCCGTCCGATGTGGGGACTGCGGATATTCACGTATGTCATCATATTAGCAATAATCTTCGTTGCTGGATTTGGATTCAGCTATCTCGAATGGCAGGCGGATCGACCCGATGCGTCTGAAATCATCACATTGATGGAAGCAGGAATCAACGATGTCATTTTGATTGGGGCTGCAATATTCTTTTTGATTACCATCGAAAACCGCATGAAAAGACAGCGGGCTTTGACCGCCATTCATCGACTGCGATCGGTCGCGCACATTATCGACATGCACCAACTGACCAAAGATCCCGAAC
>DOCI01000113.1:27397-27716 GCA_003503535.1 Planctomycetaceae bacterium
CGAACGAGTTCTCGACTGGCAGGACGGCGAAGACACCGCGTCCTCTCCCAAAAGGCAATACACACGCTTTCAACTGGGGCGATACCTCGATTATTGTACGGAACTGCTTTCTCTGACCGGAAAAGTGGCGGCTCTGTATGTCGAGAAGTTTCCGGATAGTCAGGCCGTGGGAGCGGTTAATGATCTGGAATCCTTAACGACAGGACTCTCCCGGAAAATCTGGCAGAAAATCATGGTGCTTAATAGCGATCATGAGTTTCATCAGAAGGAAGCCAGAGTTGCACCCCCAGAATCAAAAGTGTAGGTCAGGCACTGCCTG
>DOCI01000113.1:27781-36574 GCA_003503535.1 Planctomycetaceae bacterium
TCAGGCACTGCCTGACGAAATTGGACACCCAAGATTATTCGCGTCAGGCACCGCCTGACCTACAGCTTAATGAAATAAATACATGACTTATTATTGCCTCAAAGGGGGACGAGTTTACGATCCCGTGAATGATTTGCATGGAGAAGTTCACGACCTCTGGTTTCAGAGTGGTGTGATGATTGCTCCACCTGCGGAAAAGCCAGAGAATACAGTCGAAAAAGATGTATCGGGCTTAATCGTGATGCCAGGCGGTGTCGATATGCACTGTCACATTGTTGGCCCGAAGGTGAATCATGCCCGGCAATTTCTGGCTGGTATGAGTGGAAGTCGAAGATCCAATTCTGCTTCGGTAATGGACTCTCCAATCGTTCCCAACTGCTCGGCGACAGGGCAACTTTTCGCTGGTATGGGATATACAACAGCAGTCGATGCCGCCATCCCCGGATTGACGGCTCGGCTGGCTCATCATGAGTTTTCGCTCACACCCTATATTGATAAAGCCTTTCTGACGCTCTTCGGTAACAATCATTATGTGATGGATCAAATCCGCGAGGGCAGGGGAGATGCCCTGCAGGAATATGTGGGATGGATGCTTTCCTCCGTCCATGCTCACGGAGTGAAGATTGTCAACCCGGGTGGAGTTGAAAACTGGAAACAGATCAGCCGAAAGTCGCTACACGAACTGGATGCTCCCGTTGGGGAATTTGGCGTGTCCCCGCGACAAATCGTGAAGAGTCTGGCCGCTGCAGTCGATACGCTGGGGCTACCGCATGCCGCTCATATTCACTGCAATAACCTCGGCTATCCCGGGAACTGGGAAACAACACTGAAAACCATGCAGGCTTTGGAAGGGAGTCGTGGTCACTTTGCTCACATTCAGTTTCACAGCTACGGCGGAGATGCGGACGATCCGACTACCTTTACCTCCTCCGTGGAACCTTTGGTCGATTATGTCAGCGAACATCCGGAAATTACCGTGGACGTGGGGCACATATCTCCCGGCGAGGCGATGACGATTACCGGCGATGCCCCCTTTGCCGAGCATTTGCAACGGCTCACCGGCGGACGCTGGTTCACTTCCGATACCGAACAGGAAGCCAGCTGCGGCGTGATTCCCGGGCGATTCAAACCGTATCGAAATCTGGTCCACGCAACCCAATGGGCGATTGGTCTGGAATGGTATCTCCGTATGCCAGATCCCTGGCGAATTGCGATGAGCAGCGATCATCCCAATGGTGGAGCGTTCGTCAAATATCCGCAAATGATCCATCTGCTGATGGATCGAGCTTATCGAGAAGAAATGATCAGCCGCATGCCGGAGAATCTGTCTGATCGATCTCCGCTGCGGGATCTGGATCGAGAATATTCTCTCTCGGAAGTCGCCATCCTGACACGAGCGGCTCCGGCTCGGATTCTCGGCCTCAATGAGAAAGGGCACCTCGGTTATGGAGCAGATGCCGATTTGACAATCTATGCCCCACAGGGAAACATCACAGAAATGTTCCAGAGACCTCGCTACGTTTACAAAGCGGGTGAACTGATCGCAGAGGATGGAGAACTAAAATCTCAGCAATCAGGTCAACTCCTGCGACCTAATATCGAAGTTACTCAGGAATTTGACGAACAACGCAAAACCTGGTTTAACGACAATTATTCCATTCAGTATGGCAACTATCAGATTGATCCCGAGGAGTTAGTGCAGGAAGTCAGGTAGTTATCATTAAAACCAAGGCGAGCCGAGTCAGTCATGACTCGGGTTTTCTCATGATCATTGTGTGAAAAATGAATTTCCAAATTATTGGGTGTCGGGTGGCTGGGGTCGTAGCGCAGCACCCAGAGTGCTTTATCGCTGTTCACCAAAAGACATCGAGAGATAAATGAGTCAAATACGATTATATAAAATAGCACTGCTTGCGGGCTTAATAGTTCTTAACCTGCAAGCATACTCCCTCGCCATCGAACTCTGTGAAATTCAAATCATTGATGCACAAAATCGATGGCCGGTGCCTCTCGTCGAACTCACAACAAATCATCATGTTCGTTTCGTGACTGATAATGCCGGACGAATTGCGTTTGATCTTCCCGAATTGATGAATGTTGAAACCTGGTTCACTATTGAAGGACACGGATACAGTGTGAAGCCAGATGGATTTGGAAATCGCGGGGTGCGGCTCACACCTCGTCCGGGGCATGCTTTGATTGTCGAAGTGCAGCGGCAATTACCAGCTAAGCGATTAGGGCGATTGACCGGGTCGGGGATCTTTGCTGAGAGTCAAAAACTGGGAAAAGAACTCGACTGGAAGGAGTCCGGAGTTCTCGGTTGTGACAGTGTGCAAATCGCCAAATATCACAACAAACTCTACTGGGCTTGGGGAGATACTCTGATTCCCGAATATCCTCTGGGGATCTTTCATATGACCAGTGCGACTTCAGCATTGAATCCGCTAAAAACTTTTGAACCTCCTGTTCGTCTGGACTATAACTATTTCCAGGACAATCGTGGCAAACCTCGGGGAGTAGCCAAACTCCCCGGCAAAGGCCCGACGTGGATTAGTCGATATACAACATTGTCGGATAAGAATGGAAAACAGCATCTCGTTGGGGCTTATGTAAAAATTCAACCACTGTTGACTGCCTATGAAAGTGGGCTGTGCGTCTGGAATGATCAGACCGAGCAGTTTGACCGTCACACAGTTCTCTGGACTAAGTCGAAAGAAACACCCAAGCCGAAATTGGCTCACGATGGCCATCCGATTTTCTGGACAGATGCAACAGGCAAGAAATGGCTGCTGTTTGGAGATCCTTTTCCGTCGCTAAAAATGCCAGCGACTTTTGAGGCTTGGAGCAATCCAGAAACCTGGGAACATCTGGAGCCGCAGAAAATGGTGACTGTGGCAGGAGGTACTGAATTGATTGAAGTTCACCGTGGCTCGATTGCCTGGAATGACTATCGCAAAAAATGGGTTGCCATTTTCACGCAGCTTCATGGCAACGCCTCCGAGTTAGGAGAAATCTGGTACGTAGAAGCCGATCATCCCACAGGTCCATGGGCAGGAGCGGTCAAAGTAGTCACGCATAACAAGTACACGTTATACAATCCCAGATTGCACCCCGAATTCACCGACAGCGATTCCCCAATTTTGCTATTCGAAGGCACTTATACTCAACAATTTTCGGGCAATGCAGAAGCAACTCCCCGATACGACTACAACCAAATCCTAAATCGACTGGATCTCGATGACCCTGAGTTTGTTCAAGCTCTGGAGTAAAGTTTCGTGAAATAATACAAGCACGAAGTGCAAGCGAGTGTGTGTGAGCCTTTTCGATTATTCGTGACTCACTCGCTTGCGCTTCGCTTTTAATGGGGATGTGATTAACCCCAGGCGTCGGCTTCGTCGTCCGTTTCTGCGGCTTCGTCATCTTCTGAGATCGTTTCATCGACGATGGACCAGTCGTAATCATCTTCTCCGCCGGGGACGTCGAGATACGAGCCGCAGTGTTCGCATTCCTGAACCGTTCCCTGAAGTGCTCCCGAATAGACATTTGATTTTGAACAGTCATCGCATTCCACGACAACTTCAGAGGCTTGAATCTGCACCAGGTCAGCTCGTCTAAGAATTTCTTCCGTGTGTTTCGTCAGTAGAATCCTCGCCTGCTCAAATTGCTCGGCATCTTTAATGCGGACTTCGAATCGTCCTGAACTCTCCGCCCCTGCATACGCAGTGACCGTCATGCCAAAAGCATCACCCTGGGGCATATCGGGTTTGTGCTCAATGACATCAGCATTGACACCTTTTTCATTCAAAAAGTTAGCGATCAACTCCACTGCTTGCTCATCATCCGATTCAAAGACCAGAATCGATTGCGAATCAGCCATAATAAAAACTTCCTGACAATTTAAAGAGATAACCGACATAGCCGGAATGATTTTCCAGTCAAAATAGTACTGAAATTCCGAATTGAGGTCGATTCCAATCTAACGGCATATGATTTGCGTCAAGCTTCTATATCACTACTGAACCGCATGTGGGTCAATCATTTCAAGGAAATGAATAGAGAGGAATACTATGCAATATAGATCAGGAATTTTGATATTAAGATCTGTTAGTTTACTAGCTTCAGGCTAAAACAGAAATATCGAATCAACGGATGATTCAAGAAAATGAAATGCAGGTTCCCAAAGTCAATTTTGGAAATGAACCTGTCGATTTAGACCCGACGACAGATGATGACGTCGATATCGATACACCTTTGGAGGGAGACAAATGAGTAATATGAATTCTCAATGTGAATCACAAATCAATGCGTTAGTAGACCTTTGTTGCGAGACTTTGCAGGGCGATCAATCAAACCTGGATCAACGAAAAGACAAGTTGATTAAGTCTCTGGTAATGAGCGGATACACACGCCACGAGGGGCCTTCCCTGCAAGCAGAACTTCAATCACGTATTAAAGAGAAATGTCCTGATCCAGCCATTCATCGTGGGAGTGAATTGGCTGGAGTGACAAATCATCTTCAGGAAATCTATGAGGAAGTCGTTCGCTTTGAAACGAAACTGCCTCATGGTAGATCCAAACCTCGTGCCGCAAATATCAGTTCGGCAACGAACGATTAAACCGATATGGAGGGAAAATCAGAATCCAGTCCTGGTCGCTAATCAAACAAGGTGGTGGATATGAATTCAGTTGGTAGTAAAACGAGCAGTTTCCTTGAATGGAAACTGCTCGTTTATTTTTTCAATGACGATTATTTCTCAACTTTGGCTTTAGGCTGTGTAATCAGAGAAACCAGAATTAAAGTTAGAAATCCAAGCGGAATCGTGACGATACCTGGCTGACTGAATGGTACCAAAGCCTCTTGAGCACTGAGCCCATACACCTGTGTGTAAGTATCTTCTGAGAGTAAAATCCAACCCAGTGAACTAATCATTCCCACCATCAATGCAGTGATCACGCCCTCTTTCGTTGTTCGTTTCCAGAACAATAACATCACCAGTGAAGGCAGATTCGCAGAAGCGGCTACGCTGAAAGCCCAGCCTACCAGATAACTCACATTCATTTTCTCGAAGACAATTCCCAGAACAATCGCAATGACTCCCACCCCAACCGACGAAAGTTTCGCCAATCGGACTTGAGCGGAATCTGTCAGGGGAGTCGAGACAAATCGTCCCACTAAATCGTGAGTCACTGCTCCGGCTGAAGCCAGAATCAAACCACTCACCGTTCCCAGGACAGTCGTAAACGCAATTGCAGAAATCGCTGCAAACAGCCACTCGGCGATACTTCGTGCCAATAATGGAGCCGCCATATTGCTGTTCGTCACATCGAGAGCACCACTGGTCATCGCTCCCAGTCCAATATAAAGCGATAGCACATAGAAGAACCCAATCGAGGCAATACCCACAATCGTACTCTTCCGAGCGGCGACTTCATCTTTGACCGTGTAATACCGGATGAGAATATGCGGCAAAGACGCGGTTCCGCAAAATAAGGCCAGCATCAGCGAGAGAAAATTCAGTTTATCAATCAAATTGTCGCTGCGAATTCCTTTGAACCGAGGATGCTCTCCCGGTCGCAACACCTGACTGCCATCAGTCTCTTTCTGATAATAAACGGTCGTTACTTCATCGCCATCACGCACAATTTGCTTAGGCCATAAAATGACTTTGCTTTTTTGCAAAGTGCTGAAGAATTCAAGAGGGCCGACTCCTTCCGTCGACTTCTCACCATCTGGAAGTTCAGACAAATATCCCACAGGATGCAAAACCGCTTCACCTTCCCCTTTTCCTTTAGGCAAACCGTTTATCAGCGTGCGCCCATCGGCTGCATCGGTAATCGACTGAGCTTCGACCAGGTAGAGACCATCCTCTTTTTCGACTCGATGCCAGACCGTAATGGCGCCACTCGCCTCTTCCTTGATTCGCAGGAAATCAGTCTCTTTCCAGGCGGGAGACTGTTCTACGATTGTCCAGCTACCATTCTGATTGAGAGTCGAGTTATCAACTAACTGAGATTGTTCAAAAGGCCCCCACGTCCGGAAGGCATGTCCATCTTTTCCTCCATCATCGACTGTGAAACCGCGATAGAGAAGCATGATCGTCAATATCGCAGAGAAAAAGACGAGGAGCGATCCTTTCAGGAACTGCACCCATGTCGTCGAAACCATCCCGGCTGTCACCACAATTAAAATGACGGTCGCGCCAACGATGACCACACCAACCCAATGATCAAAGCCCAATAATGGTGTCACCAGCGCCCCGGCTCCCACCATTTGGGGAATCAGATAAAAGATGCTGACCACCAGGGTACTAATTCCCGCGACGACCTGAATTCCGGGTGAATCGAATCGTGTGTTAAGAGCATCGGCAAACGTAAACTTGCCAAGACGTTTCATTGGCTCAGCCACAATAAATAAGGCGACAATCCAGCCTGCCAGATAGCCGATGGAATAGAGGAATCCGTCATATCCATAAAAGGCAATCATGCCACAAATGCCGAGAAACGAAGCGGCTGAGAGATAATCTCCTGCGAACGCGACTCCGTTTACAAACCAGGGGATTTGCCCATGAGCCGCAAAATAACCGGCTGAGGATTTTGCTTTTCCACCCAACCAGAAACTCAGCCCCAGAGTGACTCCCACAAATCCAAAAAAGACGACAACAGCGAGTACGGAAGGTTCGTAAATCATGCCTGTCCCTCCTTACCGTTGTCAACTGAAGTTGAGGATGCAGGGCGACAGAGCGAGCCATACAAAAACGCCAGAAAGATAGCTAAGCCGATGAGCCCAAAACCATACCAGATCGCCAGATTCACACCCGCCAGCGGAGTCCACTCCATCCATTGAGGTGTAAAAATATTGATTAACATGAATCCAGAATAAAAGATCAAATAGATGACAAACAGCGTCATCGCAATCCGACCATTATGCGTGCTGAGCATGGTGACCCTTTGAAACTTTTCGTAGTGAGAACATCGAATAGAGACATCATGAATGCTTGATGTGAGTGGTCAGCATAACGTCCCCACTTTCCCGGGAAAACCGAGTTTGCTAAAAACATCGAACTCGTGATGATTTAAGACAATAAGACAAATAAAAACGCGACCGAGTGGACGTGATTACATATTCGAAAAAATGTCCATAACTTTCCGCACTTCAAATTGAAACTGCAGTATGAATAATTCAAACCTACTAAAATCGATTCCCTGGGCAAGTTCGTCTGTTCGCGAGACCGAATTGCTGGCTCAGCAATTGGCAGTGTTGGTGGAACCCGGGTTGGTGATTGGCCTGAATGGATCGTTAGGTGCCGGCAAAACCTGCTTTGTCCGAAAGTTTGCCGAGACTTTGGGTGTTGATCCTAACAGTGTTAACAGCCCGACTTACGCCATCGTGCAGCACTATCTGGGAGATTATTTGCTGCATCATTTCGATTTGTATCGAGTCGAAACGGAAGATGAACTGGAAGAAATTGGAGCCGATGAACTGTTTGAAGGGCAGGGGATCTGCCTGGTGGAATGGTCCAATCGGTTTACGGAATCGCTTCCTGACGACCGTCTGGAGATTAATTTTCTGTCCACCAGCGAAGACTCACGAGATATTACGCTGAATGCATTTGGGAACAGATCCAGTAATATTCTTGAAAAACTGACATCATCAGAGTAGGAAAGCGAGCTAAACTCAATAACAGCAGGGATACAAAATGAGTAATAACCCTGTGATTGAGATGATGCTCAAAACCGCAGTTTTTGACCTTCTAACTCTCAAAATCCTCAATTTCAGGCTTGACACAATAGAGGATTTAGAGTGAAATATGGTATCAGTAAAAGTTTGTCGATGTGTCGTAAATTCCCAATTGAAGAGGGGTCTTTGATTGGGTGACTCATTAACGGATTTATGCTGATTATTCCTGCTGGTTGATAAGGGACCAATGACCGGACGGGAAACTGAATTTGGCTGGGAGTTCACGGACGCCCTCTCACTTATTCCTCACTCGACTTAATTGTTTTACCAAACGATTAAGCCACACCATTGAATGGATAATTTCCTTTAATAGCTGCACTCCATGCGGTTAGGACGAAGGTAAATTGCCAGGAAACACACCTTTTAATCACATTTTTGTCTGACATGGGACCAACGAATTGTCAGTCGGGAATGGCGCAGCTTGGATTGATCAGGCAAGGATGACGTTTTGATCAATCCGTGATGCGGACGGCCATTTTAGCCGTCGGGAAACATTTACGTTTTCGCAGAGATGTGCAGACGCATATCACAGGGTCAGGCTGGACATGATATCACATCAGGTAAGCCCCGTAGTTATTACGGGCGTCGGTGTCGTTTCTCCAATCGGGATCGGAAAACAGGCATTCTGGAATAGCCTGATTGAGGCCAGATCCGGTGTGGGACCCTTAAAATCCGTGCCGTCTTCGAGATTACCCTCCAAAATTGGGGCGGAAATCCACGATTTCGATCCCTACGACTACATCTACAATCGCAAATCAATCAAAGTGATGAGCCGTGATGTCCAACTCGGCGTTGCCGCGGCCAGCATGAGCATGAAAGATGCAGGCCTGAAAAGCGGGCAAGTTGATCCGAACCGCCTCGGCGTTGTTTTCGGTGCAGGTCACATTTCCTCAACTCCAGAAGAACTCGTCGCAGCCGCCAGGAATGATGGAGGCGGAAATCAGCTCGATCAGTTTGATCGCTGGGGCGAAGAGCGTATGGGAAAAATTCCGCCGCTGTGGTTGCTGCGTCAATTGCCAAATATGCCCGCCTGTCATATCGCCATCGAACACGAT
>DOCI01000154.1:0-181 GCA_003503535.1 Planctomycetaceae bacterium
TATATCGTAGCCCGGGTTCAACTGCAGTGGACACTCGGCTGGTCTATACATGCACCGAAATATGCATTAGGGATAACCACAGCATTTGAGTCTGGCGAGACGATGCTGATTAATAAAAGAGAACGTTGCATCGCGTCAGGATTCTACTGATGCAACTGTTACCCAAGTGACTTGCTGGTAC
>DOCI01000154.1:378-5314 GCA_003503535.1 Planctomycetaceae bacterium
AGATTCTGGTGTCGCCCATAATACTACGATAATAAATCATGCAGAACATGCCCGTGCACGTCGGTCAGGCGGAAATCTCGACCTTGGAAGCGGTAGGTGAGACGCTCATGGTCGATGCCCATTTGATGAAGTATTGTCGCCTGCAAATCGTGAACATGTTTTGGTTTTTCATCAACTCCAAAGCCGAGTTCATCAGTCTTACCGTGAATTAATCCTGGGGAAAAGCCACCGCCGGCGGCCCACATGGAATAAGCATCGATGTGATGATCGCGACCAGTGTTTTGGCGGACTTCGCCCATTGGTGTGCGGCCAAATTCTCCGCCCCAAACGACAATCGTTTCATCCAGCAGACCTCGTTCTTTTAAATCCCGTACAAGTGTAGCGGACGATTGATCGACTTCCCGGCAGATATCAGGCAGATGTTCTTCCAGGTTTTCAGTCGGTCCACCGTGGTGGTCCCAGTTCGTGTGATATAGCTGAATAAAGCGGACACCACGTTCCACGAGTCGACGTGCGAGCAGGCAATTATTTGCAAAGGAAGGCTTGCCCGGTTCGGCTCCATACTTTTTGAGTGTGGTTTCTGTCTCTTGTGAAAGATCCATCAGGTCGGGGGCACTCGATTGCATTTGATAAGCCATTTCATAGGCTGAAATTCGAGTCGAGATTTCTGAGTCTCCAACGGCTTCCAAATTGATACGGTTCATGTCTGAAACGGTATCGACAAAATTTCGCTCCTGTTCACGCGTGATACCTGCAGGGCTGGACAAATTAAGAATCGGTTCCGGGCCGTTGCGGAAAGGAACTCCCTGATAAGTGGTTGGTAGGAAACCGCTTGACCACAGCGCCGAACCACCCCGGGGACCGCGCGGCCCGGATTGCAGTACGACAAAACCCGGGAGATCCTTTGTCTCGCTGCCAAGACCGTAGGTGAGCCAGGAACCCATGCTCGGTCTTCCAGGTTGAGGAGATCCGGTATTCAAAAAAATCTTTGCCGGTCCATGATTGAATACGTCCGATTGCATTCCGTGCAACCAGCAGACATCGTCGGCGATTGCACGATGGTGAGGCAACAAGTCGGAAATTTCCTGCCCGCATTCTCCATAACGTCCGAATGTTCGGGGACTGCCCAGCAGAGTTTCATTTCCCTTGAGAAACGCAAATCGCTTACCTTCCAGAAAACTGGCAGGGGGAAGCTCACCATGATGTTTCCGCAATGCGGGCTTATCATTAAACAGGTCGAGCTGGCTCGGACCTCCGGCCATGAATAGAAAAATAATCGCTTTTGCTTGAGGGGCATGATGCGGCAAGCCAGATTGCTTTGAGTCTGACTGAGCCGATGCAGTTGTCGGCCTCTCCAGTTCGCTGAGAGCAGCAGCTCCAATCCCCAGCCCACAATTTCGAAAGAAGTGCCGACGGGTTTGATTGCTAAGGCTTCCCATCAGGTCACTCAGATGCGATGCAGGAATCATTGTTGTGTGATCTTTCTGTCTTCAATGATTATTGCCGAGTAATAAATTCATCTAAATTGATGAGCACACGGGCAACCATGACCCAGGCGGCTTGTTCGGATGTAACGGGTTTGCCATCATCGCTTTTTCCGATAATGGTTGCCCTCAGTTTCTGATCCTGGGCAAATACTTTTTCTTGTGAATCAAAATAAGTTTTTATACGATTCAATTCTGAATTGGAGGCGTTGCGTGAAAAGCAGATTAGAAATGCATACTGCAACCGTTCGTCCCATGTTCCTGGCGCAGTAGAGATCCGCCTTCCGAGCGATTGAGCCATTTCGAAGAAGGCAGGATCGTTAGCGACCGTGAGTGATTGCAATGGTGTATTGGAACGATCTCGACGGGTACATGTTGTGTTAAACGATGGGGTATCAAATGTGCTCAACAAGGGATGAGGCGCACTTCTTTTGAAGAACGTGTACATGCCACGTCGATAACGATCCTCTCCTTTACTTGTGGGCCAACTGGAGTTGACTTGTGTGAAGGTGTAAACACCATCCGGTTGAGGCGGGTAAACACTCGGTCCACCAATTCTTTCAGTCAATAAATCTGAGACCGTGAGTCCGGCATCTCGAATGAGTTCTGCATCGAGCCGAATACGTGATTGTCGAGCCAGATACTTATTGAGAGGATCAACGCGAAAAGCATCTTCCCTGGCTTTCGAAGCTTGCTGATAAGTTTTTGAAGTGACGATCAAACGAATCAGATGCTTAACCGACCAGCCGCTTGTCATGAACTCACTGGCGAGCCAATCGAGTAACTCAGGGTGAGTTGGAGGAGTACTTTGCAGTCCGAAGTCATTTTCGGTTTCGACCAACCCACGCCCAAACAGCTTCATCCAAATTCGATTAACGGTGACTCGAGCCGTGAGCGGGTTATCTTTCTGAGTCAACCAATGTGCCAGATCGAGCCGAGTTATCAAAGGAGATTCACTGCTTTGTCGACTTTTGATCCCGGGCAAGAAATCAGGAGTTCCGGGAGTCACTGGCTCTGCCTTCCTGAGGAAATCTCCACGAATCAATCTGTGTGATTGCCGTGGTTTTTTTAATTCCGACATTATCATGGTTGTCGGGATCGACTGAATCAGTTTTTTCTTGTCTGCTTCGAGCGAAGTTTGGATTTGAGTAAGCCGCGTCAATTCCGGGTCCGGCAAGCCAAGTAATTGGTGATCTGCTGCAGAAATCAGCAGCCGGAATCGACCGATGCTGTATTGCGGGTTTGCCATAGTCAGCGTCAACTGGAATTCCTGTTTGTCAGCGTTCGACTTGAGGGGATGGCAATAAATTATCGCCTCACGATTCACGTTCATGTTTCCCTTAGTGACGTTGATTGCCCAGCCGGTTTTTAAGTTGCCATCAATCGCGTTTATTATTGGAAACTGATTCTGTGAATGATCCGCGGTGGCATCGACCCATTGAGTGATCTGATCGGTTGTTTTCAAACCAACTTCATGGAGTACAAAGTTCCCATTGCTGGCTCGTCCTGGTCCTTGCTTTGGCAATGAGGGATCGATGAGTGTTTCGAGCTTAATCGCCGAAATCTGTGCCAGCGGTGATGTGAACGTGACGGTATATTCTTCAGAGTTCGGATTGGTCCCGGACGCGAGAACAGAACCGTCTGGTAAAACAGTGAGGATGGCTCCACCAGCGGACGTGCTGTTTTCTGGTGTGATGGCCGTCCAAATGGATTCCGTCGAAATCGGCTCGCTGATCTTTGAGTTGAGTTGTTGTTTGCGTTCTTTTACTGCGGCAGTTGCGGACGTGATTTTTTCATTCAATTCTGCCAGTTGTTCGCGTTGCTGGTCAGAGGGGACCTGAAGTTGCGGTGAAATGGAATTGACATCTTGAGTTTGATTGAAAAAGGCAAACAGCATGTAGTATTCCGTGTGAGTCAGTGGGTCATATTTATGGGTATGGCATTGTGCACAGCCTACCGTTAATCCGAGCCAGACCGCTCCTGTTGTATTCGTTCGATCGACAACAGCTTCATTTCGGAACTGCTCTTTGTCAGATCCTCCTTCTTGATTGACCAACGTGTTGCGGTGAAAACCAGTCGCTATCAACTGCTCTGGTGTTGGGGTCGGCAGGAGATCGCCAGCGAGCTGTTGAAGAGTAAATTCGTCGAATGGCATATCGTCGTTGAAAGCATTGATCACCCAGTCACGATAGAGCCAGATTGATCGAGGGGAATCGACCGTGTAGCCATTGCTATCGGCGTATCGAGCCTGATCGAGCCAGTGTCGTCCCCATTTTTCGCCATAATGGGGACTTGCGAGCAGACGGTCGACAAGTTCCAGATACTTCTCTGGCGATTCGCTGCTAATAAAATTCTTCGCATCTTCAGCCTTGGGAGGCAAGCCGATCAAGTCGAGCGAAACGCGGCGGATTAATGTCGAGGGGGCAGCCTCTTGAGATTGAGTCAACTGAAGTGACTCTAGCCGGCGACGAATAAAAGCATCGATAGGATGAATTGAATTCCCAACCGCTCCATTCTCTGAGGCTGGGACAGGTGGAGACTGGATCGGCTTGAAAGCCCAGTGTTGTTCATAGTTTGCACCACTGGAAATCCAATTTGCAAATTGCTCTTTTTGTACCCCGGAAAGTTCTCGACCGCTATCTGGCGGAGGCATCATGAGATCGGGATCGTCTGAAAGAATACGACGCATTGCTTCGCTGGAATCTGGATCCCCGGCAACAATAGCTCGATATCCTCCTAAATCCGCTGTGGCTCCCTCAGGAGTATCCAACCGTAAATCGGCGGATCGGGTCTGCTCATCTGGACCATGACATTTGAAACAGGTATTCGACAAAAGCGGCCTGATATCACGCGTGAAATCGACTGAGTTCGTCGGGGCAGAATCTGCCGCGTGGCTATATTGTACAAAAAATGTACCCGCGAAAAGCAGAACAAAATAATGAAAAATATTTAGCAATGAAGTGTTTAATCGCGAGTAAGTCATACTGCAATCATCAATCAAACAAGGCGAGAAATTGGAGAGGCTATTCGATCGATCAGGAGCTCCTTAAACAACAACCGAATAAACATTTGATTATACACGACTTACTGAAATCTGACTATCGTTTGCATGCTTTTTCAGTCCGGGAAACTGAACACATCATGAAGATTGTCAAAGGACGGACACTATCTGAGGTTCATCACGAATATCACGCGTGGAGAAGGGGTGACAACATGAATGCGAGCAAACCTTTGTCCCGATAGTTGCTTCGCTTGCAGGGACGATATAGCATAGTTGAAAAGTGATCTGAAAATCTGCACCGTTTTCGATATGAGCTCGCGTCCATTTTATTCAGATATGTCCTTCCACATTTGTAACCACGTGATGAAATTTCGAAATGCGAATCTTCACAAAGCTCGTGGTAACCACCCCGCCCAACAGGTATTTTTCTCAGCGGAACTCCTAAACCGAC
>DOCI01000154.1:5352-7166 GCA_003503535.1 Planctomycetaceae bacterium
TTTGCTTCGTGTTTGTATCGAAGTTGGTTTTAGTGGGACTGCAGAAAATTATACCCTGTAGAGACCATCAACCCGCGGAGAAAAATAATGTTACGTACACGTCGTTTCACATCAGTAATTCTGATGACTCTAATTCTGCTCGCAGGAATGAACCTGCTTACGAAATCGGTTCAGGCGGACGCTCCCAAGGGGTTTAAGCCAATATTCAATGGAAAAGATTTGTCCGGTTGGAAAGGGCTCGTTGGTAATCCAAAGACTCGTGCGTCCATGTCTGATGAAGAGCTGGCAACCGCGCAGCTGGAAGCGGACGAAGTTATGCGAGCACACTGGAAGGTAGACAATGGTATCCTCGTCTTTGATGGAAAGGGCAAAAGTCTTTGTACGGAGAATAACTATGGAGATTTTGAACTCTACGTCGACTGGAAAATCCTCGAGGCTGGCGATAGCGGAATTTATCTGCGAGGCAGCCCACAGGTTCAAATCTGGGATACCGAGTACGAACCGTATTTCCGGCACGGAGCTGAGAATGGTTCCGGATCGCTGTGGAATAATAAAGACAATCCGCGGTTCCCGCTTGTCAAAGCAGATAATCCGGTTGGAGAGTGGAACACATTTTACATTCGCATGATTGGCGAGCGAGTGACCATAAAGTTGAACGATCAACTCGTCGCCGACAATGTTGTGATGGAAAATCTATGGGAACGCAACCTGCCAATTTATCGCAACGGGCAGATCGAATTGCAAAACCATGGCAACACCCTTTATTTCCGAGAAATTTACGTCCGTGAAATTCCAGCAAGTGAGGCCAATGAACTTCTCCAAGCTCAGGAGGACAGCAGTGGCTTCGAGAAAATATTCAACGGGAAAGATCTCGCTGGGTGGACGGGAGCAGTCGACAGTTACAAAGTTGTCGATGAAATACTCATCTGCAAAGAAGGAGTAGGAGGTTCACTCTTTACCGAAAAGGAATACTCGGACTTCGTTTCAACTTTGGAGTTTAAGCTTCCACAGGGTGGAAATAATGGGCTCATCCTTCGATACTCTGGCGAAGGTCAGCCACACATCGAAGGGCTTGAGTTACAGGTTCTCGACTCGGAAGATCCGAAATATGCCAAGCTCGATCCGCGTCAATACCATGGCTCAGTCTATGGGCTTGTACCAGCCCATCGTGGTTATCTACGGCCGACAGGAGAGTGGAACTTTCAGAAGGTTACGATGCGTGGATCGCAGATTAAAGTTGAACTGAACGGCACCACGATTCTCGACGCGGACTTATCGGAAGTTAAGGAATCAAAAGATGGTGAAGTTCCTCCCGGAGCGAAGCGTAAGAGTGGTCACTTTGGTTTTGCTGGTCATAATGATCCGGTCGAGTTCCGCAATATTACGATTCGAGAATTACCGGGCGACCCAGCAGTTCCTCCCTCACGCGACACCGCAATCAGCCCGACCGATGGCCCGATTGAACTCTTTAATGGTCGCAACCTGGAAGGAATGTATACATGGATTCGTGATACCCAATACTCTGATCCCAAAAAAGTATTCACTGTTAATGATGGCATGATTCATGTTTCAGGTGATGGATATGGCGGTCTGATCACGAATGAATCTTATCGCGATTATCACCTCATCCTGGAATTTAAGTGGGGCGAGAAAACGTGGGGCGACCGAATTGATCGCGCGCGAGATGCTGGTCTTCTGGTTCATTGTTGGGGGCCGGATGGTGGTTACGCGAAAACGTGGATGGCATCGATTGAAGCTCAGATTATTGAAGGTGGAGTCGGTGACATCCTTGTGTTGTCAGGGACTGATCCCAT
>DOCI01000154.1:7202-8489 GCA_003503535.1 Planctomycetaceae bacterium
GATCCCATCACTGGTCAGGCTCTACCAACTTCTTTGACAGCTGAAATTACTAAGGATCGGGATGGCGAAAAGGTCTGGAAGAAAGGCGGAGAGCCAATCACAATTTCCAGTGGACGTATCAACTGGTTTGGAAGAGATGTCGACTGGGCTGATAAGATCAACTTTCGTGGAAAAGAGGACGTCGAGAGTCCATTCGGCGAATGGACTCGGCTGGAAGTGATCGCAGATGGCGGGCACTTAACTTATAAGGTTAACGGTGTAGTGGTTAACGAAGCCTTTGAAGCAAAACCAGATTTCGGAAAACTGCTTCTACAAACCGAACAGGCTGAGATATTCATCAGGCGTTTTGAATTATGGCCTATCGGAAAAGCTCCGAAAGATAAGCTGAAGCCATAACCGAAGCTCTGTAATGCTTTTTGATTTTCACACCGCACGCCATTGCTGGCCTGCGGTGTGTTTTTATGTCTTTTGTTCCGTGGTTCCGATCTGGCAAAGAATTGGCAAAATCTGCCCTGCAAAAAGATGCAGTGTTAAACCATTTCGAGCAATCCGTTCGTGAATAAAAAGCCTGACAGGTTTCCAACAGATGGTCATTTGAGTGACCCTCAATGACCGCCGTTTGGTTTTGAGATGATTGTCGGGCGGCACTACTATTCGACTGAACCACGTTTGCTATGGGCTGGAAGGTCCTCCGAATAGAGGAATCATTTCTCAGCACTGCTTTGCAATACAACAAATTTTGAAAATCGAAGTACAAATCTTATATCAACTCAAGAATGCCTCACTGTGCTATCAGTCTGAGTCTCTTTAAAAATTATGCCTTAATATTTGCTACCCATATTAACAGCGCAAGGATGATGAAACACACGACGACTGATACAAGGAAGCCGGTGATGTCTTTCCGACTTGGTTTCATAAATTCCCAGTCGGTGCCCGGTAGCAGACGGCGATCATCAAAACGAGTCGGGTTAGCATAAGATTCAGCCAGTTTGGCTGCATCTTTCTCGGGATCAGGATCGACTTCCGTTTTCATCTTGGCATAGTAACGATTCAGTTTTTCGGCGTTGCATCGAGGAGTCACTAAGCTGACCAGCATCAGAAACACGAATGGCAGAATGACTCGTGGGGGGAGGCGCAGAGTTTCCAACGTGGCTTTCGAAGCATCTGATAAATCGATGACACCCAACCATTGATAGATCAGGAAGTCGATCTTTAGTGGGCCTTCACCCTTGAATTCCCCGGTTCGCTTCTGGACTACGATACGTGTACCGTCTTTTGAAGTTTCTT
>DOCI01000154.1:8600-10362 GCA_003503535.1 Planctomycetaceae bacterium
TTTGAAGTTTCTTCACGGACAGTAATCAGATTGGAATTATCCGCTCGAACATCATTCCAGAAGATCGACTCCCCACCTGTCGTCATTGAGAGTTGAATGGTTTCGCCCACAACGGCATCGGGCGGAGATGCCCCCAGCTTTTTCAATGCAGCGTCCAGTTTAGCAGGGTCATTGACGTATTGATTTTCTGCCTGAGCCTTCGCCGTTTCCCAGGCTTCTCGACGAGCCACATCGACTTCCGTTGCGGCTCGTTCGCGCGTTGTCGTGACGACTTCCGTGCTGACCGTATACGCCGGGTCGGTCCTCATCGAGGGATTTAACACAGGCAGTAGATAAGGCATTACAAAGAATACCATGCCGACAAAACCAATCGTAAGCCAGACGGCCATCGCATTTGAACGTCGCCAGAAGATTCCCACCCAGAACGGGGCGGCGAATAGCAGCGGAAGTTCGATGGCGAGCTTAAACTGCCCAAACACATCGCCCATGACCAGCGAAACAATCGTTGCACCAACAATGATGGTCAGCCCCGACAGCCGGGCGATTCGCACGCATTCCTTTTCAGAAGCATTCGAATTTATGTACGGCGAATACACATTGCGCACCACGAGAGCACTCGTTACAATCATGTACGCATCAGCCGAACTCATCATCGCGGCCAGCAAACAGGCCAGCATTAAACCGACGAGACCCATATTCAGCGGCCCAAGAATCTCTCGAGCGGCGACTCCCCAAACCTTGTCGGGATCAGCTGCAATCTCTACGTTGCCTGCTAATAGTGCCAACGCAATCAAAGCGGTGATCGCCCAGCCAGCTGTGCAGAGTCGCTTCAGGAAGTTGCCGACAACCAGACCAATCCGAGCTTCATCTTCGCTTTTGGCAGAACCGCCACCAGTTGCAATGAAGTGAGGCTGTACCACGATGCCAACAAGGGCCAGCAGTGTGAGTGAAAATATATACTGTGGCGGAAATTCTCCTGCACTCGGTCCCGTGAACAGTCCGAAATTCTCTGAAGAGACGCGTTGATGCAAAATCGTGAATCCATCCAGCAGTCCCTGAGTGCTCGGATCACCAAACTTCTCGACCAGTTCCCAAAGTCCGTATGGTATAAGCAGTATGGAAAGCAGGATAATAAAGATGCCCTGAATCAGGTCCGTCCAGTAGGCAGCTGTCAAACCGCCGAGGACTCCGTACGCAATTACAATCATCGAAATCAGCGGTACCAGAACATACTTCAATTCCATGCCGAACATCATATCTGTACCCATCAGTGGCACAGAAAACTTTGCGATTGCGGACAGCATTGTCGACAGATAGAACATGTAGAACAAAATCGCAAACGCTGTGTAGGCAGCACCCAAAAGCTGTGATTGATAGCGTTCGACAAACCAGTCACCCAAAGTCAGGTGACGCATGCGACGATACCAAACTGCGGTGAACCAATAAACTGGAGTCACAAACAGCCACATCATCGCCGACCAGACACCGGAGAGCCCGCTGGTCCAAACGGTACGCCCCACCTGAACGGGTTCATGAGCTCCCGTACCAGCTCCGAAGGCAGCGAAAGTTTGCAGCAACTTTCCAAAGCCGCGACCACCCATGAAGTAGTCTTCCTGCCCCTTGACCCGCCTCATTGCCCACAAGCCAATGGCGATCATGGTAATGAAGTACGTGATAATGACAACAAAGTCGATCGTAGTCATGTTGTATGTCAAACAAAGAAGGTGGCAGGAATCAAAGCTAAATGACTGTGCGCAATTAT
>DOCI01000154.1:10450-15628 GCA_003503535.1 Planctomycetaceae bacterium
AAAATCACTGATCATTTAAGGATTTGATGCAGCATATCGAGCGAACCTCTCATTTCAAGAGTGTCCAAAAATCGCGCACGGTCATGTAGGACCTTATCATTCGAGGGTTAGAAAAGTCAAATATGTAACGCCTTCAATTCAATGGATTATTTGATGGTAAACACATTCAGTGAAATAAGAGAGAAAATGGACAAGCCAGACCTGTCCCCAATTATGGTACAAACAACTCATTTGGAGCATCTCTAAATGTAGTGTGCCTACACATGTCCGATGTTTCTCCAAACGATGGGTCCCGATTTGATTCGACGGTCCTCGACTTTAGACGAAACCTTCAGATTCATTCTCTTTGGAATAATTCACCAGAGCATGTTGGCCGGACTGCGAACGCAGTTCATAAGAACTCTGTGACAACAGTCCGTAGTCCTCGGCACCGGTCAACTTCTGTTGATGACTGGCTTCAGCGCATCCTGATTCAGTACCATAAAACGTGATGTTTGCTCAATTCGAATCTCACGCTTGATTTCTGTAAGATCATGCAATTATTTCTCAAAACAACAGTTGGCCGTATATTGTTTCAATTCAATATTTCAGGGCGATTCGAAAGATAATTGCGGCGTTGGTTGGGAGCAATCACAGTTGCTTGAGGAATTCCTCTACCTGGGCGGTGAACAGCTGCAGCCAGCCTGGGCCGACCAGGGAATCGCAGTCTTCCTGTGCACAGCCGGGATTGTTGAGTTGGTCATCGGTAGGCGCGTAATACAGATACCCGTTCGTGTATCCAGCCACAAACGTGGCATCACGCGGAGCGTTCTGTTTGATGTCGAGCCCGATCTGGACGGTCAGTTCGCCGGGGAAGGTGACGAGGGTGAATTCGCCCACCCGCAGTCCCAGAATTTCGGCATCGACGGTTGTCGCGTTCAGCGCCTCAGATTTCGCCTGATGCCGTTTGAGCAGGTTGACGTTAGTCTTCACCCGCGTGAGCTCTTCCATGGTGTGAATGTTGCGGATGTAAGCTTCCAGATTCCTGCGGTTCTCTGCGTCGAGTCTCTCCCAGTCATCGCGGCCGATCAGCTGATCGTGCAGATACCCGTGTGAATAATATGACGGATACTTTTCGGACAGTTTGTACTTGACCAGCAAGGGCACAAAAGTTTTGAAATTCAGGCTCGTGCCCGTTAGTGCCTCGACGAGCCGATCCTGCTCCGCCTGCAGCGAAGCGATCCGCGACGTGTGATCGGCCCGTGGTAACTGCAACGTCGTGTGTAGCATTTTGAAATCGGTTGTTGTGGTGCATTTAATCTGCCGAATTGCTTTGAGCGTACTCAAGCCGAGTCGATTTCCCAGATGTTCGGCATGTCGGGGCACGCTGACATCTTTATACATAATGGGGTTGATATCCCCAGCGCAGCCCTGCACAAATAGAGCGATTGTGTCCGGGCTGAGATTGTCTTCGATCACCGCCGAGGCGTAGCCGGTCATATCAGCCGTGTTGCCAGCCGTGCGGGGCGTACCCAGAATCGGATGACAGGCAAAGTTATACAGCACTGCAAGCGTTTCCCCGTTGAGCCGATCCAGCCTCAGGACTCCAATCTCGGGATCGATCGGTCCGATCTCTGCGACCTCCTCATCGGCTGGCAGCGAATAGGCATGCCGCACATCGACCTGTTTGCCATTTTTGAGCAGCAGCCGTCGGTTTTCCATCACTCGGTTTTCAAAACCAGTACCCCAGCCGACCCGCACCGGCTCCAGTTTTTCGTAAGCTTGTTTAACGACGGCAATCGTGCGGTCGGCCACATCCGTGCAGACAACACCATGGCAGTGGCTGGCATTGACGAGCAACCTCGTCGGATCGAGCTGCAAATCCTGTTTCAAAGCGGCCCTCACCGTCGGTAGAAAATCATTTTTGATCGGTCCGATCTCTGCAATCGCAACCACATCAAGCGTCACAATGACCGCAGTTGTTTCTCCATCGCTGAGCACCAGTGCCCGCGCCCACAAATGTTCGGGAGGTTCGGCAACGTCCCGATTTGTAATATCAATCTTCGCCGCTCCAGCTTTCAGTTCGGCTTGTGCCCCCGAAACCCCAAGCCCCCCGAACACGGCCATGCAGGCCGCCAGCAACAGTAAAAACCGGGAAGATGTCAGCTGATATCGTGAACCCGTCTCGTGAAATTTCATATCGTCATTTCTTGTTGAAGCAAAAAATAGCCTGAAACAAAACGCCGGTCGACGTAATCGCGCCGGTCATCTCAATCTCTCTAAAAAAACTCGTTGTCTTTGAGCAGCACGTGAACCACTTCGGCGACCGACTCATTATATCGATGCCTGCACGTCAGCGTTGACAACTGCAACTCATCGTCAGCCGATGCCAGTTCGGGCAGATGTCCATTGGGGGACATCTCCAGCGATTCTAATTGAATCGCCTCGATCAGGAAAACGGAAAAGGCAGCGATGATCATCAAGCAGAATATGACAACCTCTGCAGCTGAACGAACTTCAGACAACACCAGTCAACCACACCAACCAATCAGTCAGCAAACATCCAGACGACTTGATTATTCCACAATATTCCGCTTAAAACAAGCCGATACTCCGACCTCTCGCCTTTTCTATACTCGGAATGAACCATAAAATCGGTCAACGAAAATGGCGATCCTGAACTTGTCGCGGAACAATGACGACATACGATTGAACAACGCGCCACCGAAATGTGAATAACGATGGCACAGGAATATTGGTAACATCGCTGGTTCAACCGCTTTCGCTCAAAATAAGAAAACGCTCAGATCCTTAATGTGATAGATGATCTGAATGATGCATGGAGCAATGTAGAAGCGCGATGTGCACGACTTGCAGACCGGAATGGAATCAATCAGCCGGGATGGTAGATCGAAGAACGGAGTCTTTGCGACTTGCAGCAAGATGTGAAACTCATAAATCCGCATAACAAAATATTTCACCGGAGTTGCAGACTGGTCGAATCTGAATTCGAAGTCGATGATGATCAACCCAGATGATTATGAACTTTATTTCGACGAATCAGCAGTTGAACCTCATTTGCAGTCGCGCCGAGAAAGACTAATTCAAGCACAATAGGCAACGTGAGCCGGGCTCGGATTTCGCAAATCATGAACCTGTTGAACCAGGCTACTGAGGTTAAGTAAGCGATCCGTTTTTTTACCACGGGCAGAGCAGGGGGGATCCGATGACTGAAAGGGAGCTTAGAGAGGTTGTTGAGGTGCAGAATTGGGGGGGGGAGCATTTCGGAATCTGGTGTTAATTGAAAATCGATTTCATAACCTGATGTTGTCGCGGCGAACTTAATTTAATGATATCGTTCTTGAAGAGCCCGAAACCGGAGAGTACTCTTAATTGTGTTGTGAAAAATACGGTCATGTACCAACTTCGATGCGGTATCGTAACCTGATGGATCATCAGAAATCCGTCGCAAAATGCCTGGCCATTCTTCTATTTATGAGTTATTTGATCCCTACTCGACCGCAATAATGCGGTCGAATACTTAACAGGCATAACGGAACACATGAATCTCGCGTCACAAAAGGCATATCGCTACGTTATATATTATGCGATGCTTGATATACGCGGACTTACTTGGTTTGCTTGGAGCTGGACTGAGCGGATCAACCCTTTCTTTTATATGCGGCAGTTACCCAGAATCCGAGCAAAAGGTGCTCTCGCTAACTGGCTTCATAATCTGGCGCAATTCTCAGCATTGGAGTTCGAGAGATTTGAAGAAGACCGATTCTGGACTGAATATGAGTACTTGGCACGCACGCACGGAAAATATTGGGCTTACGATTATCGAAAGTTTTTCGATGAAAGAAAGGTTGAGTTCAAAAATGAGAGAGGAACTTAACATTTAGCTCCAGCTTGAGTGTAAGATAACAATATGAAACCATACTACCTCATCATCTCATTCATTCTGACCATGTGCGTGACCGCACGAGCGGACGATGCGTTTAAGCCGGAGTTCTATGCTTTTTTTAATGGTATGCCGCCCATGTCTTATGAGGATGAGGCGATAATGCTCAAGGGGCTTGGATACAATGGTATTAGCCAGATCTATGGTGGCGGGGACGAGTTGGAACAGCGTGTCGACGTATACAGGAAGCACGGACTCAAAGTGTTAAGTGTTTATCTCGGAGCATCAGATAAGCCGATAAACGCCAATCTCGTTAAATCGCTGGAAAATGGCGGTATGATCGAGTTGACGGTTAAGAATATTTCTCCGGAGGTGATCGAGTCTATTCGTCAGACAGCGGAGATGGCGGCGCAGTTAAATATTCGCGTGGCAGTCTATCCGCATCACGGAAACGCAGTGGCGACGATGCCACAGGCGATCGACCTTGTCGAGAAGGTGAACCACCCGAATCTCGGCATCATGTTCAATCTCTGCCACTTTCTTAAGAACGAAAAAGCGGAGAACCTGGAGAGTGTCCTTGGGAAAGCTGCTCCTTACCTCTTCTCAGTCAGTACTTGCGGCGCCAACTTGGACGGAAAGAATTGGGACACACTGATTCAAACGCTCGACAAAGGCACTTTTCCGCAGAAGCGACTCTTCGCGGCACTGAAAAAATTGAATTTCACAGGTCCGGTTGGATTGCAATGTTTCGCCGTGAAAGGTGATAAGCGCACCAATCTTAAGAACTCCATCGATGCATGGAAAACGATTCTTAATGAACTTCAATAGAGTGCCCGAGCCCAGGACCAGTGAGACGTCAGCTATTCCTGGGGAAGTCCAGACACAATCATCTTAATTTGAGGTAAGCGGAGAGTAAGAAACAAAGAATGAGAGAATGATGAAAATTCGCGATTCGACCAGTAAAATCCCCCTTTGATTGGAGTAGACTTTGTGACTTTAATTGGGGGAAAGGTACAGACGAACTCACAGTTTGGCGGAAAAAATTCATAATCGTTCAGGAAGTGTGATTGCAACCTTTGTGGGGTTTGGAATCGCAGACAACAGAACTTTGATCACTTTGGCTGAAGTGGATGCAAAAATCGTTCTGGCGATTCGTTAGATCGAGAGGAGAATAAGAGGATGAAATATTTTTCCCTGGCTTTCCTTTTGCTTGCATCCCCAATGTTGTATGCCGATGAATTTTTTGTCTCGAAGATCGAGCCATTGCTTCGAAAACGTTGTTTTCAGTGCCACTT
>DOCI01000154.1:15738-20110 GCA_003503535.1 Planctomycetaceae bacterium
ACGCTTGATTCCAGATCAGGTTGGGAATTGGGTGGAGATTCTGGGCCTGCGATTATTCCTGGGAATCCCGATGAGAGTTTGCTGATCGACATGATCAGCCTGGAGCAGATGCCTCCAGAAGAAAAGCTGCCAGCAGAAGAAATTGCACTGCTGGTGGAGTGGGTAGAACGTGGAGCACCTGATCCCCGAAAGCTGAAAAATGACCACTCGGATCCACTTGACTGGTGGTCGCTAAAGCCACTCAGGAAGCCATCGATTCCTGAGAATGGCCATCCGATCGATGCTTTTATTCGGTCCAAACTGACGGAAAAGGGACTTCAACCCACAATACAAGCCGATCGGCGAACCTTGATTCGTCGGCTTTACTACAACCTGCACGGTCTTATGCCGACACAATTGGAAATCGAAGCCATTGCCAACAAACAGGATGAATTTTCCTGGAAAAAACTCGTCGACGAATTGTTGGCGTCGCCTCGATACGGTGAGCGGTGGGCGCGGCATTGGCTGGACGTGATTCATTTTGCAGACTCGCATGGATGTGAACATGATGTGAAGCGACCAAATGCCTGGCGATTTCGGGACTACGTGATTGATCGATTGAACGCGGATGTGTCTTGGGGGGAATTTATTCGAGAACAGTTGGCGGCTGATGTGTTTTATCCTGACGATCCACAACTCACCGCGGCGTTAGGTTTCATTGCGGCTGGACCATTGGAGTTAAGTCGTGCCAGCACAGCACCCGTTACTTTTGATTACCTTGATCGAGACGATATCGTCACCCAGACAATGGCTGCTTTTGCAAGCACGACCGCAAATTGTGCTCGCTGCCACACTCATAAATTCGATCCAATCTCGCAGGAGGACTACTACGCACTACAGGCCGTTTTTGCTGGCGTAGGGAAAGGAGATCTCGAATACGATGCAAATGCGGAGGTGAAGAAACGACGGCAGGACTTAGAGGAATTACGATCGGCTATTGCCCGGCGGGATGAGACGGTATTGCTCGCAGAGCCGTACATTAACATTGTCAGTGAATGGGAAACTGCCTGGCAAAAACAACCAGTGGCATGGGCGGTCCTGGAACCGGAGGTCTTTGTGACCACAGGTGGTGGAACCTTGACTCGGCAAGATGATGGATCAATCTTCGCTGAAGGCGAAGTCAGCGATCAGGAACACTACATCGTCACATCGGAAATCGATAGGAAACGACTTTCGGCAGTTCGATTGGAAGTCTTAAAAGATGATCGTCTCCCTGAGGGAGGTCCGGGACGTGCAGCAAACGGAAATCTTCATCTGTCCGAGGTCAACCTCCATTGGTTTCCAAATCATGCTGATGGGGCGGTGAAGCTGAATATTGCTCGGGCATCGGCTGATTTTGATCAGGAGGGTTGGACTTCCGCTCAGGCAATTGATCACGACCTCAAAACGGGATGGGCTATCTACCCAAAGGTTAACGAATCACATCAAATCGTCTTTGAACTTTCAGAATCCGTTGATGTGTCTGCTGGTGGTAAACTGGTCGTGACTCTGAAGCAGCTATATCCTCCTAAACACCTTATCGGAAAGTTTCGTTTGTCTGTGACCGATGTTGAGGGGGGGATCGCAAAAGCCCTCCCAAAGGCTGCATTCGAAGCTCTGAACAAACCGGCTGATCAGAGAACGACTGCCGAATCTGTTGCGGTCGCTGCAGTTGCATTGGAACAATATGTCGAAAAGGCACTGGCAGCCTTGCCAGCAAAATTGGTCGTCTACGGAGTTTCCCCGTCATGGTCGCATGCAAAAAGACTGACGAATCCACAGGAGCCAAAGGTCGTTCACCTGTTACGAAGAGGAGCAATTGATCAGCCGGTTCACGAAGTGGGGCCGGGGACACTCTCGGTGATTCCAAGTCTGCCGTCTCGTTTTGAAAATATAGATTCAAAAACAGAATCGTTACGACGAGCGGCTCTAGCCGATTGGTTAGCTCATCCAGACAACCCACTGACCTGGCGAAGTATCGTGAATCGCGTCTGGTATTATCACTTTGGTCGAGGGCTCTGTGAAACGCCGAATGATTTTGGGAGAATGGGAGGTAAACCGACACATCCTGAGTTATTGGACTGGCTCGCCGTGTGGTTTCGAGATGAAGCTAAGGGGTCTCTCAAGGAATTGCACAGGTTGATTCTTACGAGCGAAACCTGGCAGCAATCGAGCTTGGTGAACTCAAACCCAATTGACGTCCAAAATCTTTTGCTCTGGCGTATGAACCGCAGACGCCTGGACGCGGAAGTCTTCCGCGACTCTGTGCTGCAAATTACGGGACGGCTCGACCTGACAATGGGCGGACCGGGAATTGAACAATTCAATAAATCGCAGGGACCACAAGCAACACCTTCGATAGACTATTCCGCCTATGACTGGAACGCGGAAAATGCCGGACGCCGTAGTATCTACAGAATCGTTTGGCGGGGAATTCCAGATCCATTCATGGAAACGCTCGACTTTCCCGACATGGCCCTACTGACTCCGAAGCGCGGCTTCTCAGTCTCTGCCCTCCAGTCTCTTATGTTATATAATGACGCTTTTGTCCTGAATGCCTCGGTCTGGCTTGCTGAAAGCATCAAAAGTGATGCTTCCCGTAAGGATTGGGTTCGACGAGCCGTCGGTCTGTGTTGGCTGCGTGAGCCAACAGCCTCAGAGGCAGACGCGTTTGAAACTTTCGTGGGGATGCATGGCATGGCCGCACTCTGCCGGGTGCTGCTCAATAGTAATGAATTCCTCTTTGTCGATTAGCGAGCATATCCAATATGAAATCATTTGATTCGGCGAGTCAGCGACGTGAATTTCTCTGGAAGATTGGAGGAGGACTGGGTGGGATTGCAATGTGCCAAATTCTCGCTCGGGATGCCGCTGCCTCGAATGGTTCCGCAATCGAAGAGGGACTGCATCACCCGCCAAAAGCGAAACGTGTCATCCAGTTATTTATGACGGGCGGCGCCAGCCCGATGGATACCTTCGACTACAAGCCTGAACTGATCAAGTTACACGGCCAGAAGTTGGGGCCTAATGAAAAGCCTGAAGGATTCACCGCCATGCCCGGTGCGATCATGAAAAGCCCTTTTGAATTCAAACAGCATGGAGAATGTGGACGATGGGTTAGCAGTGTGTTTCCTCATCAAGCCAAGTGGGTCGATGAGATGGCTTTCCTGATGGCGATGTCCTCAAAGACGAATGTCCACGGCCCTGCAACTTATATGATGAACTCCGGTTTTCTCCTCCCCGGTTTTCCCTGCATGGGGGCCTGGATCTCCTATGGTCTGGGAAATCTCAGTGACAACTTACCGACTTTTGTCGTCTTACCCGATTCAAAAGGGTTGCCATACAACCAGCGTGGACCATTCTCTTCGGGTTTTTTACCTGCCATTCATCAGGGAACGGTCATCAATGCCGGGTCACCAAATCCAGTGCCAGCTCTTTTTCCTCATGAGAATTTCAAATTTGCAACCAAACAGTCCGACTATGATGGCATGAAGCTCCTGCAACAAATCAATCGGGCTCATGCCGAATTGAGACCTGATGATACCCGTTTGGATGCCCGAATTCGTTCCTATGAACTGGCGGCCAAGATGCAGCTCTCCGCGCCGGAAGCTTTTGATCTGAGTCGTGAAAGCGATAGTACGCAGAAGGCTTATGGTTTAGGTGAAGCAGTCACAGATGATTTTGGCCGTCGTTGTCTTCTCGCAAGACGCTTGATTGAACGAGGAACACGATTCGTCCAGGTGTGGAGTGGACCGCAAGGTGCTACTGGCAATTGGGACAATCATGGCAGCATCCCTAAGGAGCTGCCACCAATCGCAATGAGCGTCGATCAGCCGATCGGAGCACTCATTGGAGATTTAAAATCTCGCGGACTCTTTGAAGATACCTTGCTCATTTGGACAACAGAATTTGGCCGTACTCCATTCGCTCAGGGTGGAGAAGGTCGGGATCACAACGGGGGAACCTTCGTTACATGGTTAGCAGGAGCCGGTATCAAACCAGGAATGGCCCATGGCAAGAGTGATGATTGGGGATATCAAACAGCCGAGGGGCAGACATACTGCTACGATTTTCACGCAACGATCCTGCATCTCTTAGGGATTGATCATACTCGACTGACATTCCTCCAGAATGGTATCGACCGTCGCTTGACTGATGTGCATGGACATGTCATCCACGAGATTCTAGACGAAGCAAATGCTTCTCAATCCAAATAAATTCCTGCATTGGAATGTCACTACTCGATGTCCTCAAAAACTGTATCGCACTCCGTTATCGAGCTTTAAAACATCTCTACCTACTATCAAAGCTGGAATGCATCACTAAATGAATGTGCGCAATTATTATACAGTTG
>DOCI01000173.1:0-262 GCA_003503535.1 Planctomycetaceae bacterium
CAGGCAGTGCCTGACCTACAGAGGTATTGCAATTTGATCTGCTCTCTTTTTCGGAGGTTTGTCGCACAGAAATCGCCAGTCCTGCGAGTAATGCTAATGCAGGAATCACTGGTGCCCGCATCCTCGCGTTCGACCAATACAGGGAATGGACCGTGCTGAAAGTAATGAGGATCGCCAGCACCCACACCCATTCGGGCAGAACTCTTGGCGATCGAATCAATCGGAACATGCCCATTAATGCCAGCAGGTATAATGTGAGATA
>DOCI01000173.1:313-1515 GCA_003503535.1 Planctomycetaceae bacterium
AAAAAAACCCACAAGCCAAAGAAGACGAGATTCGGCAGACCGTTTGCTTCAGGACCTTGAGGAATCGGAGCCCACAGTCGCAATTGTCTCAAAAGAATCGCCTGGCAAAACGAGGAGGGATCCTGCTGAATTTCGGAAAATGCAATTTTGTACTGGGCACGATCTCGCTCAAATTCTGATTTCAAACCCTGCTGATCAAGTTGGTCAGTTAAATCACGATACCAGTTCGTCTGGCTGAGAGGGTGATCAACCGGATAATCTCCCCAGGTTGTCCCCAGAGGTTTGTGCAACACGGCTTCGAAAAAGGTGGCATTATTCCCCAATAGAAATGTGTAGCCGCCGTGTGTTGTAGTGATTTTAAAATGCCCCAACTCATAAGCGTTTCGCAGTCCCCAGGGAAGCACTGTCAGAAAAGCAACTAGACCAACCACAATCGCCCGAACAGGAATAGATGAACTCCTTGCTGTTTTTGAACCTGCGAGCCATTCCGCTAGATATCCGAGGACAACAATCACAGGCAACATTGGCCAGATTGAGGGACGGCACAAGGTCGTGATTCCGAATGCGATTCCACAAATGATCGTAGAATAGATCGATTTCGGTTCCCGTAACCACTGCAACGTGGTCAACGCAACGAGCATTGTAAAAGTGACTTCCGTCATCGCCAGAGCAGTGTATCGGAGCAGAATTGGGTCAAAGGTCACAAAAGTGGCTGCAAGAACTGTGCCTCGTCCGAGCTTCAAGAGTCGACCGCAATTCCATGTCGCCCAGACGGTCACAACTCCAGCCAGGCATTGAAAGAGTGCGAGGCCTTTCAGGTCTGCAAGTCCTTGAATGAGGGCGACAATCAGTATGTACAAGGGCGGACGAAATGCGGTCGGTGAATTAGATCCGGGAATACTGAAGCCATGTCCTTCCCAGACACTCTGGCCGATCCCAAGATAAAAATCCCGATCGACACTCAACTCTACCAGATGCGTAAACGCATAACCTGCCCGCAACACGAAGGCAATCATCAGTAAGACATACAGCGTAATTGTTGAATCCCGAGGACAACACGATTTTAGCAGGTTCTTCAACAACGGTGCCCCAAGTTTCAACTGCAATGTTTCATTAGACCGTAGGTTGGGTTAGCGAAGCGTAACCCAACAGGAACCAGATTGAATCAAACTCCGAAATGTTGGGTTACGCGTTCGGCTAAC
>DOCI01000173.1:1618-2178 GCA_003503535.1 Planctomycetaceae bacterium
ACGCGTTCGGCTAACCCAACCTACTTTCTCAACCTTTCAGGAAGCGATTCATTAACAAATGACCTTCTTTGAAAGTCTCTCCATACTCGGCTCGAATTTCATCGTAGGTTTCATTTTCATCAGGGGTGATTCCGGTGCCGGCAATGGCAAACGGAACATAGCCATGACTGTGCGTTTTCGTTCGCAGAAATGTTGGATGATCTGGCGAAATGAGCAGACGATATTCTCCCTGAGATTTCAGATAATCGTGCAGTGGAGCGACGATATCGGTATCGATACGCTGCAAGGCTTCGAGCTTGGCATCGCAATCGCCCTCGTGGGAAGCCTCGTCAGTCGCTTCGACATGCACTACAACAAAATCGGTATCGCCTTGCAGAGTTTCAATCGCGGCTCTGCCTTTGGCGGCATAATCGGTATCGAGATAACCGGTCGCGCCTTCAACTTCAACGATTTCCCAGCCGATCAGCCGTCCGATGCCACGCAATAAATCGACTGCCGTGATAACGGCTCCAGAAACGCCATAACGTTCCTGAAACGGTGTCAAAGCTGGGCGACTTCAG
>DOCI01000173.1:2319-6563 GCA_003503535.1 Planctomycetaceae bacterium
AAAGCTGGGCGACTTCCCTGTCCCCACAGCCAAATTTCAGTAGCCGGATGAGTCCCGGCATGTTCGCGGGCCGCATTTTTTTCGATATTTCGAAAACAGTTTTTGCTCATCTCCATTAGTGAATTCAACAGTTCGCTGCCTGGACCACTTGGGCGATGATCGGTTACCGACTGATCCGTCAAATCGTGCGGAGGATAGGTGAGTGTGGTATCATCGAACGGAGCAGTCGTTTCCGGGTTTCTGAAGAGCAGCAGGTTTCGATAACTGACCCCGGCCACAAATTCCCAACGAGGATCGGCAGAGACCAGTTCCTGCATTTTATGAATCAGCTCGCGTCCAAGATCACTCGGAAATTGTCCCGCAGTAAAACTGACCATGATTTCATTGATGATGGTGACGAGATTACAACGTATCGCCCAATCGTGTGGACCTAATTCGATTCCCTGAGCAGCCGCTTCGAGTGGGGCACGGCCCGTGTGATATTTCAGCGGGTCATATCCGAATAGAGACATCGTTCCGACATCGCTGCCCGACGGCATGGAAGGGGGAATGTTATCAGTCCGTCCGAGAATTCCCTCGCGTGCCACTTGATCCATATGCGGAGTCACTGCGGCCTGCAAAGGTGTGCGACCATCGAATTGATCCTGAGGTTCGTCGGCGGCTCCGTCGGGAATGACGAGTGCATATTTCATAAGGGAGAAGTTCCTGATTTCAGACGTAAGTTGTTCTGATGTTCAATGTAACGATCTGAAATAAAGCCGTCTATGTTTCGGCAGGGACTGATCGATTATGCAATCGCCAATTGTTCCAGATCGAGCAAACGCTGCTTGAGAGTTAAGCCTTGAGGAGCTGTGAAACCAGTCAGTTTTCCACTCGATCCAACTACGCGATGGCAGGGAATAATCAAGGGAACGGGATTTTTAGAGAGTGCACCGCCTACGGCTCTGGCGGCTCCGGGGTGTCCACTCCTGGTGGCGATTTTACCGTAAGTTTCAAGGTGGCCAGACGGGATTTTCTGCACCAGACGCAGGATTTTTTGTTGAAAACGCGTCAGTTGATTCAGGTCAACAGTGAACACGTTGAGATTGATCGGTTCTCCGCTGGCATAATTCTGAAGAGCAACTCGACATTCTTGGAACCAGTTTTCCTCGCGAATGTCGAATAACACATTTTGTGATTTCAATTGTTTCTGAAGATACTCTTGGGTTTGCAATCGTGTTTCACAGCCAATCACGACACGAGAAACCGTTTCTTCTCGACCTGCAATTGCACACCAGCCGAGTTCGGATTCAAAGGCATCGAAATAAAGTGGAGTTGTCATTTCAGGAACCTCTTCAAATCTGGCTGTGTCAGTGCAAATGCGGACGACTTTGACCGGATCGGTCGGCTGGGTTACTATTTGATGAGTTCATTACAAATTCAAATTTTACAGGCAATTCTTGCCTGCCGATGTTCAGTCCGGTTATGCTTGATCATATCCGGGAAGTCACATTCAGAAAACAGACAACGTGTTGTCAGGGGGGACCGATGTCAACTTTATACGGGAACCTGTGCGATGATTATTTCGTCAACATGAATCTGAATACGGAAATGGCTCTCCCTTCGGGGCGAGAAACGGTGTTAAACTTCTTCGAGCGGGTGCAAAAGATGTACCCCTCAATGCGAAATTTTTATACCAGGGACAATGGCGATTTTATCCTGGAAGAGGATAAAGACCAGGAACAACATCGCTGGATTTCGATTGAACCCCGCCGCATTTGCAGCGGCTGTGTGAACCCGACATCCGCAGAAACTGCAATGGAACAGCACATGCTCGTGCTGCAGCTTGTGCCCTATATGCTTTCGGTCAGCCCGCTCGATTGCGAAGCTCTCGATTTTATGATCGGTTTCGATTTCGCTTATCGTGGTAATCACGATGAAATCGTTTCCGAAGTTTTCGGTGGTGGCCCTCTATGTTCGGCACTCAAAGATATTCCCTCAGCTCTGCCTCTGAACTTTGAACCTTCAATGACAATTGCTTTGGAGGAATCCTGCAGACGCCAGGCTCGCCTGCTTGTAGAGACTCGCACGAGTGCTTATCAGGTGAGACGGGGAGATTTTCAGGAAGAGCCGATCAGCATCTATTTCACAGTCCGGCAATATGGCAGCCTGCCACCGGAAACGACCTATGAACAAATTCTGCTGGAACTTCAGGAAGAGAGCGATGAAATCCTGCGGGGTTATGTGATTGATCGCGTCGTTCGGCCACTCGCTCAGGCAATTGATGCCCGATAAACGTCGTTCAGGCGGTGCCTGACGCGAATAACAGATCTTAGCAGATTAGCCCCGAACGAATCTTTCGGGGCGGCGTAGCCGCAAGAAGCTATTGAGAATGTTCAATCATCAAACGGCAGGCCTCTTGTGGACTTCGTCCACCCATTACCCACGGCGTTTAGGAATTCAGAGGGCGTGGTATTGTACAACCACCACGCCCATCACTTCGTTCTGGGTCGTGCCACCCATTATTATTGAAATCTCTAACTATTCTTTCGTCACGAGTACCGTTAATGATCTCGCCCCATGTGCTCCAATAACCAGTGATTGTTCGATATCAGCGGTTTTCGAGGGGCCGGAAACGAAGACGCCGAATTGTCGCTTGTCCCAGATTAATCGGTCGTAAGCTTCATGCATGTTATTGACGAGCTGACTCTTTGAAACAGTGAGCAGAACATGCTGCGCGATGAACAGGACCGTACGATGTTGCATCGCCTGATCGTCAATCCAGATGGCTGCATTTTCTGCCACGGCGATTTCTCCAGGCAATATCGCCAGATCGACATCTTCCAACTGATGCGGATCAGTAATCAGTGAATCCTCGAAATTTGATCCAAGCAGATCGGGAACGCGGGAATAGATTTTCTGAGGCCTGAGAGTTTCCAGCAGTTCTGCAATGACGGACTGGCCCTGAGATAAATTCTCAGCCTGCAACACTCGGCCGCCCACCGAGTTGAGAACCGTTTCAAACTGGAGCAGGGGATCGTCATATTGAATCCAATCCTGATCCAGACTCGGTAATTCAGTCGGGGCTGGTTGATTCTTCTTAATTGTGGCCAGGATTTCGTCTCGGCTGCTTGACATGATTACTCTGCTTTCATTCACTCCATATGATGACTCTTTATAGAGGCTACCGTGAGAAATTCTATTCGTAAACCTTATGGCCTGCCTTACAACTTTCCCTGCTCAGTATTCATTTTCATCATTTTGATTATGATGAGCACTCAAATAACTAGCCACGTCCCCTGCATGAAAATTAATACCACATGTTAACTGAAGAAATCATCACACGTCTCAAACAGTACGATACACCGACGATCTGCAATGCTGTCGAACTCTGGGATTTGAGACTGCGAACAGCCGGCTACATGGATGAAACCATTCAAGCCTGCTTTCCACGTCTGCAGCCGATGGTAGGTCTGGCTTTGACTTCAACCTTCCGCTCATCAGCTGCTCCGATTTCAGGAGATGCTTATTCAAGTCTGTCTGCTCAAACGGCAATTCTGGAAAAAATGGATCTGCCAGCGGTCATCGTTTTTCAGGATCTCGATACCCCGACTGCAGCTGCAACATTTGGGGAAGTGATGTGCACGACCTATCAGGCATTTGGAGCCTGCGGTTTGATCACCTCGGGTACCGGACGGGATCTCGATCAGGTGGAAGCACTCGATTTTCCGGTTTTCACTTCAGGATCACAAGCCGCTCATGGTTACTGTCATATTCTGGATATCAATGTCCCTGTGACAGTTGGTGGCGTGAATATTCGCCCGAACGAACTGGTTCACGGGGACTGCAACGGAGTGACCACCATTCCGATTTCCATCGCCAGCGAGGTGCCGGATGTCTGTGCAGAAATCGCCAATGCCGAGCAGATTGTTTTGGAATACCTTCGCCATAGCAATATCACCTCAGCCGGTTTTGAAGATGCCCGCCAAGCCTGTGGAGCAATGATTTCAAAGTTATCAGCCCGCTTGAAAGGCAAATGAGCAAAGTAGGACAGGCATCTTGCCTGTCTGATTTTTTCAATGCGTTTCGTCAGGCACAGCCTGACCTACAAACATAAAACGATGGGTGGCTGGGATTGGAGCGAATCGCAGCCCCCAGAAGTTATCGTATTGTCCTATTCAATCTTCAATCGACTTGTTGAAATGCACGCACTTCGTCAGGTACTGCCTGACCTACGGCTGTAAAGACAGGCAGGATGCCTGTCC
>DOCI01000173.1:6764-9361 GCA_003503535.1 Planctomycetaceae bacterium
ACAGGCAGGATGCCTGTCCTACCGGGGGGATTAAGCAATTTCATCAGCCTTGAGACGGATTTCCCGGATCAATTGATTGACCGTTTGATCGGCTTGCTTCTGAGCTTCGCTGATGTCTTTTCTATCGACATCTGCCAGCACCTGATCGATTTCGCCCGCCCACTTTTTGCAATGAGTTCGCAGCCATTCACGGTCGTCTTCGGAAAGAGCCGTGTGTTTGGCTGTGAGCAGGGTTTCACAGCCGTGGCGGAATTCGGCCAGTCGTTGTTTTAAGTCGTCAGTGGAATCTGGTCTTTTATTGAACCAGGCTCCCGCTGCATCGGCCAGTTCATGTAGATAGTCATCGGCTGGCAACGAGTTGTCAAACGCATCGGGACTGTCCCAGCCCCAGTTCGAGGCGAGCATCGTCGGTGTAGGGGAGTTGTTATCGGGATTTGAGTCCGATTTCTTATCGTTCGGGTTTTCCACGATACTGTTCAGTGGATTGGAAACATGCACCTGATATTGATAAGCCACGATTGCCAGCAGTCCCAATGCAGCCATGGAAATAATCCAGGGCATCTTCGAGCGTTTCGGCGATTCTTCAATCGGCTGAAGGACATGAACTTTCGGTGCAGAGTTCGAAGCCACCGTCTTTTTCTTGTGTCGCGGAGGCGAGGCTGTTGGGATTTCTGCCTGATCGAAAAGTTCCTGCCAGTATTTTCCGCCTTCGATCAGAACAAGTTCCTGCAATTCCAGCAACATTTGCGGATTCGCCAGAAACGCAGCACATTGATCATAATTCAGGGATTTTAATCCGCGATCCAGAACGGCGTCCCGATCAGATCCCAGAATTTCTTTCAGGGAGTCTGTTGAATATCCAGGCGGATTGAAATCATCGGCGATGAATTCGAGTTCTTTGACGAACTGTCCCAACTGACAATCAACAATTTTGCGATCCAGCCAGGGACCGAGTTCTTCTTTAGAATCCGGGATTTCCAGTATGACAATTGACATTATGCACCTCGCTCCAATTTCATGCGAATACAGTCCCTGAGTTTACGAATTGCAAAATGCCGCAATTTGTAAATCCTTGGCTTGCTGACCGACTCCAGTTCCGGCGAATCCTCGTTTCCGTCCAGCACAGCGACCTCTTTCTCCAGCAAAGTTTGCTTGCAATCTGTGAAAGCTGTCATTTCTTCGGCTTCCAGGATTTGTGCGAGTGGGCATTGAGAATTTGTGGAAGCAGGTTCGATCGGGTTGTTATCCAGACTGTGAGACTTTTCGCTGGCACGGCGACTCTGATCGATAACCAGATTCCGAGCCGTTTGACACAGGAGCGCCATGACATTCTTCCCGTCGTATTTTCCGGTACGGAGGTGGGGAAGAATTTTCAGCCAGACCTGCTGAGCGAAATCGAGACCGCGAGTGGCATCGGAACGGGCACAGCAAAACGCGACCAGCTTTCGCTGATACTTCTGCACCAATTCAGATTCTGCATGTGCATTTCCATTGGTAATGGCATGCACAAGTTCGAGATCGGTCGTCTGGTCTGAGGCACGAATGTTCATAACGGCTATTTTTAGTGAACTCACTCCAATTTGCAACTCTGCTACGAGACTTCGATCTCGAAACGAATTGAGAATTTGAGAGTTCATTTCCAGCGATTTCCTTATTTATTCACAGTTTTGCTTAAGTGACTCATCCACTTCGGCTATGAGTTATTGCCTCATGGTTGAATCCTTTAAAGAAGTAACGAACGAACCTCGTAATTCTTCCGAATAATTTTGGAATTCATGTCCCTACTGCAAATTGCTCTAAGTAAATGCATATTTATAAAAATGTCGCCAGATTCAAAATCTCCTCAACCTGGCGTCCTGGAGGTTCATTTTTCTCGAACAATAGCCGTGAGGATAGGCAGTATGGGAGATATTTGCCGTTAATAACGACCACATCGGTTTTACGTTTTAAGATCATCGCAATTGCTATACAGATTATTCGGGCAGATGTCGAAATAACGATTGGTGGGATTGTTCAGCGCGATTCCGCTGTCGTTGACGTTGCGTGAACGACTTTCAGTCAACGGGGGGCATTTTCTCCTGTGATTGACTCAAGACGAACTATCTCGAGGCCACTCGGAATGTTGATCAGGGGCGGGGGAGTCGAATACATGCGTTACTCTGTGCAAAAAATGTCGAGCGTAATGACAATTATGCTCGCTTCGGCGATCAGTCCCGCATTGGGGCAAATGCAGCCAGAGCCCAGCTATCCATGCCCGCCTGTGCACCCTCTGTTTCAGAATCCTGGACAATACAGCCCGGGACAATATCCGGATTTCATTCCGCCCGGCCAATTTGGAGGTCCGTATCCTCAATATTGGCCCCAGTATCCGGCAACAACAACTCAGAAATCAACGGATGATAAATCCAGTGAGAGTACTGGTGATGACGCCAATACTCAGAGCAATCAGGATCGAGACACCAATAATACACAGAACAATACCAACCAGAACAACGCTCAAAATTTTAATCAGAACACTAACCAGCAGGCTTCTTACAGTGCCGGAGGCCAATCGTCTGCTCGTCCAAACATGATTGGCGATTACCGCGAAGCTCCGT
>DOCI01000173.1:9496-12107 GCA_003503535.1 Planctomycetaceae bacterium
GCGATTACCGCGAAGCTCCGTTCTTTTATACGAACGGCTTCAACAACGTCACATTGCCTCAACAGGGGATTGTCCGACTCGATTTCAGCCAGAACACAAATCCGATTCCAACGGACCGTGTCTACATGAACTATCATCACTACCGTAATGCGTTTTCTGCGCAAGCGGGTGTGGTTGGAAATGACCTGCTGTTTTTTGGAACAATTGATGGACCTGGTGCAGGACAGGTTGCAGACAGCATTCTGATTGACACGATCACGGTTGATGATTTTATTGCTTTGGATATTGCGGGTGGAGGTACTGATCCGGCATTATCTCAGTCTTTAACGGCTTTATTTGGCTTTGATATCTTCGATCCCTTCGCATTTTTAGATTCCGATTCTCTAGTCGCCGATGGATTCGACTCTGCCAACCTCGATATTTTCTATCTTGGCTACGAAAAGACATTCGCCAACGAGCGAGCTTCCTTTGAAGTGCGAATTCCGATTCTTTCTGCACCGAATCAGGACTTGGACGCCCGGGTCGACAATTTGCAGAGTTTGAATGGTTACCAGACCCAGATGGGTAATGCTTCGGTATTGCTCAAGTCTTTGATTATGAAAGACTACACTGAAACCTTTGTGATGTCGGGTGGTTTCGGCCTGACAATTCCAACAGGACCGGACTTTAGAATTCGGGACTCCGATGTATTGATTCCCGATCAGAACAATGTGGCTGACCCGATCGCGCTGGCGAATCTCGGTACAACTCCTCCGAATTACATTGTGGCCCCCAGTGATTATCTGGTTCCCGGTGGCCCCACAGGACGTCTGATTCGTCTTCCAGGCAACGACATCACCGTCCGTAACGATTCTGTTCTGTTTACGCCGTTTCTGGCATTTTCTCAGCAGATGAATCGCCGTCTGTTTACACAGCTGTACTTCCAGTTGGACCTTGTCGCCAGTGAAAATACATTGACTCAACCTTCAGGAACGACAGCGAAAATCAAACAGCAGGACACCGCTAAGGTCGACTTCCAGATGATGTATTGGTTCTTCCGCAAGCCGGACCTGGTGAACCCTCAGTCAATGTATGTGAATGGAATTCAGCATCGTCAGGTCGAAGGAACACGATTCAAGGGACTTGCAGGTATCTTCGAATTGCACGGAACGACTGCTCTGATCGATCCCGACAATGCCGGAAATCCCGATCTCCTGAGCGATCCCAACTTCCTTGCGGGAAACTACGATATCAATAATCTTGAAGGTGTGAATGCCAATGGGGATGTCGTCGATTTGAAAACCGATCGCTTCTTTGCCAGCAGCAACAACAACCGACGTCTGCGTTCTTTGAATGTGACATCGGGTCTTCAGGCTGACTGGGGCGATGGAGGCACGATGACAGTCGCTGCTGCGGTACCTCTGGTGCAACAGGCTTCCGGCGTTCGCCTCTTCGATGCCGAGTTAATTTTCCAGTACAACGCCTATCTGTACCCAAATCGACAAAGCACCCAAAGCAATGTCATTTACGCTCCACCACAAGGAAACTCCGGAACCTCTTTGAGAGCGATGAGTCAAATGCCAAGTAATTAGTGGATTGTTCCAATTCAATATGCGGGTTATAAAATCTCAACCGTAGACGAAAGTGTCTGCTCTTTCGTTGAATTCTTGGATCTCAAACTGTTTCGCTCTAAATAAAAGATTTGGTATGCAGTTTTGTCCTGATACAGGCTCGTCACTATCGCGATAACGGGCCATTGCAGAGAAGACTGGATTAAAACGCTCAGAGCTTTGATCAGGCAGTTCTTCATTGAAGTGTCGATATTAATACTTCCTTTGCAGTGTATACTGTATTCTTCACTCCCTTATTTTCGCTTGGGGACGTGCAAACAGTTTTGCTAAATACGAATAGCAATTCGCTAATTGCTATAAATAAACGATTCACATCACTGAGACGGAATGCATTGCCAGTCACAGTTTTTCACGCTTCTCAGCGAATCCGTTTCAGTCTCTGGAAACGGTCTGGACCGTTCACTATCATCCTTGCAGACGATTATAACGTGCCGCGGCACGATTCTTTTTAAATCGAGCAGGGAAGAACCCAGCAATGAAAATTCATGAATATCAGGGTAAACAACTCTTTCGCGAAGCCGAGATTCCGGTTCCTCGCGGGATTGTTGTCACATCTCCAGGGGAAGCCTCGGCGGCTGTTAAAGAACTCGGCGGGAAGATTGCGGTCGTCAAATCGCAAATTCATGCCGGGGGACGCGGTAAGGGGACGTTCAAAGAAGTTCCCGAGCAGCACGGCGTGGTGCTCGTGCGTTCGCCTGAAGAAGCTGAAGAGAATGCTTCCCGTATGCTCGGTAATACGCTGGTCACCATTCAAACTGGCGACGAAGGTAAGCAGGTCAATACGCTGTTCGTCGAAGAAGGGCTCGATATTGCCCGCGAATTGTATCTGGGAATTGTGATCGATCGGGAAACACTGTGCCCGGTTCTCATCATGTCCTCGGAGGGGGGCATGGAAATTGAAGTGGTCGCTGAAGAAGCACCCGAAAAGATTCTCCGCGAGCACTTCGATGCCGATCTGGGATTGATGCCTTATCAGGCCAGAAACATCGCTTTCGCACTGC
>DOCI01000173.1:12220-12895 GCA_003503535.1 Planctomycetaceae bacterium
AAACGATTCGAGCCGCGGAGAAATTCCTGGTCTCGATCTGCAAGTTCTTCGTCGACAACGACTGCAGCATGGCTGAGATTAACCCCCTCATCGTGACCGGCGAAGGGGATCTGGTTGCACTCGATGCCAAAGTCACCTTCGATGACAACGCGATGTTCCGACACAAGAAACTGGAAGAATTCCGGGACCTGACAGAAGAAGAGCCTGCTGAAGTTGAAGCTCAGTCTGCCGGACTCAGTTATGTGAAGCTGGAAGGAAACATTGGCTGCCTGGTCAATGGAGCCGGCCTGGCGATGAGCACAATGGACCTGATCAAACTCCATGGCGGAGAACCAGCCAACTTTCTCGACGTCGGCGGCGGAGCGAGTGTCGAAGCAGTGACCGAAGCGTTTCGTATCATTCTGGCGGATGATAATGTGAAAGCCGTTCTGGTCAACATTTTCGGCGGCATCATGAAGTGCGATGTCATCGTTGAAGCTCTTTTGACCGCTTACGATAAAGTCGGCATCCATGTGCCACTCGTCGTGCGACTTGAAGGAACGAACGTCAAAATCGCCCGGAAGATGCTTGAGGAATCTGGCAAGGATATTATTACCGCCAGCGACCTGACCGACGCGGCTCAAAAAGTCGTTGCAACTTTGAAGTAAGCGGCAATAGTAGGGTGCGTCCTGACGC
>DOCI01000173.1:13047-13857 GCA_003503535.1 Planctomycetaceae bacterium
CGGTGCGTCAGGACGCACCCTTCAAGTCTTTTACCATACATTAGGTCGCAGCTGATGATTAAACTGGCATGTCTTTTATTGACGATGCTGGCTGGCCTGACTCAGGTCTGTCAGGCGGCTGAGCGTCCGAATATCCTGTTCCTGTTCGCTGATGACTGGGGCAAATATGCCGGGATCTATGCGGAAATTGAAGGGGCAGGGGGGATTAATGATGTCAGTTTCACTCCAAATATTGATCGCGTCGCTCGCGAGGGGGTCACGTTCACCAATGCGTATGTGAATGCCCCGAGTTGTACGCCGTGCAGGAGTTCTTTGCTTTCCGGACAGTATTTCTTTCGAACGGGGCAGGGGGCCATTCTGCAGGGAGCGATTTGGGATCCTCAAATTCCCACTTACCCACTGCTGCTCGAAGATGCTGGGTATCACATCGGCTTCACCTACAAGGTATGGAGCCCTGGAACTCCCGCAAATGCCGGATATGGCGGCAAGAAAAATGCTTATGCAAAAGCTGGTGGCCAGTTCAATGGCTTCAGTCAGACGGCGACCAAGCTTGTGCAGTCTGGTCAGTCGATTCAGCAGGCCAAACAAACGCTGATGGATCAGGTCTCTGGAAATTTTGATTCCTTCCTGGCTGCTCAAGAAGAAAATGAACCATTCTGCTACTGGTTCGGCCCGACAAATGTGCATCGTAAATGGATCGCTGGTTCGGGTAAGAAATTGTGGGGAATCGATCCCGATACTCTGAAAGGAAAGATGCCTTCATTCCTTCCGGATGTTCCCGTTGTTCGCGAGGATTTCGCCGATTATCTG
>DOCI01000173.1:13982-23552 GCA_003503535.1 Planctomycetaceae bacterium
TATCTGGGTGAGACAGCCGCGTTCGATGCGGCAGTGGGAGTAATCCTGAAGCAACTCGAAGAAAAAGGACTGGCAGAGAATACACTGGTTGTTATCAGTGGCGATCACGGAGCTCCCGGATTTCCTTACGGGAAATGTAATCTCTACGACTTCGGTACCAATGTCGCATTAATTGCCAAATGGCCCGGACACATCCCTGAAAATCGAGTCGTCACCGACTTCACGACATTGATGGATCTGGCTCCGACATTCCTGGAAGCTGGTCAAGTCGATGTGCCGGAAGTGATGACTGGAAAATCTCTGCTGCCTGTGATGACGAGCACTGAATCTGGCCGAATTGATCCGACACGAAATCAGGCTGTTACTGGTCGAGAGCGACATGTCGCCAAAGCTCGACAGGGAAATCTGCCCTATCCCCAACGCGCGATTCGCACGGATGACTACTTATATATCATTAACTTCGCTGCAAATCGCTGGCCAATGGGCGATCCCGGACAGGTCGACAGTGAAACTCTTCCAACGACTGATCAGCTGACCAACGAAACCTTCGTGGCATTCAGCGATATGGATGCCAGTCCCACAAAAGCCTGGATTATCGAACACCGCAACGAACCGCATGTCAAACCTTATTACGATTATGCGTTCGCCAGACGACCAGGCGAAGAGCTTTATATCCTCAAAGACGATCCCGATCAAATTCACAATGTGGCCGGGCAGGTCCAATATGCGGACATTCAAAAGCAATTGCATCAACAACTGTTGAGCGTGCTCGAATCGACCAATGATCCTCGTGTGGTCGATGACGGCCGTACCTTTGAAAATCCGCCTTTTGCTGGCGAATAACTTACATCAATAACATTTAACACACCTATTTTATATTACGGAACTGAATCATGAGTATTCTTGTCGATCATGACACACGGATTATTACACAGGGAATCACCGGCAAAGCTGGTCTGTTTCACTCCCAACAGTGTCGGGCGTATGCAGAGGAATGTCGTCCTGGCGAAGAGGTGATGGTCGGTGGTGTCACTCCCGGCAAAGGTGGTCAGGAGATCGATGGTTTTCCTGTCTTTAACACAGTTCGAGATGCGGTCGAGGCGACTGGTGCGAACACGTCTCTGATCTTTGTGCCTCCTCCATTCTGTGCTGATGCAATTCTCGAAGCCGCAGATGCGGGGATCGAATTGATCGTCGCGATCACTGAAGGAGTTCCCGTACTGGACATGGCTCGCGTGAGTCGAAAATTAATGGATTATCCTTGCACATTGATCGGCCCCAACTGTCCAGGAATCATTACACCAGGCGTTGCGAAAATCGGAATTATGCCGGGCTATATTCACACGCCGGGGAAAATCGGTTTGATCAGTAAGTCAGGCACACTTACTTACGAAGCGACGTGGCAGTTGGGAAATCTTGGTATGGGACAATCGACCGCGATCGGAATTGGTGGCGATCCGATCATCGGTACTTCATTCATCGACCTGCTCGATATGTTCGAGGACGATCCAGATACCGAAGCGATTCTGATGATCGGCGAAATTGGCGGAACGGCTGAAATCGATGCGGCTGAATATATCCGCGAGCACATTTCCAAACCTGTCGGAGCCTTCATTGCCGGCAAAACCGCCCCTCCGGGCAAACGTATGGGACATGCCGGTGCAATTATTTCGGGAGGGAAGGGGACTGCCGACGAGAAAATCGAAGCCCTCGAAGCTGCTGGAGTCGTCGTCGCTCAGAGCCCTGCCGATATGGGAGCAGCCGTCAAACGCGCGATGGAACAGTAAGCAGTCGTTGTCGTTGAAGGTTGGGTTAGCGAAGCGTAACCCAACAATAACTTGCCTAAAACACTGCTGGGAAAACCAGCAGTGGCTCACATCAAGCGACATTTCGAGTAAGACACACATCCGGGAGAAGAGCGATGAAAATTATCTCATCTGAAACAAAACTGTTGCGATTGCAAGTTGTAATTGCGATGTTGCTTTTTCTGCTGACGACAAGTGGACTTAATGCGGAAGATAAAGAGATTCATTCAGCTGCGATTACTGGCAATGAGCCGGGATTTCGAGATTTGACAGCAGACGACTTTGTAAATGTCAATTGTGCGGAGGATACCTGGCAATGGAAAGAGGGCACCCTCTATTGCACAGGAATACCGACCGGCGTCTTACGCACAAAGAAGCACTTCACGAATTGTGAAATCGTTGCAGAGTGGTGTCATCGAAAACCGGGAGGGAATTCGGGAATCTTTCTGTGGGCGACTGATGAATCGATCGAGAAGTTGACCAGTGCAGGAAAGCCAGGTTTACCGCACGGAGTCGAGGTTCAGATACTCGATCTGGATTACGGGCCGCAATACGAAGCACGGACTGGGAAAAAAGGAGACTGGTTCACCTCACACGGAGATATCTTTCCGGTTGGCGTCACGAAGATGACATTGTTCGAGCCTCTTTCCCCGAATGGTAGCCGGAGTTTTCCGTCAGAGAATCGCAGCCGCGGGGATAATGAGTGGAATCATTATTACGTGCGAGCGATTAATGGAGAGGTCCGTTTGTGGGTGAACGGTGGCGAAGTTTCCGGGGGAAAAGATTGTCAGCCCGCTTCTGGATATATCTGTCTGGAATCCGAAGGGGCTCCGATTGAGTTTCGGAAATTACGAATCCGGGAATTGCCGTAAGCCAGTCAAAAAATTCCTGACTGACTCAAAATGCGACATTTTGGCTTGGTTTGCACCTTCGTTGATTGCTTCTATACTAACCTGTTATAGCGAGTGAAACATCGTCTGAGAATCACTCGTTGTCAATCCACTTAATACACATCCACTCCTCTCAATCGAATCGCTAACGACCATGGCCTGGGTAACCGACGCTATTAAATCCTCGATTGGCAAGAAATTACTAATGGCCTGCACAGGCTTTCTGCTGTGCGGCTTCCTGGTCATGCATTTGCTCGGCAACCTGCTGATGTATGTCGGTCCAGATACATATAACACCTACGCTCATACGCTGCATTCTCAGGAAATGCTGATTAAGGTCGCAGAGTTTGGTCTATTGATACTGTTTGCCATTCATATCTGGCTCGGGTTTGAAACGAACCTGGAAAACCGGGAGTCTCGCAAGAAACGCTACGCGGTTAAAAAGTCGAAAATCCCAGATCGTAAAGTCCCCTATTTTATCTCTCCAGAAAATTACATGCTGTTTACGGGTGTGATTGTCTTTATCTTCCTGTTAATCCACCTGGGTGATTTTACTTTCAACATCACGATGCCTGATAAAATTGAAGGCCGAGAACCATTTGATAAAGCAATGATCATCATGCGGTCTCCGCTCTCAGCCATCAGTTATATTATCGGTGTTCTGTTGCTCGGTTGGCACTTGTCTCATGGAGTAACGAGCATGTTTCAAACGCTCGGTCTGAAACATCCCAAGTACGATCCACTAACAAAAACAATTGGACCTGTCTTCGCGATTATTATTGCAGTTGGTTTTGCCAGCTTTCCAATTTACGCCTGGCTGAGTCCTTACGATCCTTACGCTACTCCCGATATTGAAGAACATCAGGAGAAATTACATTCAAAATCGCTTTCTGATTTGAAAGCTCCACTCTGCATTTTTACACCTGCGACGATAGAGCCTCATTCCGGTTGGGCGAAAACGATCAATCGCGTTTAACACAATTTTGATCAGCTCTGTATCATTGCAATTTTTTTATTCCATCTGGATTACATGAAATCATGTCCCTGTTGCAATCCAACGTTCCCGAAGGTCCCATCGCCGAAAAGTGGACCCGACATAAAAACGAACTGAAACTTGTTGCTCCGAACAACAAGCGAAAGTACGAAATCCTTGTCATCGGCACAGGTCTCGCCGGAGCCTCAGCCGCGGCTTCTCTGGGGGAACTGGGATATAACGTCAAGACATTCTGCTATCAGGATTCCGCTCGTCGTGCACACAGCATCGCGGCTCAGGGTGGAATCAATGCGGCTAAGAATTATCCCAACGATGGCGATTCCGTATGGCGGCTGTTCTACGATACCGTCAAAGGGGGCGACTATCGTTCGCGTGAAGCTAATGTTTATCGGTTAGCGGAAGTCTCAGCCAACATCATTGATCAATGTGTTGCCCAGGGGGTCCCTTTCGCCCGTGAATATGGCGGATTACTGGCCAACCGCACCTTCGGAGGGGCTCAGGTTTCGCGAACCTTCTATGCTCGCGGCCAAACTGGTCAGCAATTATTGCTCGGTGCTTACTCGGCTTTAATGCGTCAGGTCAATAAAGGCAAAGTTCAGAATTTTGCACGTCGTGAAATGCTCGATCTGGTCAACATCGACGGTAATGCCCGGGGTGTAATTGTCCGTAACATGGTGACTGGCAAACTCGAACGCTATGTTGGTGATGCCGTTCTACTTTGTACGGGTGGATATGGAAACGCCTACTACCTGTCTACAAACGCCATGGGCTGCAATGTGACGGCTGCCTGGCGATGTTACAAACGGGGAGCCTACTACGCCAATCCCTGTTACACACAGATTCATCCAACGTGCATTCCCGTTTCCGGCGACTACCAGTCAAAACTGACATTGATGAGCGAATCGCTGCGGAACGATGGTCGCGTCTGGGTTCCGAAAGATGTAAACGACAAACGATCCCCCGAGCAAATTCCGGAAGCAGATCGTGATTACTATCTCGAACGTCGTTATCCGGCATTCGGAAACATGGTGCCACGCGACGTCGCTTCCCGAGCCGCCAAAGAACGTTGCGATGAAGGTTTCGGGGTGAATGAATCGGGCAGGGCAGTCTATCTCGATTTCAAGCGGGCCATTGCCGAACAGGGACAAAAGGCCATTGAAGCCAAGTACGGCAACCTGTTCCACATGTATCGCAAGATTACAAATGAAAATCCCTACGAAGTGCCAATGAAAATTTACCCTGCCGTGCATTATACGATGGGCGGATTGTGGGTGGACTACAATCTGCAAAGCACAATTCCTGGTCTGTACGTTCTGGGTGAAGCGAACTTCTCCGATCATGGAGCGAACCGACTTGGAGCCTCGGCTTTGATGCAGGGACTGGCCGATGGGTATTTCGTCGCTCCTTATACTGTTGGTCATCATCTGGCATCAAACAAATTGGAAAAAGTAGACACGAACAATCCTGCTTTCGAGCAGGTCGAATCGGAAGTACAGGGCAGGATCGATAAATTCCTCTCGATTAATGGTTCTCGTTCAGTAGACAGTTTCCATCGCGAACTCGGTTTAGTCATGTGGGACAACTGTGGCATGGCCCGTAATGCAGCTGGTTTGCAGGCGGCTATCGAAAAAATCCAGAGTATCCGCTGGGAGTTCTGGGAAAATGTCCATGTGACGGGTTCCGGACATCAACTCAACATGGAACTTGAAAAAGCAGGACGTGTCGCTGACTTCCTGGAATTCGGCGAACTTCTCGCACGTGATGCTTTGGCACGTGAAGAATCGTGTGGGGGCCACTTCCGGGAAGAACATCAGACTCCAGAAAATGAAGCGAAAAGAGACGATGAGAACTTCGCACACGTAGCGGCCTGGGAATATCAGGGAGACGATGCTGAACCGACTCGTCATCAGGAAGAACTCAACTTCGAAAACGTCAAGCTGACACAAAGAAGTTACAAGTAACCAACACTGTTATTTCATTCATAATAATTTTATTGATCGAAAGCGGAAACAGGAAAGCGGAAAGCCGAATTAAAGTTTCAGTGGCTGATTCTAAACTTCGGCTTTCCGCTTTCCGTCCTCGGCTTTCGTAAACTTCAGGATCTTGTCATGAAACTGACACTCCACATCTGGCGACAGTCCAAGACGGAAACTAAGGGCGAGTTCAAAACTTACGAACTTCCTGATGTCTCTGAACACATGTCGTTTCTGGAGATGCTCGATGTTTTGAACGAAAAACTGATATCTCAGAACGAGGAACCGGTCGCATTCGATCACGATTGCCGTGAAGGGATTTGTGGTTCGTGCAGTATGATGATTAACGGTCAGGCTCACGGTCCAGACCTCGAAACGACAGCCTGTCAGTTACATATGCGGAAATTTAAAGACGGGGACGATGTCTGGATTGAGCCTTGGCGAGCCGATGCGTTTCCAGTGTTAAAAGACCTGGTCGTTGATCGTTCTGCGTTTGATCGCATCATGCAGGCGGGGGCGTTTGTTTCCGTGAACACGGGCAATGCTCCTGATGCGAATTCCACGATTGTTCCCAAAATGAATGCTGATTTAGCATTTGATGCGGCCACCTGCATTGGCTGCGGAGCCTGTGTTGCGGCTTGCAAAAACGCATCGGCGATGCTATTCGTCTCTGCCAAAGTTTCCCAGTATGCACTTTTGCCCCAGGGAGACCCGGAACGTAAAACTCGTGTTTTGCGGATGGTGGCCCAAATGGATAAAGAAGGTTTCGGAGGTTGTTCAAACACCAACGAATGCGAAGCGGCCTGTCCAGCGGGGATCAGTGTCAACAACATTGCTCGATTGAATCGCGAGTATTTCAAAGCGACATTGACCTCACGAGAATCCTAATCGCGTAGGGTACGCTTTTCGCACCAAACGATAAGACACAGCAGATCAATTATATTTGACGAATGAGATGCAGATGAAGACTTCTTTGATCGAATGGCATCGCGCTCATCAGGCTCGGCTCGTCGAATTTGCTGGCTGGGAAATGCCCATTCAGTACACGACCATCGTAGAAGAACATCATGCTGTGCGTCGTGAGGCAGGGTTGTTCGATATTTCCCATATGGGGCGACTCTACATTCGGGGAGGCGATGCAGAATCCTTTTTGAATTGGGTCGTCACGATCGATGTTTCGCGGCTCTCGCCAGGACGAATCCGCTATGCCCTGGCAACGAACGAGCAGGGGGGAATTCGAGATGATGTTCTCGTATACCGCCTGGAGAATGAATTTCTTGTCGTAGTTAATGCCTCGAATCGGGAAAAGATTGTCGAGTTCTGGAATACTCAATCCCAGAAATTTTCCGATGTGCAGATCGATGACCAAACTCTAGAGACATCCATGATTGCCGTTCAGGGCCCCAAGGCTGTCGACATCATTCGTCAGGATTTTCCACAAGCAGCTGATTTGAAGTATTACCATTCGGTTCAGGAATCAGGGCAGGGGGGAGATTTTCTGATTAGCCGGACCGGATACACAGGAGAAGATGGCTTTGAATTCATCGGCTCCCCTGACGAAATCAACGCAATCTGGTCTCATTTTTATGAGCAGAATCAGCCAACACTGCAGGCCTGCGGGTTAGGATGTCGGGATACTTTGCGACTTGAAGCCGGTATGCCGCTCTATGGTCACGAGCTCTCAGAAACAATTGATCCTCTTTCTGCTGGGTTGAAATTCGCAGTCTCACTTAAAAAAGATAGTTTCCTGGGGCAGAAACAGATTGTGGCAAAGTCCGAAGAGGGGTTAGAGAAACAGCGGGTCGGACTGGAGTTGGAAGGGCGTCGAATCGCCCGGGAAGGAGCGACGGTCGAAACTGCGGATGGGCAAACGATAGGGGAAGTGACATCAGGTACATTCTCGCCAACCCTCGAAAAATCGATAGCCATGGCTTATGTGCCCTCACAGTCAGCTGTAATCGGTACAAAGCTCCTGATTAATATACGCGGTAAAACTCACCCTGCTATCGTGACATCTCTCCCGTTCTATCAAAGATCACCTGTCACGGGATAAAGACTTGCTAAAGCTTATTTTTTAGGAAATAATCTTTTAACTCGTATACTGAACATCAGAAACGGTATTGTTTCTGAAATTCAATAAATCATCCCGCTCAATTCTTTCGACTCCCGCACCATGAAAAGATTTGAAGATTCAGCCGCTATTATTACCGGCCCCAGTGATCAGGGGATTGGTGGAGCTATTGCTGAGAGACTGGCTGATGAAGGTGCAGATTTGATTTTACTTGGTCTTGATAAGCCAACCCGTCTCATCAAACGTCTGGTTCGTCGCGGTACATCGGTTTGCTGGCATCGAGTCGATGTGACAAATTCTCAGATGATTCAGAAAGCCGTTACTTGCTGTTATGAGGAACTGGGGCACATTGAGATTCTGGTCAACAATGCCGGTGTGGAATTCTCAAAGAAATTCGAAGAGATTGAAGATGATGAGTGGGATAAGCTGATTTCCGTCAACTTGACGGGGGCAATGAAAATGACTCGTGCGGTTTTGCCCTTTTTAACAGAGCAGGGCGGAGTCATTATTAATATTGCTTCAGTCCTGGGAATGGCAGGATGCCCAGGGTTTCATGCTTATTCTGCTTCAAAAGCTGGTTTAATTGGCATGACGCAGTCTTTAGCCTTGGAAATTGCCCCATACGGACAGCGTGCAGTGTGTGTTTCACCAGCCATCGTACAGACTCCGATGGCTCACAAACACAGTGCCGATTTAAGTTCGGAAGCGTGGCAAAAACTGGAAGATGCTCATCCTCTCGGGATTGGAAGACCTCAGGATGTGGCTGATGTTGTTGCTTTTCTCGCTTCCCATGAAGCCCGCTGGATGACGGGGATGTCTATTCCTTTGGGGTGGATTCCTTCTTTTGGTCTACCTGCACCAACAAATTCTTCGATGATTCACTCATCAGAACTTAGCAAAAAGCCGGTGATTTCCACTAAATAATTCGGTTATCCTTCTCCGAAAATGCTTTTTCTATGTATTTGCCCTGTCCGATACCGCAGACTAATGCACGTTGATTTTGTGCGCAGCCGGTATTTCTCTCAATCGACACTTTCGACAGGCACTTTGTTTGTCGTATAATCCAGTAAGTTGTATTGGGCAATTTTAAGGAATTGTGCCAAACGGAATGATCGTTGAATCTCAGCAAGCTGTTCAGCATTTCCTGAAATGATCGTTTGTCCGGATTGCGATTGACGAAAAATTGTAATGACTCGAAATCGGCTTATGAGATAGCCTGATTTTGAAGTAGCGGCTCAGTGGCCGAAGGATACATCGTGTCTGAAGAGCACCTCATAGATAATTACCGCCTGGTGAATTGCCTCGCGACCGGATCCTGCAGTCAGATCTGGGAAGTCAACGATCAGGAAACTGGCGAACGTTTCGCCATGAAGCTGCTACTGGAAGAGGCGTTTAAAGAAGCTGAAATGAAGGCTACTTTAAAACGTGAATACAAAATTGCTGCCGGTCTCGATCACCCCAATATCATTCAGGTTTTTGGCCATGTTCAAACCAAAAAACATGCCTACATGATTATGGAGCATTTTGGTGGGCCAAATCTGAAACAGATTATCCGCGGAGATATTCTGGTCATCCACATGCGGCTGCGGAAACTGGTGGAATGCCTGTTAATGGGGCTGGCTCATGTTCATGAGAAAGGCTGGCTGCATCGGGATGTTAAACCTGACAATATTATGATGACGAAAGCGACGGATGTCCGCCTGATCGATTTTTCTCTTTCCTCGAAAGCACCTTCAGGTCTATCTAAAATGCTGGGGGGGAAATCGAAATCCATTCAGGGGACTCGAACTTATATCGCGCCTGAAATTGTGCGTCGCAAACTCCCCTCGGCTCAGTC
>DOCI01000173.1:23707-24728 GCA_003503535.1 Planctomycetaceae bacterium
GTCCCTCTATGAATGTTTGACAGGCAGACCCCCTTTCATGGGAACGTCTCCGAATGATCTGTTGATAAGACACATTCAGGAGCCACCGGCGATTCCCTCGGCTTTCAATGAGAACGTCTCTCCTGAGATGGATAAATTCGTTTTGCGATTGCTGGCCAAAAAGCCCGAGAACCGGCCCGATTCAGCCAGCGAAGCGTTATCTGAATTTCGCAGTGTGAAAATATTTAACGAGGATCCTGAAGCTTATTCCAATGCAAAAATTAGTAAAGCTAAGGCAGAACTTGACGATTCAGTGGCTGCAACATTAGATAGCCGAACTGATGCTGAGCGACAACAGCGGATTCGTGATGGATTGGAAGTTGCACCGACACCCAAAAAACAGCCCCCGGCACCTGCTAAAAAGCCGGAACCGGAGAAGAAAAAAGCTCCGCAAAGACCTCAGCAGCCTGCAAATCAACCTCAGATGCAACCACCTCCGGGTTGGATGCCGGGACAGCAAATGCCTGGTCAATATGCCCCTCAACCTGGGCAGCAAATGCCGGGCTATTATCCCCAGTATCCTAACCAACCCATGCCTGGACAACAGGCTCCACCTCAGGGACAACCGAATCAGCAACGGCAGCCACCTCAGCAACGTCCGCCTCAACCGAAGCCACCTGCTCCAAATTCACCACCAGCAAAAAAACCGGCTCCGCCTGCCAAGCCACAAGTGAATCCCGATGATTTACCATTTGCCGATGAATTGCCTGATTTCAAGTAATTTCGATACGAACATGCTGTGAGACGATCTTTTGTTTTCAGCTGGAATGAGATATTCTCCTCGTTCCTCCTTATGACAACCTTACCAAAATTAAATACAAATAAGACTACCGCTCATGACCCTTCGGCCACTGCCATTTGAACGTGAAATTCACGACTTAGAAGAACGACTGGAAAGTCTGGATGCTCAGCAGGATCCGACACCGGAAAAGCTCGAAGCCATCAAGAATATGCGGGCCGAGATCGTACGACTGCGTCGAGA
>DOCI01000173.1:24857-36283 GCA_003503535.1 Planctomycetaceae bacterium
AGTTTTTGAGAACCTCGATCCCTGGCAAATCGTCCAAGTTGCCCGCCACGAAAATCGTCCGCAGACACTCGATTATCTCGATCTGGTTTTCGACGAATTTATCGAACTGCACGGCGACCGCGCCTACGGCGATGATCGAGCGATCGTCACAGGGATGGCGCGAATTGATGGTCGCAAAGTGATGTTCGTTGGCCAGCACAAAGGTCGACATCTTAAAGAGAGAACTCTCCATAATTACGGCATGCCGCATCCCGAAGGCTATCGTAAAGCGATCCAGAAGATGCAGATGGCTGCCAAGTACAATCTGCCAATCGTAACGTTCATCGATACGGCGGGAGCCTATCCCGGAATTGGTTCCGAAGAACGTGGCATCTCTTATCAGATCGCTTATAACCTTCGCGAGATGTCGCGGCTGCCAACTCCGATTGTCAGTGTCGTGATCAGTGAAGGGGGGTCTGGAGGGGCGCTTGGAATTGGCGTTGGTAACCATGTTTGCATGATGCAGTATGCTTACTATTCGGTCATCAGCCCTGAAGGTTGTGCGGGCATTTTGTGGAAGCACGCCAAGCATGCCGATAAGGCCGCCCGCGCTCTGAGATTCACCGCCAGCGATTTGCTTGAGTTCGGTGTCATCGACAAAACGGTTCCTGAACCATTCGGAGGAGCTCATCGGAATCATCGCCAGGCGGCGACAAATCTTAAAGTCGAGATCGTTCAGGCATTGCGTCAGCTCAGCGGCAAAAGTCCACAAGAGTTGATCGACCATCGCTACGATCGCTTCCGAAAAATTGGTATCTTCGAAGAGGGGGCCGTGGCAAGCGATGAAGTCGTCTCTTGAGTCTTGAGAAAGCGACGCAAAATCTCTGGCGGCTTCGCTGCGTTTCGCCCACAGTCACCCATTCGTCACTTAAAGTCAGCGACCGTAATACGACAGAGTGAACCTGAAATTGCCCCCGGAATCATTGGAGATCCCGGGGGCTTCTTAACGCATCGATTTCAGACGTTCTTTCTGAGTCATTTCTTCCATTTCCTTTCTAAGGAAGACTCGGTAAATCCAGAGAAAGCCAGGATTTCAACCGATACCCAACGTCCGATAATGTCCGTTATGTTTCATTCGACTGTAAAAAACGCCTAGACATAGCGAAAGTATTTTTTGGGGAGTGAGTCTAAATGCTCAGGATGTGACGCAATCGCGATTGGATATGTCGGATTGGAATTTGGCCGCGGATAGCACAGCTGCATTTCGATTTATGAATTGATTTCAGGCAGTCTCAGGAAGCGATCGAGATGGCCTCGGAAGATTTTATCGACGCGTCCAGAACGGATACCGGTGCGACGATCGCGAACGACTCCTGTCGATCCGGTTTCGTAGATCCGAATGATCCGGCCTTCGTCGATTGGCCCCCTGCTCTGGTAAGCACTCACGTAAGATTTCATCAGCGGGACAAAACGCTCCTCCAGAGATTGTCGCGTTCCATCCGAGTGGACTCGCAATGAAATCATAGAGGGCTCATGAACGAACCGCGCGTTCCATTGCGGACGCTGGATCAATCGGCCGGTCACATCGTGAAGAGTTTGCACATCGAAGCTGATGTCGTCGCTGGAGATATCCGGGTTGAGCACATCCGCTGGCAGCACCTCCACTTGAATCCTCTCGCGAAGTTTTTCGTTCATGTCGGAAGAACGTCTGGTCAATTCGTGAATGCCATTTTCTTCCAGCAGATAGGCTGTCGCTCCGAGTCCGCTGATATGCAGGATCACGCTGTCGTTCATTGGCGAGTCTGTCAGCTGATCGGAGATCGGTTCGCATTTGAGTTTGAATCGACGAGCCCAGGATTTATACATGGCCGCAACTCGCAGCAATCCTCCTTGTGAGTCCCCTTTTCGATTTAGCACAGAAATCGAAAGATAAACATCTCCAAACAATGGCGATTCACTATCTTGATGAAACATCTCCAGAAGTTGCGTGCGAATTTCGAGAGTGGCTAAATCGTCCTGTCCCAATTTACGAGTCGCTTTGCGATCCGCCAGACGCCAGAGATAATCCAATTTCTTCGCTGCGGTTTCCAGCCGATGGATCTGGTCGGAAATGAACTCAGCTTCCTCGCGATTATCCCAGAAGCCCGGAATTGCGGTTCTCGCGAGTAGATTCGTTTTACGAGCTGACCAACCCGTGGATTGTTCTCGCAAATCCTGCACGCGTTCACGAATACGATCCAGCTCATCCAACTCGGCAATTTGAAATGGCTCCGGAACCTGTTCGTCATCTTTAATTGGGGATTCCACTTCAATACTGATTTGCCGTTGCCGGGCAGAAAGATGAATGATGGAATCTGAAGGGACTTTCCCAGTCACCAGTTTTCGAGCCAGAGGCATTAGCAGGAGACGCTCAATGACGCGTTTGAGGGGCCGTGCCCCGAATGTCCGAGAATAGCCTTCCCGAAGGAGCAGGGGAAAGACATTGGGAGCGACTTTGACTGTCAGATTTCTTCCCGTCACACCCGAGCGTTGCAAAACGCGATCGACTTCGAGCCGGGCGATTTTCTCAGCGGTATCTTTTGTGAGAGGCCGGAAGACGACAACGCGGTCGATGCGATTGATGAACTCAGGCCGGAATGTATGACCCAATTCACGATGAATTTCGGTATCCAGACTTTCCTGTTGTTCATTCTGGCCAAATCCAAATGAAGGTTCCTCCGAAATCTGCCCCCCGACATTGGATGTCATGATAATAATTGAGCGACGGAAGTCCGCGGTTTTTCCCTGACCATCCGACAGACGGCCCGCATCGAAAATCTGCAGGCACAAATCGTAAACATTCAGATGAGCCTTCTCAATTTCATCCAGCAAAATGATAGAGAAGGGCTGTTTGCGTACGATTGTCGTCAAGACTCCTGCACGTCCTTTGCCGCCATTGAGCCGTTCAAAGCCGTCGTAAGTGGCGAATTCACTCATATCAATTCGCGAGAGTCGTTTTGCATCGCCAAAACAATACTCTGCCAACGAGCGAGCCATTTCAGTTTTCCCGACCCCGGTCGGCCCCACAAAGAGCATCACTCCGTAGGGTTTGCCGGGATCAGTCAAACGAGACTTGATCAACGTGACGATATCGACAGCTGCGTTGACCGCTTCAGGTTGACCGATCACTTTCTCTTCAAAAAATGCACGGACCTCCTTCAGGTTCAATGGAATCTGATCATCAAGCAAATGAGTCGAGACGCCTGTCGACTTTTCGATGACCGAAAGAATTTCCTGATCGCTGGGAAGTTCATTTCCTTCCGTTCGATTGGCCAGAACCTGACGCAATAGCCCGACGATGCGCCCTGGATTTTCAAGGCCAGCCTGTGAGAATTCCGAGAGTTCAAAAACGCGATCGACAAATGCAGAGGTGGGCTTCAAATCGACTTCTTCAATGACTTCGCAGGCAATTTGCTTGGTCAGCTCGTCATCGGCAGCTTTGAGTGTGATCTGTTGAAAGAGCCTTTTCAGGGCGGGATTCGCAGCAAATCCCTCCTGAAGTTCTTCCTCACTGCTTTCTCCCAGAATGACAATCTTTCCCTGTTCGATATGCGGGATCAAAGCAGAAGCGACATTGTTATCTGAAGAAGACGATCGCCCGACAGTGGTAATTTCATGAAGAGCGGGAATATAGAGAATGACTTTATTCGGCTTGGAAATAACCTGGAGAAGGTTCGATAATTGCGTTTCCCATTCCCCAAGATATCTCGTCCCTTTCAGAAACTCCGTCGGGGTGATTTGTACGATCGTCCAACCAGTGTCCTGTTCAACCAACTGATGGGCCAGTTCGTAAATCAAGGCCGTCTTGCCAGCTCCCGATTCTCCAGTGAGAACCGCACAACGGGCATTCTCATCCAGAAGGATTTCCCGGAGATCCTGTACGAGCTTTTCGCGATGCCAGGCACGAGGCAATTTTGAGAGAACGGCTGAATCTGTGAGGATGGTGCCGAGTGATTCGAGCAGACTGTAGTCGCTGCCAGAGAGTTCAGAGGACATGAGCGTGACCGGACCGCCTGGGGCGACTTCAAGAAAACGCGGGGAGATGAGGACCTTCTGAGTGTGTGAATCGTAGTCATTCGATTATGCGCCAGCTCCCCTGCTCTTTTCAAACCGTAGCGACGGGAATTTGAAAAAGATTTGTTAGATTCTTTCCTACGTCTACACGATATCAGAGATTTAACAGGTCTATAAAATGTCAGTGGATCTTGATCTCTATGTAAGAAAACATGGTGATTTTCTGGAAATGTCTTATGATGTCTGGAAGATTTAGTGCAGGTCTGCGTTACAACAGTGACAATTCATTCCAGGATTGATCCTCAAAATAAGATTTCTGATAACCCGATTACCAAATTGATAGAGGCTGAAAATCATCATTTTGTAATGGGAGGAGACCGTTACTGTGAGTCAACCGAAAAGTATTAAGTGCAGCAAATGTGGAGCCACTCTGGGGCTTCCACAGAGTATTGAACCAGAAATGCGACTCGTCTGCGGAGCTTGTGGACATAAAATGAAAGTCCGGCAGCCGGAACCCGCTCGGGAAGTCGTAGCCCAACCACTCTCTCCCCCATCGACTGGAGGAGGAATTTCACCAACAACTGTCATGATTATGGCTCTCCTGTTTGTTGGAGCCGGAATTGGCATTGGGTTTGCGATGACTCAATTGAATTCAAACTCTTCAGAAAAACCAGATAATACGTCCTCTGTTGCCAGTTCAGACAAAAGCAATCAGGAATCAGATACCGCCGCTGATAATAAAAGTACTTCCGAAACGAATAAGAATTCCTCGGAATCTCCTTCTCCTCCAGTCACGAAGGCGAATACACCCGAATCTGCTGTTGATAAGCTGGCAAAAGTTTCCACCGAAGATGTGAAAGCCGCTGCGACGACTTCTGCAAACTCAGGACGTCGCTTTCTTTCGGCTTCAGGTCGTGAGCTTGCTGTCGGCGATTTCGTGAGTTTTGATGGGGCAGTCGTTGTTATCAGATTGGTCGATAAGGAGCAGAAACGAATTCCAATTGATGAACTAAGAAAGGAAGATCAGGAGTTTGTCTTTAAGCAGCCTGCAAATTCTCGTGCTGACCTTCCGCCTGAGAGCAAAACTCAGGTTGCCTCCAATAAGGACCTTCCTTCAGGCGGCCCGCCCGGTGGACCACCTCCCAGTTCCACTGCTCCAGCAATGAATAAACCTAACAGTCCAGATGGACCAGCAGGTCCCCCTGCGGATGCCCCGCCCGGTTATCCGGTCGTTAGAGACTGGGTGAATGCGGATGGGCAACCGATGATTCGTGGTGAATTTGCCGGAATGAAACCAGGCGACCGGGTGATCATCAAACTTCTCTCCCGAGAATGGACACCCGTAGAACCCATTGATGGGAAAGATATTCGTCCTTTCCGCGGCGTCTTCTGGGTATTTTATGAAGAAGCCCCTGCTGGGCCTGGTCAGAAAGGAGTCGTTATGGTGCGTGTCGGAGAGGCAACCATCCCAGGGCATTCATTGAGCTGGATCGATATCCCACTCAACTCCTTTTCGGAACCGGACCAGGAATATCTGGGAGCAATTGAAGGACTGAGAAATTACGCCTCTGTGCCCAACAACAAATTTCTGCATTTTCAGGTTCCCATTCTTGAGTTGTCCCAACCCGATCAGGACTATGTGCTTTCGGAACTTAATCCCCGCCCGCGTACACCGCCGGAAACTCCACAACCATTATTTGGTCCACCACAGTAGAGAGATTCATCAATACGCATTATCGAATATTTAGTTCACCATTCCCTTTCGTCTCAGACTATTTTATTCTGACTTTTGGATTCATTAGATTCCAACTCTCACATATAGTCTGAACGAAAGTGAAACTATGCGCCGCGTAATCGCAATCCCCTTCCTTCTCATCTTTGTTATTTCTCTGACAGCATCTCATGCTGAACCTGTGGTTAAGCAGCCGTTTGTAGATGGTGGCCCACCTCGTTTTGTTTTGGATAAACGAGGGCCTTCAGGAGTGACGCACGGTTTCGGGTTCTCTCCCGATAGCAGCCTCCTCTATACCGCCGGCGTGGATAAAAGTGTCGAGGTCTGGCAGCTTCAACGCGATCCTGCTGCCAAGCCGAATGAATTGGGACAGTTACGATTACTGCAGATCAAATCGATTCCCTGGGAAATTTCGCGGGGCTATCGTGGACAGATTCTGGCGATGGATTCATCACAGGATCATCTGGCTATCGGAGGATACGCCGCTCGTACTACGGGCGATATTATTTTGATCGACCGAAAACTGGGGCAAGTCGAACAGGCTCTCCCCCCTTCCCGGCTGGACGACTCTTCCAATGGTCATCAGGAAACCATTCAGGATTTGAGCTTTTCTTCCGATGGACAATCACTCGTTAGTGTCAGTCAGGATGCAGAAGTCCGCATCTGGCGAGCTCCTCGCTGGGAATCTGTCGTCTTGAGAAAAGGATTTCCCGAATATTATAATCGCTCTCTTCCAGTGCAATTTCTGGACGATCAGCATGTCGCCGTGATGGGGGCACAACAGATTGTGATCTGGGATATTTCTCAGCCGGGACAAACTAAATATGAGATTTTACGTGAAGTCAATAATGATGGAGTTTCGCGAGATATCACAGCTATTTCTAAACCTGCAGACGATCAAACCTGGTTTACCGCTGATCAAAGTGGATTGATTCAGCAGTGGAAAGGTTTCGTGAAGCCTCAACTCGTCCGATCTCTCCGCGATAAAGGCCCAACTCCAGCAGCATTGAGTTATACACAGGATGGACGCTGGCTGGCGGTTGCCAATTTGAACCAGCAACCGGCTCTGGAATTATGGGACCTGAGCCAGTCCCCTGCTCTGCTGGCCGGTACATTTACAGAGACTGACTTAGACGATCTTCCAAATTGCCGCTTCAGTCCAGATGGGAATTATCTGGCAACTCAGCACGGAATTGCAGGAATTTTTCATCTGTTTGATTTGAAAGCAGCTCAAAAAGCAGGACTGGACAATCTGCTCTCTGATGAGAACTATCGAATCGACGTGGATCGTCAGAATCAGCTATTTACCGAGATCAATTTTGTCGCTCCTGCTCCAGATAATCAGCAGCGGCGTGATTATCAAATGGANNCGGAAATACATTCACACTGGATTTGACACCACTGCGATTTCGGCGCGATCTGGAACAGCGGGATGTTCAACTTGTTTCCAATGAGCAGACATCTGGAAATTGGACATTCAACGAAAGCTTTCGTTCCCGGAATGCGAGCGAGAATTCATTGATCAATCTGGAAAATCGTGCACTTGGTCTCAAAACATCAATCGTGCTGGACCGACGAATGCAAGGATTGATGAGCGATTACTGCTGGATCCCTGCCCCGCCGGAGGCTCAGTCTCAGGAACCAGTAGGAGTTGCCATTGGAACCGTGAGCAACTATGGCGTTTATGTTTATCGTATGCCAACGAAGGTTGGCGAGCAGGCTCAACTGGTGCGATACTTTCGGGATCATAGCGACGATGTACTCTCACTGTGTTGTTCGCATGATGGCCGCATCCTGGCATCGAGCAGTCGGGATCAGACATTGAAATTCTGGAATCTGAGCGGAATCGAAACTTCTGGCCCACTCCAGAATCTCCAGTGGGGTGCTAATTTTGATGTGATGCAGAATCGACTTCAAGTGACAGAGGTGACCGATGGCGGTATAGCGGCTGGTCGTGGACTTTTGCCGGGGGATCGAATTGTGCGATTGGAATCCGCGGCTCAAAAGCGATACAGCTCTGATGTCCGGGAAATGCAAAAGATTCTGTTGAATCAGGTTGTCTGGGAAGATTTGTATGTCCAGTGGGAACGAGGAATTGAAACCTTTGAACGTCGTATCACTCCTGCCTGGGAACCGATCACAACTCTGTTTGTCAACGCAAATCTGCATTGGGTTGCCTACACTTCGGAAGGGTATTTTAAATCCTCCGCATTTGAAGGAGACGAACTGGTTCAGTATCTTGTCAATCGCGGACCGGGTCAACCGCCGCGACTTGTCAAAGCTGCTCAGCTTCGCTTGAAATATGATCGCGGCGGAACGGGAGATCGGTTTTTTGATTTTCTGTTAAGGGAACGCAGTACGAATGGAACATTTCGACTTCTGAGAGAACCAACCGTATCCAATGCGAGTGACAAACTTGCAGAGGAAATTGCCAAGTTGCCGGAAATGCGAATTCTCAGGCCTTATGTCGGCGAACGCTTTGAACCTCAGGATTCCATTCCGGCTGAGGTTGAAATTCTGATGTCGGATAAATCGGGATATGAGCTGACGGATCTGGTTGTTGACCTGGACGGCATCCCCCTGCCCTCTCCAGATGAGGTTGAAAAATCGGTCGGAAGAACACGCATGAAATGGAATCGTATACCACCCGATCACTGCAGTCCCATCAGTCGATTTCGTGTGAAGGCAGTGCGAAAGGATGTGGGGAACACGTACGACCATCGTATTTTCGGAGAAGCCGATGTTGTGTTTGCTCCGCAAATTGAATTGAATCCTGCCATTCGTATTCATCTTATCCTGCTGGCGTGTAAGGATTATTCACCAACGGGTGATTACTTACCATTGCTTTTCCCCATAATTGATGCCCAGAGTATCTTGAAAATGTTTCAGCAGTTTTCGCCGCATTATCAACTTGGAAATGTCGAATTTGTTTCCAATGAAAGTTTGAATCGTAATCTGCAAAAAGCGGATGTCGATGCCGCGATCTCCAGGACACAGCAAACCATTTTACAGCAGTCTGATGGAGACGATTCTCGTCGTGATGTCATCATCGTCTTTCTGGGTGGCCACGGCGATGCTATTGAAAACCATTTTGTATTTGTCACTGAAGATGTTAAGAGTAAAGAGAATGATCTTGAGAAGCACGGTATTCCCTGGAGTACGTTTCAAAGCTTGAGAACGATCCCTGCCCCGACAATCTTTCTGCTGGATGCCTGTCACAGTTACAATGCGGCAAATACAGAGACTTCTGTCCGGGAGTTTGCACACGATGCCGATTTGAGTGGTTTTTTCGTCCTCTCGGCCACCAGTGAACAGCATCAATATGCGATTGAAGATGGTAACATTGGCCACGGATATCTGACCAAATTTATTCTCGAAGCCGCGAGCAAAGCCGATGGAATTCATGAGGGTCGAAACCGTTATCAGGGTGATGTCGAATGGCCGGAGATTGTTGAGTATGTGAACCAAAAACTGCCAATCTTCTCAGGAAATGAACAGGTTCCGTCATTCGCTGCAAGCCGAGATCTTGAAAGCCAGATGTTTACGATCCCCATGTTCCGCCCGAAAGGAGTGTTGAACAACGATCAGTAATTTCGGTTTATTTTGCTGTAGTTCAGGCTGTGCCTGACGTTTGTGGGAACGACCTCGTATGTCATCAGGCACAGCCTGAACTACGGAATTACTAACGATGAAAACGCATCAAGAGAATGTCTTCTCTATTCATAATTGACATAAAAAAAGCCACCCTGATCACAGGTGGCTTTTAAATCTTCAGCTTCGATCATTTGGGCAATTGAGCATCATTATGATCGACTTTAACATCGTAGCGAACTGCGATTGAAGCTAGTGGAGTGTTTCGGTCGAAGTACAATGCGGTTGGTTTTTTGTTGTCCCCGGCTGTATCTCCCCTTTTCATCCCAGCATCCTGAGTGGATGATTTCTTCGTCAGTAAGTAACCAGGCTTATCTTCTGGTCTATCCCAGGCGGGATAAAAGAGAACGGTAACCAGGCCGATATTATTGCGTGGTCGATTCAGCGCGACAGCTTCGCTGTTTGCGACATCGGTGACAAGAAATTCTTTAACTTTCTGATCGGTTTCGTGCCAGCCTTTGACGAGCAAAGAGCCCCCATTGCCTGTCTGGTAATCGTGCTTGCGGACCTGGAATAGTTTTTCGATTCTATAGCCAGGGATTTCTGTGTATTCGAAGACAGAGATGCCATCGATGGAAACATCAACGACGACATCGTGATCGGCTTTATTGTTGACACGGATACCAATCACATCACCAAAGTTGTAGTCGACAAACGGTTTGCCTTTGTGAAGGTAAGACTTCTTCTCGACGAACTCTCCATATTCATTTTTGACCAGCAGTTCGACAGAAAAATCGCTGCCACTTTCAGGCGAGACACTTGCATTGTCGACCACAACTGTAGAAAGCTGATAATCGTCAATCGAATTTTGATCCTGATAGGATTTGGCGATTTCCTTGTTGACGTATTCCTCACGTTTTTGCGACGCATTCACGCCCTCTTTGAGAGCTTCCTGTTCGATGCGACCGTCTTTGAAATACTTAGTCACATCGACATTCGTGCCGGTTCCTTTGAGCGTGTCGGACTTATCATCGATAACAAGATCGACATCCTGAGTAACTGGAATTGTCGTAATTGGCTCATAATTTCTGCTGAGCAAGGTCGACACAACACGAATCTTTAAATCATCTCCTGCAATCGCAATGCAACGACCTTCGAGTGTCATACCATCCTTAGTGTCGAACCCTTTGGCTTCAATTAAAACTTTGAGAATCCGTTGTATTTCAGGACCACTGCCGCCGTAGTAATTGCCAATCAATACAGAAGTTTCTTCCTTCTGTTCAAAATAAGTGCAAACGGTATCGGCAATGACCTGGCAGGCGTCCTTGAGGGACATTCCGGCTTGAGCCGTCGAAGTTGTGTTCAGTGCAACTCCTGCAATAATCAGTCCGAGAAACACTTTGTTTCTAATGGTCGCGAGAAGTGAGTACATGATTTTAAGCCCTTATTGTGTGTTGTTAAAGTTTGTATGCTTATGGAACGGATGAAGTCTGACTTTCTTCCTCTGAATAATTTAATATTTCTGAGTTCCTTTTCGAAGAATCGGCTGGCCGAGACCCAGCACTTCGCAGGCTTCCTGATAGACTGAAGTCCCTCCGACAATTGAATCCCACATCGAACGTTTATAAACAAGGTCAGCTGGTCGATCAGCAAATTCCGGTCGCAGAAGTCCCAGGCCGAGGTCGATCAAATCATCGTCATTCAGATTGATTTGCGAAGAATTTTCATACCCGAGTTCACAGGCGATATCTTCAACCGTCATATTTTTGTCGTATTGTCGAGCGACGAGTGAAATTGGTTCAGGAAAAGATTCAATCGCTTTGTCCTTATCTTCACCGACTTGCAGAAATGGTCCAATGGTTTCGACGAGCAGGAGTAAATGGTCGCGGCGATCCCTTTTCAGGACTTTCTGCATGGCATCGACATCATAAATTTCGTCAATCAGTTCCCGAGCCTTGGCATGGCGAACCGCATGGGAGAAACTGATCACATCGTCAAAGCTCTTGGTGCCGTGCTTGTGACAGGTAATACAGGAAAGTCCATTAACGATTTCCGTTGTCCCAGAAACTCT
>DOCI01000173.1:36338-37885 GCA_003503535.1 Planctomycetaceae bacterium
GAAACTCTGGCCCCGTCGGCTACAATTGAAGTTGGCCCGACATCGATTCGTTTACCGTGATTGTCGATCAGCATATAAGCCTGTAAGCCGTTAGGCAGGCGATAGATAATCTCGCCACCATCGTGAGAAAAACAGAACTTATTGATGATCTCATCGCCATGATCTGGCCCCAGGGGATATCGTGCAATATTGCCATTACCCGATTCTTTCTGGAAATCGTAGCTGATCCAGTAAGAACCGTAGTTGGAACGATGGCGATCCATAATACGGTTCTGGCTGGAAATCCCACTGACGAGCACTCCAGCACGCAGCATTTCCCCCCTTTTCAAATCCTGCATTCGATTGACCCCCAGTCGGGCTTCCAGATCGTAAACATCTTCAGGAATGTTGAGGAACATGTGATACAAAGGGGGACGAATTGCTTTGGCGACGAACCAGTCGGCCCGGATATCGGTGAAGTAATCGAAATACCCATCGAGATTTCGTTCGATATCTTCAAACAGTTCGTATTCGGCTTTGTTTCTGGTATTCGGCATCAATCCATAGGGATAATGATCAAGCATTTTCGACCAGATTTGAGCCGTCCAGCGGTAGTCGTCCAGGTCGATGCGATAAACGGTATTGTATTTGTCGATCGCTTTAGGAAGCACGATGACATCGGAAAGGCTGATGCTGTTGAGGGCTTTGGATAAAGCGGCACGATGCAGTCGCAGATCGTATTCTGAGATTTCCGGGTTGTTGTGCAAATGGACCAGGGAAAGATATTTGGTTGTGCCTTTATCACGGCTATCGAGATCATCCGTATCTTCTTCAATCCACTGGAGGACTTGCAGTCGAGAAATATGGTCTCGATCAGCTCCTGATTCCGGAATGGGAGCCCCTGCCAGAATCCAGTTCCGCAAAGTTTCTTTTTCCTCAGCTGTCAGGGGGACGGGAGTGACATAGTCGTCCGGGGAAACCGGCATGTTATCCTCTTTAATAACTTCCCAGATCTTGGAAGCGATCGGATCGCCGGATTTAATAAAGGGTTTACCAGTCCGATTGGCAAACAGAACATCGCGATCAAGGATGCGTAATCCTGAGTAGGTTTCTTCTCCCCCATGACAGCTGTAGCACTTCGCCTTGAGGATGCCAAAAGCCTGATTGGCCAGAACCTGGGGATTTTCATCAGCTGTGGCAACTGATCCGATCAGGCTGGATGTGATAATCGCTGAAAGAAATAGCGATGTGAAAAACCGATAACTGTCCATTGTGCTGACCCAATATCTACTGAATTTGTGTTTCGTTATTGTGTTCACTGTACCAAAGCAACTAACAAAGTCTCAATTGCTATGTCAGGTTTATTGGGAAACGAACAGACATTGGATGTCTTCTCGTGAAATTGAATTCTTATTCGGAAAAATGGTAAATTCGTTTATCTTCCTGAATTGAATGAATAATATTGCCTATTCAAAAAATAACTGCAGCGTTCAGCAGGAGCAAACACAGCGTATTTAGGACATTAGGTACCCAAGCGACTGCAGCAAACCATTTGAAAATGGTCTAAT
>DOCI01000173.1:37987-38425 GCA_003503535.1 Planctomycetaceae bacterium
CCATTTGAAAATGGTCTAATCTGGATTCCATCCCCCTGTTTGTTTTGCAAATTTTGCGATTATGAGTATGAAGGGTTGAATCTGTTTGCGAACTGCGATTAAATCTGGTTAACATCTAAACAGCATCTGAGCTGCAAATCTCAGATAAAAATGAAAATGGAATAATTTCAATAATTTCGGGGAAGAATTCCTGGAGAACTGCGTTTCAATGATGTCTTCAACGACACACGAAACAAACACAAATCGAATCTCCGAAAACTCGAAGGAAAGAACAGATGACACGCACAATCAGAAACACAATGCTACTTACAATGATCGCCCTGATGGCAGGTATTGCCGTCGAACAGAATGCTGAAGCATTCCAGGGATATCGCCAGTATTACGGTGGCTGGAGTTACAAACCACAGCAGCAGTACCATGTCCGTTCCTACTACTACC
>DOCI01000173.1:38476-38983 GCA_003503535.1 Planctomycetaceae bacterium
GTCCGTTCCTACTACTACAAACCGACTCCGAGCTATGTTGGTTATCGCTACCACTACTGCGTGCATTACCCCTCACGACCCCGCTACGTGTACTACTACAACCCCTATTCACGCACTTACTGGGGACGATTCGATCTCGAAGGCAAAGATGGAGCTCACTACTCTTTGCTGAAGAATGAAGATCGCAAGGAAAACCTGGAAGAAATTCCAGAATCAGCCTTCCCGGCTGCCAGCAAAATGCCGCAGATTCCTGAAGCAGAAGATGACATCCAGATTGATGTGATGCCCAAAGATCTACCAACGGCTGAAGACACGCCACAATAATCAGACCGCTTAAAGTAATAAAAGCCATTGATGTACAATCTGCATCAATGGCTTTTTTCTATGGAATCGGCAAGAGTGAATTCAGGCAAAATGGGCATGCCTCGCTGCTCGAACTTGATCTTAACCAAGAATGAAGACCGGGAGAGCCTTCGCCCAACCTCTAAAGCATATTCAAAAATTACC
>DOCI01000173.1:39146-47515 GCA_003503535.1 Planctomycetaceae bacterium
CAGATACCATTTGAAAATGGTCTGATTAAATGGTTTCTGGAGTGATATCCAACATTAGACAGGGTGCTAAAAAGTCCAGGGATTTGGATGCCAGAAATTCACTTCATACAGATTACCTCTTCAGCTTCCATGACATCCCCATCCCAACAGGGATCTATTCGATCCTTAGAATGACTCCCTGAGGTCGAAGAGTTACCAATTGCATGAGAGAAGTTGAGCTGGCGTCAAATCCCCAAGCCCGATTTGATCGCCCACTGTCCGGTCAGGCATTGAATTGAGGTCGTGTCTGCTGCGTAAGCTTGTATAAACTTTCCCAATGGGGAACAGCGATCTTCCTGAATCCTGCAGCAGCTCTCTTTTATTTGCGTTGAATTTAACACAAAAAGTAACCGCTCAAAATTGAATTACAATATTCTACTCAAAAACCTGGCCATTAATTACTAATCGTCCAGTTGTCGAATTCGCAGGCACAAAGACAGCTGTTGTGGCTCCATTAATGGTGTTGTTGAGGTTCGAGACTAGAGTGACGAAGGGATCGTCAGTGCCGGTGACGTTGCTCAGGATGATGCCGCGGTCGACGAATGTGCTGAAGCGTTGCAGATTGATTTCGTTGGCGTCGAGCGTGATAGTTGAACCATCGTGGATTGAGGGGAAGAGAATCCCGGTTGCTCCACCGGCGTAATCGTCAATAAAGTTGTTCGACAGGATCAGGGTGGACGTTCTACTGGCCGAAGTACGCACACCGACGCTGTCTATTCCTCGGAATTCAATCGCATTGTTGAAGACCGCCAGGTCCAGAGTCGATTGTGAAAGTACTTCGATCGCGGTAGCGTTTTGTTCGGTGAATCCCAGAATATTTTGAGAGAAGGTGAATGTTCCCAATTCGGCAGAATCTCCTGTCAGGAATTGAAACGCTTTCTGATTAGCCGCATCGCCTGTTACAAAGTTCGAGACAATATTGGCATTCACAGGACCGGTCCAATCCATTTTGGCACCAATTCCCAATGCCTGGCTCAAATCGACACTGTTTTCTGAAAAATTGAAGTCAAGCGAGGCCGACTCTCCACCAGGCATCGTTTGAGCATTGAAGAATATTTTCGGGGAATCGACGATCGTATTTCGAACCATTCGAGCGACATAACCACCGGTTTCATCGACCACATAATTCACAGCTGTCCCCATGGTCGTGGAGTTCCCTTCAAACATGTTGTTTGTCAGAGCAAACAGTTTTACGTTCTCTGCATCAACGATCGTGGAGGTTGTTCCTGTGAATTTGGAGGAAATTATATCCAGGACTTCGGCATTTCGAAGGACGGCCACATGAGTGTTGTCCACAAAATTACCGAACTGGAACCCTGCCGAGCCGGAATCCTCGACATAAATTGCAGTGTCGGTATTCTGGATTGTTCCACCGCTATCTTCTTCAAAACCTCCTTTGGCCATGACTGTTCCAGTGGTTCTTACCATGCGAATTCCATACATTCCGCCATCTGCAGAAATCGTATCGGGACGAATATCGACAGCCGAATCTTCAACATCAATTGCCGGTGCATTCACTGAAGAGACGGATCCATCGCGAATGCGAACAAAATCAGAATTTCGCGATTCGATTCCCGTGCCGTTTGTGGTTTGTATATCCATCGTATAAATGTCAATCAGGCCCGTGTTATCAACAAGTTCTACACCTTTGCTGCCAGTCGCTCCCTGGAGAATCAGGTTCTCAACAGCGGCGAATCCATAAACATCTGTTTCGACATCGTCGCTCGTATCGACCGTTCCCTGATCGTCTACAGTGGTGATCAAATCAAAATCTTCAACCAGTAGGCCACTTCCCTGATTGTTTAACAATGTAAGGTCGCCACCAAAAACCGTTTGGCCATGACCACCGCTCAGCAGGACACCATTGCCTTCAGCTCCTTCGACTTTCACATTATCGAGCCGCATATAACCATCGTGGTTGAGGATTTTCACTCCGTCTCCCTGACTGTCGTTGATAGTCAGATTGTTGACGTAGCCATTGGTTGAGGAGTCGATGACAAGTCCACTCTCAGTTGCATCGTTGAGTGTCACATTCTCAATTCGGAAATTATCGATGCCATTGGCGACAATTAAATCCCCACTGGTCGAGCCGGCAGCAGGGTTCAATGTCAAACCGGCAATAGATGTGTTGTCAGCCAGTGTAATCGCGGGATTGTTCAGACTCGCATTGATGGTCACGGGAGCTGCACTGGCGTTGGCATCCATCGAAACGGTTCCATAATTGACGGTGTCGATAGAGAAGGCGCTCCCTTCTCCAAACAGCTTCTGACCATCCTGCAGCACAATCGACTCATTAAAGCTCGAACCTTCACGCAAGTAGAAGATGTCTCCACCAGCTGTTTGTGCTTCGGCAATCGTGTCGAACGGGTTTTCGGCAGTTCCATCCTGGGCAGCAATACTCATTATGGTTGATGGTGCAGGAACACCTGTATTTTGAATGTTTTGAACAACATACGCGTTGTTCGTGATTGGATTAATCAAAGGAATAGCCGTTCCAAACTCAGAGCGTTTGCTCACAATAACGTTGTAGTTGGAATCGTTGAATCGGCGGAATTGACGATCAAGTCGATTGTCTGGAACATCGTTATTACCGAAACGAAATGACATTCCCAGAGTGACATTCGTGCCGAAAGTATCGTCATTGGAGATTGCAAACTGAGTTTGCAGATAAGGGGTGATGTCTCCCTGTACATGGAATTTGACGCCATCGATATTCTCAACATTTGAACCTTCAAAGTGATACCAACTGACGATCGCTTCCATGTTCCGTTCGTCGGCAAACTCTCCCGGCATATAGAAGCCGAGATTGACATCGACTCCTTTCATCGCCACTCCGATGGTATCCACGGTGTCCAGTACAATTTGATTACCCTGCATGCGGACATTCCCAGTGGATGATTGCAAGACCTTTTCATCCTCGCCAACGGGAGCATAGAAATTGGAAGTCAGTCTTCCGAATCGAGTCGAACCTTCCAGGCCGAAGGACATTTGCTGATAAATCTTTTCCAGCGATTGGTCGAAGCCGTAATTGCCGTTCACGCCAATCATGAGAATGTCGTTCGGTTCCAGGAATCGATAACCTGTTCCAATATTCCCGCCGACATTCCCTTCATTCGTCATGAAGCCTCGTAGATCACCAAAAAGAATGCTTTCATCTTCATCGAGGATGTATGGCATGAATTCAATATGCGTAATTCCGGTATCCCGGCCAAAGGCAGGCATCGCCGTATGACCAAGCCGTGCATCAGTCTGAATTCCCTGAGCCTTTACCTTTTGCAGGCCTGTTGACAGGATAACTATCGATACGAAAGCGAACAGCAATCGAAGTGTCTGATCGGATTTGAGCATGAAACTGCCAATTTTTGGGGAGGAGAGCCTCGAAATGCAGATTGATTTCGAAACGATTGGCAATGAACCAGGAACCAGTTCAATGCGTGGGGATAGGAGAAATACCTGATCGCATATATCGAGTCAATTTCAGCCTGTCTTTTGCACCTGTTACAACAAACTTCAGGTCAGCCGCTTCAAGACAGACTTTCCAGCAAATTGCTGCGAGAAATACTCAATTTCAGGATTGAAATTGACATATCTGGATTTGCAAATATGATCCCGCTCACTCGCCGGAAATCTCAGACACCGTGAAATTCCCCCTTGAGCAATCCACGAATCTTGCCTGAATGCCCTAATCCGCACTTTCCAAGTGCATTGGTAAATGCAAGAATGACGATAATCCGGGAAACTTGTATGGATTATCGGAGTTAAGCAACCGATTTGCCGATATTCCTTAAGTATGATTCTCGGAGTACGGAATTCACTCAAGCCATCCACTGGGATGAATTTGTGCAGAAAACCGGAATTGAAACAGCGAACTGAATTCGCATTTAATACGTCGTTTCTACGACGTTGATTCGCCTGAATGGCAAGAATAACGGAGTCTAACCAGATTATGTCGGCAGTTGATACACAATCGAATGGTAACGGTAATTTTCGCACAACCGAGCAAGTTGATGCGGTCGTCATCCGCTTTTGCGGCGACAGTGGCGACGGCATGCAGCTCGTTGGCACCCAATTCACCAATGTTTCGGCTGTCTTCGGGAACGATGTGAGCACCCTTCCCGACTTCCCCGCGGAAATTCGTGCCCCCGCCGGGACCCTAAACGGAGTTTCCGGGTTCCAGCTCTGCTTCTCCAGCACCGATATTTTCACGCCGGGAGATGAAGTCGACACCCTTGTCGCTATGAACCCCGCTGCCCTGAAGACAAACCTGGCCGACCTGAAACGGGGCGGAACACTCATTGTCAATAAGGATGCTTTCGATAAATCCGGACTGTCCAAGGCTGGATACGCAACAAATCCGCTCGAAGACGACAATGACTCTTTGGCCGGTTATCGTGTCCATAAAGTCGATATGACTCGCCTGACACGCGATTCCGTCGCCGATCTCGGCCTCTCTCTCAAAGAAGCAGACCGCTGCAAAAACTTCTTCGCTCTCGGACTTGTCTACTGGCTCTATGATCGGGATGCGAAGGCGACTCAGGATTGGATCAAATCCAAGTTTGCGAAACGTCCGGAACTCGTTCAGGCAAACCTGTCAGCTCTGAAAGCCGGGGCCGACCTCGGGTATTCGACTCAGGCCTTCACCGTTCATTACAAAGTTCCACCCGCGAAATTGCCGCCGGGCAAATACCGCAAAATGACCGGTAATGAAGCAGTTGCGATGGGACTGGTCGCTGCGGCTCATGTTTCCGGTAAAGAACTGTTTTATGCCGGATATCCGATCACACCTGCCAGCGATATTCTGCACGAACTTTCTAAGCTGAAAAACTTCGGCGTCCGCACAGCTCAGGTTGAAGACGAAATCGCCGCCATTACCGCAACGGTCGGAGCCTCTTTCGGTGGAGCGTTTGCAGTCACTGCCAGCAGTGGTCCGGGAATCGCGTTGAAGTCTGAGGGAATCGGGCTGGCAGTCATCACCGAATTGCCACTGGTCATCGTCAATGTACAGCGTGGTGGACCGAGTACCGGTTTGCCGACAAAAACCGAACAGGCTGACCTGATGATGTCCTTCTTTGGACGCAACGGCGAATGTCCAATGCCGATTATCGCGGCTGCCACTCCAGGCGATGCTTTCGATGTCGCCCGAGAAGCTTTGCGGCTGGCCGTCGAATTTATGACGCCGGTCTTCCTCCTGAGTGATGGTTACATCGCCAACGGAGCCGAGCCTTGGAAGATTCCTGATCTCAAAGACATCAAACCGATCGACTTCAAGCATATTAAAGAAGCCAACGGACAAGATGGCCAGTATCTGCCTTATCTGCGAAATGATCGCCTCGTTCGCCCTTGGGCATTACCGGGTACGAAGGGTCTTGAACACCGTGTTGGAGGACTGGAAAAATCGGATGGAACAGGGAACGTCAGCTACGATCCCGACAACCATCAGCACATGATTGAAACGCGAGCCAAAAAGATCGCCGGCATCGCCAATCATATTCCCGAACAACCACTCGAAGGACCCGATTCCGGCGACCTGCTCGTCATCAGCTGGGGCGGTACTTACGGTTCTGTCCGCACAGCTGTCCAGCGAGCACAAAAAGATGGCCATAAAGTCACGCTGGCACACATCCGCTACCTCAACCCGTTTCCTAAGAATCTGGAAGAGGTCATCAAACGCTTCGATAAAGTTCTCGTCCCCGAACTCAACACCGGACAGCTTCGCTTCCTTCTGCGAGCGATGTTCCTGTGCGATGCCAAGGGGCTGAACAAGATGAAGGGGAAACCATTCCTCGTCAGCGAAGTTTACGATGCCATTCTTGAAAACCTGAAGAAATAATCACGCCGTCGCAGGTTAGACGGTTATAATAAGACAATTATCAAGTTCTGTTGAGATAGGACTCCTCATGAGTACAAGTATTGAACTTCCAGTTCTCACCCCCAAAGATTTCGCCAGCGACCAGGAAGTCCGCTGGTGTCCTCGTTGCGGTGACTATTCCATTTTGGCTCAGGTCAAAAAAATCTTACCGACGCTGAATATACCTAAGGAAGAGTTCGTGTTCATCTCCGGCATCGGCTGCTCGAGTCGGTTCCCGTATTACATGAATACCTACGGCATGCACAGTATTCACGGTCGTGCTCCTGCAATTGCAACCGGCCTGAAAGTGGCACGGCCTGATTTACAGGTTTGGGTGATCACTGGCGATGGCGATTCCCTTTCCATCGGCGGAAATCACTTTATGCACATGATTCGCCGCAATGTGAATCTGAAAGTGATCCTGTTTAACAATCAGATTTACGGCCTGACCAAAGGGCAGTATTCACCGACCAGTCCTCAGGGTAAACGAACCAAGAGTACGCCTTATGGTTCCGTCGATGCTCCTTTGACACCACTTTCCGTAGCAATAGGCGCCCGCGCTACCTTCGCGGCTCGATCTGTCGATGTCGATATTAACCACCTGTGCTATGTTCTGGAACGAGCAGCCAATCACAAAGGAACTGCACTGGTCGAGGTCTATCAGGACTGCAACGTCTTCAATAGTGGGGCCTTCGATTTTGCTTCCAAGAAAGACCAGAAGGTCGAAAACTGCATCTACCTCGAACACGGCAAGCCGCTGATCTTTGGGAAAGATCGCGACAAGGGGATTCGACTGAATCATTTCAGTCAGCCGGAAGTTGTCGAACTGGGCAAAGGCGGCGTCAGCGAAGACGACCTGCTCTTCCACGATGAAAAACAGGAAAACCCAACCCTCGCCTTCCTGCTATCGCAAATGCGATACCCAGATAGCCCCGAACCAATGGGCGTCTTCCGCGCTATCGACCGTCCAACCTACGATGACGAAGTCAACGAGCAGGTCAAGGACGTCACCGAAAAATACGGCCCAGGCAACCTCGAAGACCTCTTCAGCACGGGCGATACCTGGACTGTCGAGTAATTGACTTAGCAGCGAAAAAACAAAAACTGGCGAATGGATGTTCGCCAGTTTTTTTATGCACGTTGTGGAGTCCCAAATCTTACATGCACAAAGCGCAAGCGAGTGTGTAATTATAGCGTGTTTGACACACTCGCTTGCGCTTCGTGCTTGTACCCTTCACTCCATCATCAGCGAATCAGTTCTTCATTCGCCAGATGCTGAATGCGGGAATCCTCATCGGCAGTCAGCTTTTTCAATTTGTCTTTAAGGCCTTGTTGCTGATCTGCGGAGGCTATCTTACATGCGGTTTTGATCGCCTGCATCCGAATGTTTTGCGGATGGTTACTCGAAAAGTAATGAGTCACCAGATCGAAATGCTCAGAAGCCTCGGTTCCGTATCGGCCCAGGATCTTCAGAGAAAACCATCGAGAATCTACTGATTTTGTGCGATTAAGATAATCAGTAAGAGCCGGTATTTGCTGCTGCGGAGGTGTTCCCATATTTTCCAGTGCCTCGACGGACCACTCACGAACCGTCTCATCCACATCATTGATGGCATCGAATAGAGGGATCAGTGCAGGACTGGCCTCATCGGCCATTCGAGCCAATTGCTCAGCCGCTTTTTGCCGCGTCTTGAGATCGGCAGACTGTAACTCCACTGCAAGATTTTCAGCATTATTCATCAGGTAGACGGTTCACTAAAAAGGAGTGTATTAAAATTCTCGCAACAACTCCCCATCTTCACGATTGCCCAGGTTTCTGTAAACTTCGATGTCGATATTTTCCGAGAGAAACCGCACAGAGGAATCGCAAAGGACGAATTGAGCTCCCCCAGCATGTTCACTATCAAATCCGCCTGTTTCTAGTGGATCCTTCGGTTCCCATTCCTCTCTCAAGCGGTATTCTCCTGAGTTCCTTAATTCCTGGATATTCTGATTAATTGGAATTCCTGTATTTCTTAGAGTCGCACGAGAACCGGATATCCATCCGAGATTTAGTCCGCCATAAATTTTTTCACCAACCATCAAAGTGTGTGACATGCCATCGCGAATATCACGTGGAGCAATCGCCTGATTTAAGATGAAGACTCCGTTATTGTCCTGATCAATTGCGACATTGGCCCCACCGTGCACCCCGGCATAATTCGTGACTGAGATCTCAACGGATTCGCCGCTTCCATCAAATCCTAATAAATCCTGTTCAGAATTGTCTGCATTTTCATTCGGTTTAATGTTGACAGGAACTGAAACAAACTGTGGGAGTGCCGATGACGGACAGTGAGTCCACTGGGGAGAATATTCTGCAATTTGAAAATTCGCCGCATCGTAAGCCCCGGCTTTGAAATCGAATTTGTCGAACGCATTGTTGTCATCCATCTGCGGAAGGATGCGGACCATCCAGCCGACGTCGGAACCGGTTCGAGTA
>DOCI01000173.1:47625-50055 GCA_003503535.1 Planctomycetaceae bacterium
GCTGCTTCACGCGCCTGCTGCACGGCTGGGAGCAGTAATGCCACCAGGATCGCAATGATTGCGATGACAACCAATAGCTCGATCAATGTAAAACCGAACCGGTCTCGATTGGGGAATAATTCTTTGTGAGTTTTCATCAGTTATTTTCTCCGTTCTGGGGCCCTGCCAGGGCTTGGATTTAAAATGTTTGTTTCCATATACCGCTCCGTTGTCGCTCGTTACGCCTTTATCAACCCTGAAATCAAAAGTGACAAACACACTAAGGAGTCGTTAAAGGATAAGATCTGGTCAATTGCTGAATCACCTCTTCACCCTCGAAGAGGAGTGCCTGAACTTGGATAATTGATTCAGCCGTTGAGTCATCAGCGACCGTTTGATTCATGGACGAGATTTCAACGCGGCCTTCATAGTTCAAATCCCACTCTTCACGGGAAATAGTCCAGGTTTCTTTGGGAACCGTTCCCGATTGTGCATGTTTCTGGATGGCATAGGCCAACGCATCATCGGCTAATACGTTAAGTTGTGAGTGAGCAAATTCGAGTTTGGATTGCTGATGAGTCAGGACGGTTTGCCTCACGAGATTACCGATCACTCCAGCCGTTAACACAATGCAGGCCAGGACAATCACCAGGATTGCTCCACGACGACTATCAGGACGTTGTTTCATGGCGTTTCCTCCGTTGATGTTCCTGCCGGTTCACTAAGTGAAGTCGACATTGAAGGTTGCCAACGCTCTGTGGAGGCCAGAATTTCAAAGGAATGATGTTTGGGTTGATTCGAATTGGTCCGCTCAGTTTCCTGAGAAGCTCGCATATCGAAACGAGTTAATACAAGCTTCTTTTCAAGATCCAGGCTCCAACTCACGTTCCAATCTGTCGAAAAGCGAAAACTTTCAAAACGAATAACGCTCTCATTAGAGGATCTCTGAGAGAATTCAATCACTCCCGGACTGAACTGAAATTCTTCCAGGGATTCGGCTTCCTCTGCAGACAAAATCTGGAGCTTTCCTTCGACAATCTGAAACTGTGCAAAACGATGCTTATGTACGGTTTCACGGAATAACTCGGCGTAAGTTTCAACGGCCTTTTGATCCTGCTGTTGCAGCCGGAAATTGTGGTCAACCTGAAAACCCAGGAACATAATTCCCGCAGCAATCGAAGTGACCGTTCCTGCTATAGCCATCACAGTCACCATTTCAATGAGGGTGAAAGCACGTCTTGTCTGATGACTCTGGAAGTGCGTCGGAGCTTTCCTGGAGTCGAGGCTCTTATTCATTTGTTCCTCCACTCAGTGTCCGCCAGGTTGAGAGACGAGTCGGTTTTGATTGAACGTTTCCAGATTCAACAATAGCAATGTCAAATCGAATCCGATTCAAGTCATCAGGTTCCCAAGCTTTGATCTCAATCTGATGCTGACTTTTCGGATCGACAGATTTAGTAAGTTCATCCAACTGTGCCTGAGTTTGTATTTGATTCACCGGCACGGCCTGCAATACTTCCACGAGGTTTAACGCGATCTGCCGGTCAATCATTTCACGATTGGACTGAGCCTGTTGAGCATTGAGTAATCCGATCAATGGAATCGTTGAAGCCATTAACGTACCAATCAGAATCAACGAAACAATCATTTCGACAACACCGAAGGCCTTTCGCTTTGAAAGCTTTCGGGTTGCAATTGATCGCAAGAGATTCGGATTGTGGATGTTTTTTAACATGAATGTTACGAAAGATCGTGAATAAGACTAATAAGGGGATAAAACATGCCAATCGCGATGAGGGCGACCAGAAAAGTCATGGCAACCAAAAGAACGCATCGGGCAATTTCCCAAAAATTTGAGCGATGATGAAAGCGGATCGCTTCCATGGAAATACTGGTTTCTCTAAGCAGGAAGCCGAGCTGATTACTCCGTTCCCCGGCCCGCAAAATCGCTGCCTGATGCGAGGTCACAATTCGTTGCTGTGTCATTGCCTGCCAGAACTCAGTCCCCTGTTCAACGCTCAGCCGAACTTTACTCATTCGTTTGCGGATATCGGGAAACGGAAAGTGCCTGGAAAGTGAGTCCACTGTGGCGATCAACGGCTTGCCCGCTTCTGCGGAGACCGAGAGGAGCCGCAGTATTTCTGGTGTGACCCGCTTCGGGAAAAAGCTGAGAATGAAATCAGCAACAATCGTAAACGGCTGGTAAAAAACACGAGGGAAGGTGATCAGGCTGTCTATCCATGTTTTCGAGCGGTTCACCGTCGTGCCTCGAAAACGTCTGAAACAGGCAGCAGTTAAAACCAAGCTGTAAAAAAGCACTAATAAGAAGAGTGGCATAATATAAGCTGAACTCAAATCAGCGATGGTGACGAGTAATGCGGTGATGCCAGGGAGTTCGACACCAAATCCCAGAAATATCTCACGGTACCTTGGAATAATAAAATAGAAGAA
>DOCI01000173.1:50145-51972 GCA_003503535.1 Planctomycetaceae bacterium
CTTGGAATAATAAAATAGAAGAAAAATCCAGTTATAAAAAAAATGGAGAGCAACACAAAGATCATATAAAAGATAAGATAATAATAAGAATATCGATCCGGGTCCCGAGATCGATCCAGGTATCGAGCCGTCACATCCAGACTTTCTCCTAATGTTCCCGTTTCTCCCCCAACTCGTATCGCCAACTGTCCCTGAGAAGGAACTAAAGAGCGATACTGATCAATCGCAATCGGCAGCGCGACACCTTCCCGCAGTTGATCCGCAAGATCCATCAACTTCCGCCCACGGCTGCCGCGAAACTCAGTTGCCTGGGCATCAATCAACTCAGGTAAGGGCAGATTATTTTTGATGGAAGTTGCGATTAACCAGAGAGTGGAAATGCCTCGGTTTTTCCAGGAGGCGAAATTAATCATTGCCAATGTAATAATTGTCAGGCAAATCAGTAGTGACGAAAATATACCAATCGGAGATCCCATGCCAATCATTGCGATCAGCAAGACCAGAGAGATTACAAAGATGAGAAATTGGAACATAATAATTCGCTCGGCTGTTGCCAGTGACAGTTACGATAATTCATTCATTAAATGAATCAGTGGAAAAAACAGTGCAATCACAATCCATATAAACAAAATGCCCACCAGAATAACGATCACTGGTTCTGTAAAAGCCGTTATGGTAACGGCCTGAATCCGTGCTCTACTCTCATACATTTCACCCAGGGCGTGCAATGCTCGGCTCAAAATTTCACGATCAGAATTCCAATGCAGCGATTCAATTAAATCTGCAGGGATTCCACGAATTCGATCAGCTGCATCCCGTAGAGATTCCCCGGCTTCCAGTCGAGCGGCCCAGTGTTGTGAAGCTTCTGCAACGACCGCGTCGTCAGCACTTTGACCGGCCAGCCTTAACGCTTCCGCCAATGGCACATCATTGTCTGTTAGAAAACCCAAGGCATGAGTAAAACGTGACATGGAAATAGATTGCAAAATATTCCCGAATATCGGAATTGAAAGTTGCATCCTGCGCACAGTTTGTCTCGGTAATACAAAACAAAGCACACAGAAAAGAACAACTCCTGCCAATCCCGTAAAAAATATTATGGCTCCAAAATCAAAAATAAATTTGGTCGTTTCCAATAATGAAGACGTTATCAAAGGCAGTTGCATGCCGAAGCCATAAAAGATATCAGAAAAATTGAGAATTAGTGGCCCGAGGTAAATTAGCAGTCCGAAAAATAATGTCATCGAAACCGAAAACAGAAATGCCGGGTAAAAAAAACTGATTGAAACTCGACTTCGTAATGTGGACAGATTTTTAACATAAGTCACATACTGACTCATCGCCTGACCAGTTTTTCCTGTGACCAGCCCGGCTCGAATGGCTGCGATTAAATCAGCCGGGGCTCCCTGAACCTGGAGGGCATCGTCGAGCGATTGTCCGGCTTCGAGTCGACTGGCCAGTCGCTGAAGTTGCTCTCGTTGTCGTTTTCGCCCCCATGTTGAAAAGACTGCCAGTTCATCCGCTAATTTTCGCAGACCTTGTTCCAGCGGCAATTGACTGGCCGTCAATTCGGCCAATTGAGCCGCCAGATCTTCACTGGCTCCGCGTGAAAGTTTTTCTTCTGGAGAATTCTTTTCCTGTTCTTTGAATTCAAGTAAGGTCCAGCCTCGCGATTCTTTCAACTCCCGTTGAGCAGCTTCGACTGAGTCTGCCTGCAGCGTCCCCGTATGACGGTTCCCCGTCTGGTCGATCGCGATGTAGTGAAAGTCTGGCATGATTTGAGAATCAAAATTAAATTGATTTTGAAGTGCCACGGCTCTGTGAGCC
>DOCI01000173.1:52034-57705 GCA_003503535.1 Planctomycetaceae bacterium
TTCGCTACGACCCCAGCCACCCTGGCGTATTATTAAATCATGAAAGTTGATCCAGTAAATTGATAAATGGCAGGAAGACTGTCAGCACGTACATCAATGTTGCACCGCCTCCCACCAAAAACAGAAACACCAACGGTGCCAGGAGTTTGAGCCATTCAGTCAGCAGTTCTGCTTTTCTGCGATACAACTGCCCCGCATGATACAAAGGGCGGCTCACATCCGACTGCCCCTGACCGGATTGAATCAGCCAGGCCAGAAATGGTGGCAAAACAACTTCCTGCAAATGATGATCTGTTGGTGCCTGACTCATTCCAATCAAACTCGCATCTCCCGTTGCGGCTGCGGAAATCCGTAGTGCTTCTCCATAGGGGACATGACGGGAAATCATCATCGACATCATTTCCGTGAAATTCGCTAACCGATGCAGTCTCAGAATATTTGTGACTCCCGGTATGAATCGCATCAGTGAAGCACCACCGGAAAGATTTAAACTTCGCCCGTCGTTACTTCGCAGCCAACTGAACCAGCCAGCGAAAAGAATCAGTGGAGGAATCCAACCCCAGATCCAGGCCGTGGCGTAAATGGAATCCATAAACTGCACGATTTGATTAGGTTGAAGGCGACTGGCTTCATCAAATGCGAGATACCCTCGCACGGTCATTCTGCCTACAAATAGAAACAGCATGTAGGCAGTGAACATGACGAGCAGCGGATACATCATCGCCCGACCCAGCCGCTGCCGGAGTGTGAACAATTGCTGGATGTAATTCCCATAGGTTTCCAGGATGGTGCCGAGAATATCTCCCCCCTGCTCTCCTGAGGCCACGACCTCACGATACTGTTCCGGAAAGACATCACTTTGATGAGCGATCGATTCTGATAGAGAAGAACCCAGTTCGAGATCCCTCACAAGTTTCTGTAACGTTCGACTCAACCGTGGGCGTGTCCCTTCAACAGCTGCCTGTAATCCTTCGACCAATCCGGCTTCGCCACGCACAATTCCCGTTAACAGATCGTTGAACTCATGGAGTTCTTCGAGCGAAAACTGGGACTTGAAAGGAAACATGGCAAAGGCTCTATAATGAGTTTTTGTAGGTCAGGATATGTCTGACATGATTAATGATGGACGTTGAACTTCGTCAGGCAGTGCCTGACCTATTCGATCTAACTGGCCCCTAAGACACGGATCATTTCCTGAGGACTGACAATATGCTCAGCGACTAAAGTCCTGGCACGATCTCGCAGGCTAATCATACCAGAGGCAGCGGCCAGCTCATTCAAAGTTTTCACATCCTGCCGTTTCAAAATCGCTTCAGAAATCTCAGGCCAGTCGGGATCGAGATATTCTGACAGAACTTTTCTCCCCAGATATCCCGTCCCTCGACAGACATCGCACCCGACAGGTAATGCCACAGATTCGAATTGGCCAGCTAACAAATCGGACTCATCCGTCGAAATCTTTTTACAACGACAAAGTGCCCGCAGAAGACGCTGGCTGAAAACGGCCAGCAATCCACTTCTTAATAAATAGGGCTCGATCCCCATATCACTCAAACGACTCAACGCTCGTGTGCAGGAACCGGCATGGAATGTTGTGAGGATGAGATTTCCAATTAACGAGGCTTGAAAGACCGTCTCGGCTGTTTCACGGTCACGGATTTCGCCAACCATAATCACATCCGGGTCCTGCCTGACTAATGATCGTAAGCCTGTCATCATATCCATTCCCGCTTTAGGATTAGCAGAAGTCTGATCCACATGAGGAACCACCACTTCCACGGGATCCTCTAAAGAGACTAGACTCCGCTCCCCGGCTGATTTGTGTAACATTTCCCGCATCGCGGCATATATTGTTGTTGTTTTCCCACTGCCGGCCGGGCCAGTCAGTACAATCACGCCACTCGTCTGTTCGAGCAGATGGCCAAACTTGCCAACGATGTCCTCCGGCAAATCGAGATCTTCAATCTTCTCCAAACGACCCGAATCAGCAAACAGGCGTATGACAACTTTTTCGCCAAACTGTGTTGGGAACACACTGATTCGCGTCTCTTCCCCAGCAATGGATGATTGCAATCGACCTTCCTGCGGGACATCTACTCGATATGTCAATAAGTTGGCCAGCACCTTTAAGCGGGCGACGATATTCGCTGCAAAAAGTTGAGGGAAACTTGTGACTGTTTGAATGACGCCATCAATTCGCCACCGCATTTCCAGGCCATCGCCTGTGGGACGCAGGTGAATATCGCTGGCACCACAACTGCGGGCTCCGGAAAGAATGTGATCGACCAGGCGAGGAACCTGATCGGCTTTCAGGGACGAAGAATCGCCGGCATGTTGTAAGAACCATTTTCCAAGATCGACTGGAACCGCAGACATAAAATCGCCAGTGTTGTAGACTAGATGGATAGCAATGGACGCAGGATCAAACGATTTCACGATCGACTTCGTGAGTTCTGAAAAGATGTGTGATTGGATTGCATTTACAAACGGATTGTTGCTGAAATGTGAGAGCGATAAGCCAGGACGGCATCGACATGCCCCCATTCTCCAATGGATTCCGGAGAAACATTCAGCTTACAAAGTGAGCTTTGTGATGGCTGGATCACCAGAGGCTGCATGACCACAGCCGCTGTTCGTGAAACAGAATGCAATTGAGATTCCGCAACGATAAAGAGCACAACACATAGAGTAGCGATCACAGTAAGCTGCCGTCGCGCAGTCCGCTGCCAGGCGTCCTTGCGTACCTGCCGCATCAACTGAAGGCGCAGACCATCCCCCGCCTTTAAGGTCGGCGAAGAAAGGACGACCAGGTCTTCAATTGTTTGACAGGAATGGGACATAATTATTTTCGGTTCTAATTTTAATTTCTTTCCGAAGAGAGTTTCCGGAAACAAAAACACTTACCCCTGCACTTGTAATTTAACGGCGATCTCTTTCCAGGCTGGTTGACCTGAATCGTCGAACGATCTCAAGGATTTCGATAACTTCTCAATCCCATACCGATATCTGCTGGTCACCGTATTAATGGATTCGTTGGTGATTTCGGCAACTTCACGAAACGTCAGGTTTTCCCAGAGATGCAAAGTAATCACTTCGGCTTGTATTGCAGGTAATTCCGCAAGAGCTTCATGAACCGCTTCCGTAACCTCCCAGGCGTCACTATTCAAAGATGTTCGAGCCGGCACTAATGGCAAAACATCGCAATGCTCGAACGGCTTTCTACGATACAATATGCTGTAGGCTTCATTCCGCAGAATTCGAAACAGATACGCCACCGGATGTTTGGATCGCACCAGTTTTTTTGGATTTCTGGCTAGTTTTAACATGGTTGCCTGCACAATATCATCTGCTTCGGTTCGATCTTTGACGAGAAAAAGGGCATACCGCAGAAGACGAGTTCCCGCATGGTCGTAAATTGAACCCAGCGCGTTAAGATCCCCACCAGAAAGCTGCCTGGCGTAATCCCTCAATTGCAATTCAAATTCTTCAGATGGTGACTGGTTCAAGTGAGCACATTTTTGCAAAGTTAATTGAAACGGCGTCTCCAAGACATAGGTTCAGTATGAAAGGGTTGGTACTACAAAATCAAGAGACTCCTGCAGTCTTGATTTTTGTCTATCATTATTTTTGAATTGATAAAATTTGTGTAAAAAGGGATTTCTTTGTCGGGTGGCTTGAAGAATCACGACCAGAAATGCCTTGTCAGTGAGGCATCGATGCGATAGACAAGAGCTTGTTATCCCACATTATTCCTCAAATTTAAATCTGATCGACATCCTTCCATACAATGGCACACGACATCTCTCAACTTGATCAGTCTGGTTTGACAGATGTAAAGACTGAGAAAAATCCCGATCAGCAGATCGGTTTTCGAAGGAATTTCCTTTGGCGTTCCATACAAATCCCTTTACAGCTTCTGTGTGTCCTCTGGTTTCGCTATCGCGCAAAAGGGATGGAACATATTCCAAGTGATACCGGGGCCCTCTTGTTGATCAGTCATCAAAGCTATCTCGACCCTTTATTAGTGGGACTTCCCCTGTCACGTCCCGTCAGTTTTCTGGCACGGGAGAATCTGTTTCGTGTTCCAATTGTCGGGTGGATTCTCAAAAATTGCTTTGTGATGCCGATCAATCGGGAAGCGGGAGGTATCGAGAGCTTTCGGCTTTCGATCAAACGTATGAAACAGGGTTTCCTCGTTGCGGTTTTTCCTGAAGGAACACGTTCCACTGACGGTGAGATTGGAACTTTAAAACCCGGATTCATTGCACTAGCCAGACGAGCCGGTGTACCGATTGTTCCAGTCGGAATTGTCGGAGCAAATCGAGCGATGCCACGAGGAGCCATTTTCATTCGCCCTTCTAAAGTTCGAGTCTATTTTGGTGAACCTCTCGATTTGGAGCGGGTCCTGGAACTATCGAAAAAGAATCAGGAAAACGACTTTCTCGATTATGTCCATGCTCACCTGCAAAAGTGCAATGAAATTGCCGACACTGTATAGCCTTGATGACTTTCTGTTGAATTAAACCTCTATGACAAACTCTCTCCGAGAAGCCATGCGTCTCGATGCGGGCGTGGCCTATTTTGATAATGCAGCCGTAGCGCCGCTGACCGCTGCTGCTCATCAGGCGATTCTTCGCTGGACCAATGATATCGCTGGCAGTGGCGATGCCCGCTGGCCGCAATGGCGAACGGAAGTCGAAAAGACAAGACGAATCGCTGCCAGTCTGATCAATGCCGATCGCGAAGAAATCGCTCTGACGCACAGCACAACAGAAGGCATCAACTTTGTCGCAGAAGGATTTCCCTGGCAAGCGGGGGATAATGTGGTCATTCCGGTGGGAGAGTTTCCCTCGAATCTCTATCCGTGGATGATGCTCGAATCCAAAGGAGTGGAACTACGAAAAGTTGCGATGCCAGAGAATTCCGTAGATATCGAGCGGTTCGGCAACGCCTGCGATTCTCGAACACGAATCGTATCTTGCAGCTGGGTCGGATTTTCTCACGGCTATCGAGTCGATCTGAATCGGCTGACAGAAGTGACGCATCAGGCAGGTGCCTTGCTGATGGTCGATGCGATTCAGGGCCTCGGCATGTTCCCGCTGGATGTAAAAGAAACTCCCATCGATTTTCTCTCGGCTGACGGACACAAATGGCTGCTCGGCCCTGAAGGGGCAGGGATTTTTTATCTGAAACGTGAGCATCTCGATTTGCTCCGTCCGATCAACGTCGGCTGGAACAGCGTCGCCACTGCCGGCGAATTCGGCCATGAGTGCATGGATCTGCGTAAGACTGCAGGTCGCTACGAAGCGGGGACCTACAACATGGTCGGACTGGCCGGCTTCGGTGCCAGTCTGCAGGTGTTTCAGGATGTTGGCGTCGAGAATATCAGCCAGCAACTGAAGGCCGTGACTGACGAAGTTGTGTCGTCCCTCCAGTCGATTGGGGCAATTATTCATTCCAATCGAGAAGCCGATCATTGGTCAGGAATCATCTCTTTTGATTTACCCGATAAAGATCCACTTACGGTGAAGCAAGCCGCCAGTGAAAAAGGCGTTTACTTCAACACCAGAAACGACCACTTCCGCGTCAGCCCTCATGCCTACAATACTTCTGAAGATATTCAAAAACTGCTGGAAGTGTTGAGTGATTAGATTTTATGAGGCGAGCCGAA
>DOCI01000173.1:57996-60284 GCA_003503535.1 Planctomycetaceae bacterium
AAGCGCAGCGAAGCCCCCAGAATTACCGTCATTGTTATAGATCTCAAAACGACAATCGACTAATCGCCTGCTCGATGATTTCCTCATTCAATTGATCGACCAGTTCGGGGGCCACAAACAGCCGGACTTTCTTCACATAATCATCAAACTGACGGTGAGCCAAGGCTTCCACGACCGGCGAAACCGATGTCAAAGAACGGAATTTCTGATCCTTCGTATACAACACATCAATCTTGAATTGCACTTCCCGCTTGGGTGGCGGAGCATCGATTAGAATTTGATGAGGCTCTGTCGAAATATGAAATTCCTGCAGCAGAATCTGCTGCAATTTTTGTGTGATCGGGATCAATTCTTCAAAGGGCCGATGAGCGAGACGCTCATAAATTTCTGGATCATCAACCGCAGAATATTCGGCTACTCTCTTATAAAGTGAACGCTTTGAGCCGAGAAGTCCTTCTACCAAACTTTCACAATCAGTTCCCCCGGCGGCTTCCCGCATATCGGCAATCGATTCCGATTCCCGCTGCCTGAAAAACGCCTGCAGGTCGAGCCGATCCCTCAGTTCGTAAAAACTGCGGGCAAACATCGATGTCGCACTCCGCACCGCATGATGCCAGTAAACTTCGCTGAACATCACATACCGGGCAAACACCATCAACTCGGCTGCAGTTTTCCCTTTGGAAGTAATCGCCAATCCGTCACCAGCTTCATTGACCGTTAAAGAAGTGATCAGGCGATTGCGGTCAAAATTCCGACCGTAAGGAACTCCCGCGTGCAGGCTGTCTCGATCCAGATAATCCATCTTGTCGATATCAATCGGGCCGGAAAGAATCGATCTTAGCAAACTCCGTGTCGATGATTTTCGACGAGGCACCAAAATATCGAGTACGTCTGCCGGTTCAATCTGCCAAACCGTTTTCAAAACGCGATTCAGCTCGGTCTCGCCCATCAGAAACTGATGAGCAAACTCTTCATGATCGGGAATGCTGGCAAGAGCCATGTCTTCAATCGGATGGCAAAAAGGCCAGTGACCCAAATCGTGCAAGAGTGCAGCAACCAGCAGTAACTCGGCATCTTTCTGTGTGCACAGCGATGTAAATCGCTCGTTGCGACTCAAATGAGCCAGATACCGAACCGCATTGTGATAAACGCCCAATGCATGTTCAAACCGAGTATGCGTTGCTCCCGGATATACGCGGACAACCAACCCAAGTTGACTGATGTGCTGGAGTCGTTGAAACTCGGGCGTGTCGACCAGATCGCGCACGCGTGAAGTGAATGGGACATCCTGTTCACAGGGTATGCGAATAATTCCCCGTCCTGATTGATACGCGGCTATTTCTGGAAGGTCCCAGGCGGATCGGTCGGAACTCATCGATCACTCCCCCACTTCAAGCATCTTGTCAGTTGTGACCGGATCGACTTCCCGACACGCTTTTGTCACGGTTTCCTGCCAGAACGTCAGCCGTTCCTGCCAGACGACAGGCTCAATACCGTCGGGGCAGACATCCAGAAATTCCTGAACGAGCAGGCAGAAGCGAAGCAGATGTCGAAATACAATTCCTTCCTGTTTCGTCAGGTCTCGACTCGTGACATAATTCTGAAAGTTGCCGTCGAATTTGAGTAAGTCGCCAACAATCCAGACGGGAGTTGTTCTCAGTCCATGCACGCCAGGAAATTCCGATTGAAATAACATGCGAACTTTATCGGCTATCGGCGGTGGATAATCCTCGTAGAAAATGTCGTACGGATCGCCGGGAAGTTCCGGCCAGATCCGATGACTCGGGAGGATGCCCCGTTCGATCAGTTCAAAATCGACAAAGGATTTCGCCAGTTCTCCAGAGACCAGAAAATCGAGTGGCAGACGGACATCGCGGGCGACCGAACCGGGAACTTCCAGCACACTTTCGAGAAGCTGAATCTGTTCGAATTCATCCGCTTTCCCCATGATCTTCACGAGATAGGAACCGAAGACCGGATTGATGCTGCGGAATCGTAAGAAATCATCGAGTTTCTCTGTCGGTGTGACTTTCTTAGGGATCCATTCAATTTCGCGAGGGGCATCTACTGAAGTGGACTTTGATTTTGGCTTCGGTTTGTTTTTGGGTTCATCGGTAATGGCAGCCTGCAGCAGTTTCCCGAATGAGCCGATCGATTCTGCCGCTTCCTCCTCCGGCTTATCTTCTGACTTTTCATCAGCCGATTGATTGACTGGCTTTGGCACGGGAGGTTCTGGATCGAGTTTAACAAATCCGCCTGCCCACATCGTTTTCAGCATCTGAAACAAG
>DOCI01000173.1:60362-61367 GCA_003503535.1 Planctomycetaceae bacterium
TACAAGTGTTTTTCAGCATGCTCACGTTCTTTACCAGCCAGCATTCTGCGAGAAACGAACTGCCGTAAACGCATCACATCGTCAGAGGATTTGATCAGCCAGGCCAGCATCCGCCATGGGAGATGCCCTTTGCTTGAAAGGTTAGCGGGGGGAGCCTGACGCAGTTTTTCAAATTGATCCTCATTCCAGTATTGCCGCTTGCTGTTGCGCGTCGGCATCTTCTTTTTCATCCGCTTCTTGGCTTTGATCAGCATCGGATCTTTGCAGTCCTCGGGGATTTGATCGTAACGCTCTTTCCAACGAAGGATTTTAACATCGTCCTCGTCGGGCAATGCGAAGACAAATCCCTCATGATCATACTGCGGCCGCCCTGCGCGGCCAAACATTTGATGAGCACCACTGGCATCGATCAACTTCATTTTGCCGGGCGGACCTTTGATCAACGATGTCAACAGAACTGATCGAGCGGGCAAGTTAATCCCGGCTGCCAAAGTTTCCGTGCACATACAAACGGAAAGAAGTTTTTCCTGAAACAGTTCTTCGACAATCCGCCGATACTTCGGCAGAATCCCGGCATGATGTACACCGACGCCTCGCAGCAGAATCGGTTTCAATTTCGGGCCGGCTCCCTGAGACCAGTCGTATTGTTCCAGCCGAGATGCCAGTTCTTTCTGACGCTCTTTAGTGACGAGCCTCTTACCCTTGAGTTGCTCAGCGATCGTCCAGCATTGCGAGCGATTGAAGCAGAAGACAAGCGCTGGGACGTAGTTGGATTCATCATCGCCAGCCGCCATAATTTCGAGTTGCTCATCGAGCAGTTGATCTGGCACCCAGCGAAAATTCAGCGGAATTCGTCGATCTTCCGATTGCACCAGCCGCAAATTCCGCTTGTGCTGAGTCCGCAGCCAGCCCAGAAACTCAATCGCATTTCCCACCGTCGCAGACAGCAACATCAGTCGGATATGTTTCGGCAACAAGCCAAGCGTCAACTCCCAGACTGCTCCG
>DOCI01000173.1:61454-63629 GCA_003503535.1 Planctomycetaceae bacterium
CTCCCAGACTGCTCCCCGTTCAGGATCGTTGAAACTATGGAACTCATCCATCACAACAGCGAATGTCTCATCAAAGTATTGATGTTCGGAATCGAGCAGTCGATTGAGCAAAATTTCCGCGACGACAACCAGAATCCGCGCATCGGGATTCACTTTGCGATTGCCGGTCACCAGTCCGACATCATCCGCAGAAAATCCCCAGCGGACAGCTGCGTCCTGCAATTCCTGAAACTTTTGTTCGGTCAGGGCAATCAGCGGAGTTGTGTAGTAAGCAACTTTATTGGTATGCAACGCCTCGAACAAAGCGGCTTCGGCAATCAGTGTTTTTCCGGTTCCGGTTGGAGCACAAACCAACACTCCCTCATCAGCTGTAAACCACGTGAGTAACGCCTCCTCCTGAACCGGATAAGGTTCATAAGGAAGTTCATCCAGATACCGTGTCGCCAGTTCGTCCCGATCCAAAAGTTCCTCCTGAATGACGACTCATTATACTATTCATGGGTGGCGGGGGCGCTCCGCGTAAGCCCCCGAGACTTCAACGATTTGGGGGCTTCTCTTCGAGAGCGCCCCCGCCACCCGCCGTCTTGGTTAATGGCGTCGTAGGTCAGGCACTGCCTGACTTGATAAATATGTGATGTCGATTTTCGTCAGGCACTGCCTGACTTACTTTTCTTAAACTTAAACGGGTACACTCACCTGATTCTGATGCCGGGCCAGAGCTGCATTCACAAAGCCCAAAAATAACGGATGCGGTGCCAGCGGTTTTGACTGGAATTCCGGATGGAACTGAACCGCAACAAACCATGGATGATTCTCAACTTCAACAATTTCCACGAGTGTCCCTTCCGGAGAAGTCCCGGCGACTCGCATACCCGCTTCTTCAAGACGTTCGCGATACTCAGGATTGAATTCGTAACGATGCCGATGCCGTTCCTGAACTTCTTCCTGGCCGTACAATTGAAGCGAAAGACTCTCTTCAACAAGCCGACAAGGCTGAGCCCCAAGTCGCATTGTACCACCTTTGTAGGTGATCTTTTTTTGTTCTTCGAGCAGACAAATGACGGGATTTCCTGTCTTAGCTTCGAACTCTGTACTGTTCGCATCACTCAAACCGAGTTTGTTTCGCGAGTATTCAATAACAGCACACTGCATTCCCAGACAGATTCCGAAGTAAGGAATCTGTTTCTCGCGGGCATATTTCACCGCTCGGATTTTCCCCTCGACACCTCGCATGCCGAAGCCGCCCGGAATCAAAATGCCATCGACACCTCGTAACAGCAGTTCCGGATCTTCTTCTTCAAGCTCATCGGCTGAGACCCGTTTCACGATAATGCGGGTCTTTGTCGCGAAGCCTGCGTGATCGAGTGACTCATATATCGATTTGTAAGCATCACGATGTTCGATGTATTTACCCGCGACCGCAATCGTCACCTCATGTTCGGGATTGCGAATCGTGTGCATCAGATTCTTCCAGTCATCCATTTCGAGAGGACCGGGTTGAATATGCAGTTTATCGCTGATCAATTTATCAATTTTGTTTTCTGCCAGGCCGAGGGGCACTTCATAAATCGAGAGGGTCTTATCAATTTCCTCGATAACGGCCTGTTTTTCTACATTACAGAATAACGCGATCTTTTCTGCATTGTCGCGGCCGAGTGGTCGTTCGGTGCGAATGACCAGAATATCCGGCTGAATCCCGATTTGTCGCAATTGGCCGACACTATATTGAGTTGGTTTCGTTTTCAGTTCACGAGCGGCCTTCAAGTACGGGACGAGCGTCAAATGAATGAACAGGCAATTATCGCGTCCCACCTCCAACGGCACCTGGCGAATCGCTTCCAGATACGGCAATCCTTCAATATCCCCAACGGTGCCGCCAAGTTCCGTAATCACGATGTCGATATCAGGGCCATCCAGTGAATAGATCGCTTCCTTGATTTCATCGGTCACGTGTGGAATGACCTGAACGGTCGCACCGAGATATTCCCCTCGCCGTTCCTTATCAATGACGGATCGATAAATCTGCCCTGTCGTGAAGTTCGACTTTCGCGAGAGCGGACTGTTCGTGAAACGCTCGTAATGTCCCAGATCGAGATCCGTCTCCGAACCATCATTGAGCACATACACTTCCCCATGCTGATACGGACTCATCGTGCCGGGATCGACATTGAGATA
>DOCI01000173.1:63759-66648 GCA_003503535.1 Planctomycetaceae bacterium
ACATTGAGATACGGATCGAGCTTCTGCATGCGAACATTCAGCCCGCGACGTTCCAGCAACAGGCCCAGCGAAGCCGAGGTCAGTCCTTTACCGAGAGAACTAACGACTCCTCCGGTGACAAAAATATGTTTAGTCATTGCATACTACTCAAGGGCGAGGTGGGAAAATTAGACGGCTTGGATTAATTCCTGACTTCTAATCCATAATTAGCAAGGAAATCCAGCTCTGGCATCACAGTGTAAGTTTTTTGAGTCCAGCAAACCAGCGGCACCTAAAGGTTTTTTATTGTCAGTGTGAGCTTTGATGTCGCTTGACAAATGCTGCGTAATCTTCAGGGGTATCGATTCCGCTTGATGAAGAAGCGACCACCGTAACATGAATATGGGCACCGGCTTGCAACGCTCGTAACTGCTCGAGTTGCTCGGTCGTTTCCAGTAACGAAGCTGGCATTTTCACAAATGCCTGAAGAAAAGCCGTCCGATATGCGTAAAGTCCAATATGTTGTAACCACGGACTGGACTGATACGGCGTCGGCTCATCGGCAAACCAGTCTTCGCAGGCTCGATCCCGCGAAAATGGAATACTGGCTCGACTAAAATACAGTGCCCGACCATCAGTCGCACAAACGACCTTAACGCACGAGGGATCGCGAACCTGCTCCGCAGTCAGGATCGGATTTGCAAGAGTCGCCATTTCACAATCAGTACGCTTTTCAAGGGCGGCGATGACGCGATCGATATGATCGGCATCAATCTCAGGCTCATCTCCCTGAATATTGACCACAATTTCCGGAGTTTCCGCAAGGGATTCTAAAGCAACCGCAGCCCGTTCGGTTCCATTGGCACACTCGCCTGTCATACAGACTTCTGCTCCAAACTTCTGGCATTCCTCCGCGATTTCAGAACTGTCTGTCGCAACCACTATCCGTTCGAGCCGTTTCGCCTTCTGTGCCGCTCGCCAGGTATGTTCCAGCAAAGATTGCCCTGTTTCCTTGAGCAGCAATTTGTTCGGCAAACGAGTTGATTGTAATCGAGCGGGAATAATGCCAATGACATTCATGGATAAGAATTCTCTGAAAAAATGATTAGTTGAATACTTGAACTGGTCGCTGAATTGATGACTGGCTGATTGTAGCATTCATGAGCGGAGCCGGATATGATTTTAACGCACACATCAACGCACGCCCAAGCGTGTACACAACACAGATATTGCACATTTGAGAGAGGTCCTCTATGCCATTAACGCTACAAAGTTTTGTCGCTTGCACAAATTTCGAAAGACAATCGTTTTGGTTCTGGCGAGCAGATCGATCCAGCCTTGCTGGGAGATTCTGGTCTTGTCTATTAAGTGGACTGGTTTTGACCACATCCCTGGCCACCATTCAAGCCGAAGAAAAAATCAATTCACTCACTGAGTCGGAAAAACTGGCTGGTTGGGAACTGCTGTTCGATGGAGAATCGAAAGACGGCTGGAGAAATTATAAAAAAGATTCCATCAGCGATGGCTGGGTCGTCAAAGATGGAGCTTTGAGCCGTGTCGACAAGGGAGCCGGCGATATTATCACGGAAAAGCAGTACGAAAGTTTTGAGCTTTCCCTGCAGTACAATATTTCCCCTGAAGGTAACAGTGGAATCATGTTCCACGTTCAGGAAACTGAAAATACTCCCTGGAAAACCGGTCCCGAAATTCAGGTCCAGGACAACATCAACGGACACGATCCCCAGAAAGCGGGTTGGTTGTATCAGCTTTACAAACCCACCCTGCCCGGCTGGATGAAAAAAGTGGAATCCGAAGCCGGATTGGACACCGAGAAAACTCTGGATGCGAGCCGTCCTCCCGGAGAATGGAACGAACTTTATATCCGAATCACTCCAGGACAATCCGAAGTGATGATGAATGGCGTGAGCTACTATCGCTTCCAGAAAGGGAGTGACGAGTGGAACAAACTAGTCGCAGACAGCAAATTCTCAGCCTACGAAAATTTCGGCAAACCGACCAAAGGCCACATCTGCCTGCAGGATCACAACGATCTTGTTTCCTATCGAAACATTAAGATTCGTGACCTCTCCAAGGAAGTTCCGGATCCCGTTCATGGCAAACTGGATGTCAAAGTTGTTCAGGCATTTCCCGATTTGACTTGGGAAAACTGGGAACCGATCGATGAAAAAGGCAAAGTTGCCGGGTTGCGACCAATCGTCATCACTCATGCAGGCGATGATTCCGGTCGCATGTTCGCGGCGACACAAAATGGTTCAATCCACGTCTTTCCTGAAGGAGCAAAGACAAAGCAGACGATTGAATTTATCGATCTGACAGATCGAGTCGCCCCTTATAAAGCCGCCAACGAAGAAGGCTTCCTGGGACTGGCGTTCCATCCGAACTATGAAAAGAACGGTCAGTTCTACGTCTATTACACCTCGCTGGCCGATCCTCACACATCTATTGTGTCTCAGTTCAACGTCTCAAAAAATGATCCCAACAAAGCCGATCAGAAATCAGAAAAAGTGATCTGGAGACTGGAACAACCGTTTTCGAACCACAATGGAGGAACAATTGGCTTCGGTCCTGATGGCTACCTTTACATCGGTCTCGGCGATGGCGGCAGCGGAAACGATCCCTTCGATAATGGACAAAGCACCGACACCGTTTTGGGCTCACTGCTCAGAATTGATGTCGACAATGCCGGTAAAGATCGGGCTTACGGCATCCCGAAAGACAATCCCTTTGCTTCTCAGAAAGATGCGAAAGCAGAAATCTTTGCTTATGGATTCCGAAATATCTGGCGATTCAGCTTTGATAAGGAAACCGGCGATCTGTGGGTCGGCGATGTTGGGCAGAATCTCTGGGAAGAGATTGACGTCGTTGAAAAAGGAGGCAACTACGGCTGGA
>DOCI01000173.1:66743-69347 GCA_003503535.1 Planctomycetaceae bacterium
AAAAGGAGGCAACTACGGCTGGAACCGTTACGAAGGAACACATGTCTTCGGCAACCGTCCACTTTCTGATGCCGACAATGCGATTCCTCCAGTCTGGGAATACGACCATCAAATCGGAAAATCGATTACCAGCGGATATGTTTACCATGGCTCAAAAGTGCCGGAATTACAGGGTAAATTCCTGTATGCCGACTTCGTGACCGGCAAACTGTTCGCTCTGGATTACGATGTCGCCAGCAAAAAGCTCCGCGGCAACTATTCCATCGACTCCAACAAAATGCCCGTCCTGACCTACGGCGAAGATCAGGATGGAGAAGTCTACTTCTCGGTCGAATCCGCCGACGGCAAAGGGATTTATAAGTTCGAAGCGACGAATTGATCGAATATTCAGTGACGGGTGGCGGGGGCGCTCTCGAAGAGCAGTCCCCGTTCTTGTATATTTGCCACCCGGGAAGTCATTCCACAAAAAAAGCATCCTCAAAAAACTGAGGATGCTTTTTTATTGAGTGCGGACGAGAGGAGTCGAACCTCCACTCCCGTTAAGGAACACGGACCTGAACCGTGCGCGTCTGCCAATTCCGCCACGTCCGCAAGGCAAAAGGTGAATCATCACCTCCGAGTACGCAAAGTATATCGAGATCGGTACGTGAGACAAGTATCGGCGCGTTGTGTTCGCAAATCCGGCGAAAATTGTTGGCTTTAGCCCTAAAATTAAGAACAAGAAATTCGCACATTAATGTTTGCGAAGTTCATACTGTCGTTGATTCAGTACTCATCCAGAAAAAGCATCGTTTTTTGACTCAACAATTAGTAAATCTAGATGGTTGTTTAGTAATTCTCCATCCTTAGTATCTTATTGCAGGAATTGATTTGAATATCTTCTTAGACAGTACTTTCCTGGAATCAAGTTTCACATCTCCTGAACGTGAAATTCGGATATGCTCGATACCGAGATTTCGCTTTGAATGCATCCATCCAGATAAGGTTACGGCTCGAATAATTAGGTAATCACCTTCAGTTGTGAATTTTGTAGTTTCAATGAACGATTCCGTTTTCGCAAATTCTTTCTCGTTCAGTACATAATTTTTACCAAATAATCGGAGTGATTCTGAATTTCTGAGCACATCATGAGTTGCCATGATTCCAGCGTCATAGAACTTCAAAATCAGTCGAGACAATACGACAGGATCACAGCATGAGAGTTGTAACCAATTCTCACTAAGCACCGATTCAATCTCTTTACCTTTTCGCGTTAGTCTAATCGCTCGATGACTGTTTGCATCGTAAATACAGTAACTTCCTCCGGGTAGAGTCTTGAATTCAAACTGCCGAGTCCATCCATGAATAAAGTATGTTTTTGACTCAGCAAACGGTGAAAATTCAATAAAAGGTTCGATTTCACTACTGGAAGAAGTTCGCAATAGGCATTTCTCCCAAACGTCTTCACCAAGGTCATCCTTAATAAGATCAATTGGCTTCACGAATTCTACTCCCCAAGCTATTGAACAACAATCGCCTATTCCCCAATCATCTTCACCAAAACTCGTTTCCTCCGCTTCCCGTCAAACTCATAATAAAAAATATGCTCCCAAGGGCCCAGATGCAGTTTACCATCAGTAATAGCCACCACCACTTCGCGCCCCATGATTTGGCGTTTGTGATGGGCGTCGGCGTTGTCTTCGCCTGTGCGGTTGTGGAGGTAGCCCCCTTTGCTGGGATCACTCCCCGGATTAAACGGCACGAGTTCTTCGAGCCAGTGTTCGTATTCGGCATGCAGGCCGGATTCGTTGTTGTTAATGCAGACGGATGCGGTGAGGTGCATCGCGTTTACCAAGCACATAAGGTTACATGCTGCCTTTCGTGATATCAGGAACGACTCGGAAGGAGGGGGAATGATCAATCAAACATCTTTGACAGCCTTGGCATTCGTTTGGTCACCTCAGCCTCATCGTCAATATTCCAGTCCTGGCCCTTCAACTCAGTTTGCTCGTTGCGAGATGGGTATGGTGCCGTGTCCGGGTTGCCCGTCACCACCATCCAGGCACGATGGGCTGCGGCGTAGATTTCTGCTTCGGCCACATCGTCAGCCGATACGACATCGACTAAGCTATCGGGATTTGCTAATGCGTTCTCGTAGACCTCCTGCCCCATACCGATCAGCCAGCATCGGTAATAGTAAAAGCCGTCGTCACCCGCTCCACCATTTATCAGGATGCAAGCTGCGATCTGATCACAAGTGTAGGCGTCTTTCGCCAGTTGATCGAAAATGTGATTCCACTCCACAATCTCGTCACCATCCAACTCTTTCAACAGCTCAATTTGCCGAGGTTCGCAGTCTTTGGGATGAGCATCCTTCGATGGTCGTGATTGAGCCACGATCTTCCAGAATTGTTGTTTGTCCATATGACTTATTCCCCAATGATCTTCACCAGAATTCGCTTCCTCCGCTTCCCATCAAACTCATAATAAAAAATATGCTCCCACGGGCCCAGATGCAATTTACCATCCGTAATGGCAACAACCACTTCGCGGCCCATGATTTGGCGTTTGTGATGGGCGTCGGCGTTGTCTTCGCCGGTGCGGTTGTGGAGATAGCCCCCTTTG
>DOCI01000173.1:69436-72725 GCA_003503535.1 Planctomycetaceae bacterium
ACGGCACGAGTTCTTCGAGCCAGCGTTCGTAATCGGCATGCAGGCCGGATTCGTTGTCGTTAATGAAGACCGAAGCGGTGATGTGCATCGCATTGCCCATCCCCGATTGGGATACTCTTGATCTCCACCCGGAAACCGACCCCGCTGACACCAAAACCACGGCGACCGAAGAACATCATACCCGCTGAACTTCGAGATGTTTACGCCGAAGTCGCTGCCAAGGCCGCTGAACTCCGAGATCAGGGAAAGACGCACATGGAAGTCTGCGAAGCCTTGAATGACCTTGGGTTCAGAACTCGCACCGGCAAGCTCTGGCGACATCCCCAGCAGATCGTGAAACTTCTTCGATCTTTTGCGGACTGACTCATGTTGTCGAGGGCGGTGGCGGAATCTGTGCGAATTGCTCCTCGTAACTCTTTCTGTCAAATACAAACTTGCCAAGCTCAGAGTAGTCCCAATCTCGATGAATCTGCTCAAAGTCCGACCAAGTGACAGTGGAGTCAGAAAACTCAATTCGGCACACGAAATCCCAGCAACCGCCGCAACCACAGGTGCAAACCAGAATCATTGTCTTCCCATTCTCGTCAGAGCGTCGGCGAGGAGCATCGAGAAAGCGTTGAGAAGGAAGCAGTGTAGCGACAATTGGAAGGCTATGGTATTGGCCGGCGATCTCTGGCGAACCTTCAGCATCGGCGTATGGTTGTTCTATACGTTTTAATTCGTCAATGAGTCGCCTACCATCAATCATTATGTCCACAGGGCGGTATTGGCCCGTTCTTTCAGGATCATCATGTACTACAAGTCTGAGATCATTCATTAGTCACGAAACCTGTCCAAGTTTCCGAAGAAAGTCAAGTTGCTTCTCGGTGAGCCATGGGCGGTCTTCTCCGAGAACCTCGACATCGGCGTCAAGGCTGTGGTTCGCAAGATTGTCGAGGACTGCCAGAAACAAGTGGAACGCACCGTTGAAGTCATACGGGACTGGATCACCGGAAAAGTTCGTGAACTCTCGCAAGTATTGTTCCAAGTCCTCGAACGTTTTGACTTGCTCAATGTTCATTGGTCACTCTCCGATCACTTTCACCAAGACCCGCTTGGGTCTGCGACCATCGAACTCGCCGTAGAAGATTTGCTCCCAAGGGCCGAAGTCCAGTTTCCCATCTGTGATGGCTACTACGACTTCCCGGCCCATGATCTGTCTCTTCATGTGGGCATCGGCGTTGTCCTCGCCGGTTCGATTATGGGCGTATCGCTGAGGTGAGGCGTCGAAGGGTGCGAGACCTTCCAGCCACTTCTTGTAGTCCTCGTGGAGACCCGACTCGTCATCGTTGATAAAAACAGACGCAGTAATGTGCATCGCATTACATAAGAGCAAGCCCTCCCTGACCCCGCTCTTCTGAACAATCTCTTCGATCTTCGGCGTGATGTTCTCAAACGCCATCCGAGCGGGGAGGTTGAAGGTCAGGTATTCGGTGTGTGATTTCATCTGTCACTTCTTCCCGACTTGTTGGAACACTCTGGGCAGAGGACTTTCCAATCGTTGGCCTTGGGATCGAACCGCACCGACCAGTGCAGCGACCTTGCAAGTTCAGCCATGTCCTTCTCCCATTCGGAGTTGGGGGTGTATTCTCGGTTTGGTAGCTCAATCAGTTCATTCGGGCAGTTCTCACACAGGAAGCCGCACAAAATCAGGGCAACATCTTCGTATGGATCGGTTTCTGGCATGATTGTCTCCCTCTGACCGCCGGATCGACGCCCCAAGTCGGGACGCCCTCCCCAGCAGAGGCTACCAAAGATTATAAGGGAACAACACGACACAGGGCAGGGAGAAATAGGAACGCCGACACTACGATAGAGAAAGAGCCACGATGCCGAGCAGCAACGTGGCCCTGAGTGCTTTGTCGCCCAGCGGAGACCAGACGACCATGAAGACGACTTCAAGATATAGTAGTGATGACGACAACAAAATCTTTCAGACAAAGCCGCCTTTCAGCAAGCCGAGCCAGTTCAGGGCGAAGGGGTGGACGGAGACCGAGCAGGGATACATCAGCGAAGCCAAACAACTGACGATGTGCCTGCTCAGCAACCGACGATACATGCGACGACCCTACACATGGGCCGTTCACATCAACATCAACGAAGTCTTACCCCCGGAGGCCATCGCCAGCATGTGGCCTCCAGTTTGCCGAAACCTTCGACGAAACGGTGTTGTCTGCCTGTGGGTGCGAGAACCGAACCGGCACAACAAAGTTCACTACCACCTCGTAGTCAAGAACCACATCAGTCGGAAACAACTTGAACATGCCATTGAGAAGTCCATGCCTTCGAGATCAGAGGTGAAGTGGCGAAAGAAGATCGAAGAGATCGAAAACGAATGGCGGTATTGCCACTACATCACGAAGGCGAAGATCAAGGGGATGGTCAAGGGCAAATTGGTGAGCGACATGCACCGGCGAAAGCGTCGTCTGTTCAAGGCCGGTTTGAGGTTCGACAAATACGGCACGGTTGGCAACTTCTGGGAAGCAGGGAAGACAAAGAAGAAGTTGTGGGATGAAATCAAAGAGACCGAGAAGCGGATTGCCGAAGGTCTCGAAGACCCCGACGTGGACAGGCTCGTTCAACACGTCTTCGAGATGATGGGTGAGACCGTGCCCAAGAAGCGGATCGAGCGTTCCTTCGGATACTCGGCAGACTCCCCAGCCGTGCAGGACTGGATCAGCCAGCTAATAGCCATCGACTGGAGCGATGATCCGTGGCTAAATAGCGGATGAAGTGTGCAGTTGATAACCGGTTAGCGTGAGGCGAGTAGGCCCGATTTGCAGGCATGGCGCAGGAATGTCCAGATGAGGCTGACCTGCTTGGTCTGTGTTACAAATTTTGGATTGGCCGAACCGCCTGCAATTCCTGTGTGGGCGAGTTCCGACCGCCCCGGCCTCTGCCTCCACTACACCGGGTTTCTTCTTTTTGTCCCCTATCGGCCTAAATATCCCCATGAGGTTCAGAACATTCTCCGAATACGTCCAATGGAGGGAAGGGTTGCTCGCACCTGACAGGCCCAGATGGGTTGGAATGCCCCGCATCAACACCACCCCCATGACCAACCAAGAGCGTCGGAAACTGTACCCCAAGCCAGCCCCGAAACCACAGCCGTTCAAGCCCACCATTACAAAAGTTGGAACGCCGCCCAAGAAGCCCAAGACGCAGCCCTTCAAGCCGGTCACTGGCAATGGGCACTGACAAATAGGATCACGAGCGAAAATATGCCCAGAAAGGCCGGATTTCCCGGTCT
>DOCI01000173.1:72870-74727 GCA_003503535.1 Planctomycetaceae bacterium
GTTGAGAAGCGACGCCATAAAGACTCTACCCTAATTGACATATCGAGGGCCGCTCCGTAGAATGGTCATGTCCAATCCGAGGAGAGTTCCATGAGCATTGCCTGTTACGTCCGAGTCAGCAGTCGCCACCAGAAGCACGACAGCCAGAAAGCTGAAATCCAGAAATGGCTGGAGGCCAACGGCTACGACCACGAGAAGGCGGAGTGGTATGCCGACAAGGAGAGCGGCACGACTCTGGCTCGCCCAGAGTTCGAGCGACTTCAAGAAGACATCTTCCACGGAAAGGTGAAGACTGTTGTGCTGTGGAAGTTGGATCGGCTCTCTCGCCGCCTCAAGGACGGTGTGACGACCTTGGCCGACTGGTGTGACCGAGGACTCCGGGTTGTGGTGGTCACACAAGCTCTCGACTTCAACGGGGCGGTTGGCCGCACCCTCGCCGCTCTGCTGCTGGGGTTGGCAGAGATCGAGTGGGAATATCGACGTGAACGTCAGATGGCTGGGATCGAAGTTGCCAAGGAGAGAGGAATCTACAAGGGGCGACAGAAGGGCAGCACGAAAGCCAAGCCCAAGAGGGCCGTTGAACTTCGAGACAAAGGCATGTCCCCTCCCGAGATCGCCAACGCCCTTGGCGTCAGCCAGAGGACGGTGTTCCGCTACCTCGAAAAGAAAGCGGCGTAGTCATGGTGGACTTCGACCTACAGAGCGGCATGGGGGCTTTCTACATCCGTGTCAGCGATGACGAACAGGACACCAAACGGCAGTTGGAAGCGATTCAACGGTGGTTGAACAAGCACGGTCTGACTGTCCCTGAACAATGCCAATTCATGGATGAAGGTTTTGTTCGAGACCTTCCCCAGCTTCGTCCAGACTTTGAGCGAATGATGAAGATGGTCGATGCCGGTCTCCTTCGGTGGATCGTCGCTGACAGGCAAGACCGCTTCGGCTCGAAAGACAAATACCAGTTCATCTCCTACATGCACCGACTGCGTGAAGGAAAGTGCCGGTTTCTCACGGTCGATGACAAGTGCTGGAACGACGACAGCATGATGTCATTCATGGAAGGTGGATTCGGGGCAGAGACCAGCGAAAAAGAGCAGAAGGAAAAGGGCTACCGTGTTCTGGGCGGTCAGATTGAAAAGGCTCGTCGTGGAGAATGGTCTGGTGGTCACATCGCCTATGGGATGGATATTGCCTGCTATGACAAGTCCGACCACGAGAAGTGGCGTGTCATCATCGAAGGTCGTGATCTCAAGGGCACGAAGCCCGGCAAGGGTGGAAAACGCAGAAGGGTGTATTCGACTCGCAGGTTAAAGGTGTTTCCCGATGGGAAAACCGAGCGGTTCGATGGTGTGCGAAACTTTCCGGCCAGCGAAAGAGACGACACCCTTCGCCAGACACCTTCCACGGACAAGACGAAGTTGGTCGTGATCCGAGAGGTGTTTACAAAATTTGCAACGGAAGACATCTCCCCCACGCAGATCGCCACCTTCTTGAACTCCCTTGGTGTTCCCCATCACTATGCTGACCGCTGGGAACACTACCATGTTCGAGAGATGCTCAAGAACCCGATCTACACCGGATATCAGCGTTGGAACAGCAACGGACAGGGACGCTTCTACGAGTATCTTGATGGTGAACCACGGCCAGTTGATGACACGAATGGACGTAGAGAGCGAGACAAGGACGACTGGGTTCTTTCCGACAACCGGCTCTTCAATCCGTTGATTTCAGACGAAGTATGGGAAGCAGTTGAACGCCGGTTCATCGAGAACCCACGGAAGACACGTTCTCCGAGATCGGCAGACCTGTGGCTGTCCAACCTGCTTTACTGTGCCCACTGCGACCAGCCCATGCGGG
>DOCI01000173.1:74875-79369 GCA_003503535.1 Planctomycetaceae bacterium
AGCGGGGAATGAGGCGTCCAACTCGATCCGAGTATTTCTGCTCCACCTATGCCAAGAAGAAAGGCGATTGTGACTGCCTCCGTCATTGTGTGAACCACGATCTCATTGAGTCAGAGATACGTCGGTATCTTGAAGAAAGTGGTCAAGAGGCGTCTGACATTCTCGAAGCTCAGCAGACAGGAAACATGGAGCTTCTCAAGCCCTACGAGGACAAACACCTGCATAACATCCTTCGGTGTGGAGAAGCATTGACGAATATGATTCGGAGTGTTGTCAGGCATGATGATTGGGAAGACATGCTTCGTAGGTGCGGTGCGAAGAAGGGAAAGAAGAAACCCCCAGAGAGTTTGGATGAGTTTCACGAAGACTGGCGACAGTTCTGGTTGCCCGTTCAGAAAGCGTATGAACTCTTCTTCCAGCGAGATCAGCAAGTCAATGAGGATCGTCTACGGCAACTGGACGAAGAACACACTCAACTCACCGACCGAGTATTGAACCTTGACCCTCAGACCGGCAAGCGTGCCATCGAGAAGGCCAATGCCCGGATTGCCGAACTCGAAGACCAGATGATGGCAGTAGAACAGGGCCTTACAAACTGGTCTGAGAGATTCCAAGAGATCAGAGAAGAGATGTTCTCTCACGTCTACGCTCTGAAAGCCGCCACGGAAGCTCTGGACGACCCCGATGCAGACAACCGACGAAAGGCCCGAGCCGTCCGCAAGTGCATTCAGAGGGTCAATCTGACGTTCCAGCCGACCGGCAAGAAGTATCCCACGAGTGAACTGGTGGAGATCGAGATTATCCCGGCAGACCCAGAGTATCCCAACGGTGCATCGGGTTCCCCACGAACAATGCACAACACACTTGAGTTTGTGGTTGCCGGTTCAACGCAGTGTAGGCAATGAAATTAGACATATTAAGTGCAATATGCCTCAGTATTGCAGATCGGGCAAATCGCTTGTTTTGAGATACTAACGATCGAAACACCGCATTCATTGCAACGACCATTTTGGCTGATAAGAGCATCAGCCGACCAACCTTGTGGGTAGTGTTTCTTGTTGTCTTCTGCCACAAAAGACGTGGATATGATATCGCCGTAAGAATCGGATGTTTCAGCCAGGACAAATCGCCGGCCACTTTCTCCATCAATAGGTTTTCGCTCTGCAACAGCAGAATAGAAAATCTCCACGAATTCTTTATCCGTCAATTCCGTGAGCTGAAAAATAATCTTATGTGGTTCCATTGGTTCTCACTCTCCAATTATCTTAACAAGCACCCGTTTCCTCCGCTTCCCGTCAAACTCATAATAAAAAATATGCTCCCACGGGCCCAGATGCAATTTGCCATCAGTAATGGCGACAACCACTTCGCGGCCCATGATTTGGCGTTTGTGGTGGGCGTCGGCGTTGTCTTCGCCGGTGCTGTTGTGGAGATAGCCCCCTTTGTTGGGATCACTCCCCGGATTGAACGGCACGAGTTCTTCGAGCCAGCGTTCGTAATCGGCATGCAAGCCGGATTCGTTGTCGTTGATGAAGACGGAGGCGGTGATGTGCATGGCGTTACCTAGGAACATTGCGTCACACACTACCGTTTGAGGTTTCTGGGAAGACGTGATAAGAGTTTTGTCCATGAGACTCCGTACCGGAAAATTGACATTAGTTGCGGTAGTTGGGATTTTGAATAAAATCGCCAACTATCTTTCCATACTCGTCAACTTTCCAAGCACCTTTTATCGCCTCTGGAGGAACTACACCATTAGGGTCATACTCGCCATCAATTGCGTAAACCCAACCTCCTGGATTGGAGATTGCTTCTATAATAGCCTCAGGTGTAGGTTGCATAGCTCATTACTCCCCAATCATCTTCACCAAAACCCGTTTCCGCCGCTTCCCATCAAACTCATAATAAAAAATATGCTCCCACGGGCCCAGATGCAATTTGCCATCCGTAATGGCCACAACCACTTCGCGGCCCATGATTTGGCGTTTGTGGTGGGCATCGGCGTTGTCTTCGCCGGTGCGGTTGTGGAGATAGCCCCCTTTGCTGGGATCACTCCCCGGATTGAACGGCACGAGTTCTTCGAGCCAGCGTTCGTAATCGGCATGCAAGCCGGATTCGTTGTCGTTAATGAAGACGGACGCGGTGATGTGCATCGCATTCACGAGGGCCAGGCCATCTTTGATTCCACTTTCTGCAACCAGTTGTTCGACTTCGCGATGAATGGAAACGATCGCGCGGCGTTCGGGGATGTCGAGCCAGAGTTCTTTTGTCAGTGTTTTCATATCTGAATTCTGTTCCTGTTCTGCTGATTACTGACACGCAAATCCTGTGATCTGTTCATGGCAATTTACATATTGTGATACTGCAAATGTTAGCCGGTTTCCAGATTGGTGATTCCGAAGATGGACTCGTTTTCAAGTTTCGGTGGGGAGCCGAGATACATCCGTTCGCAGCCGAAGACTTCTTCCATCTGATATTTGCGGCAAAGTTCAATCGCCTGAGGATTGTTATTAGGGATGTCCAGAAAGATCGGCTGGCCTGCCTGTTGAAGTTGAAAAGCCTGAAAGAGTTGATCAGCAGTGTGCAGGTAGTCAGCAAATAAGGGGCCGATTTTCCAGCCGACTCGACATGGTCGCATCACGCCAAAACCTTTTAAAGTTTCGTTCTCAACAACTGCCAGCGAAATGGCTCCGGGTTGATGAATCCAGTTGGAAAGGGCCTGAGGTCGGATAGCGGGAAAACATCGTCGGTCAAATTCGAGAACCGTTTCGAAATTGACAGTCTTCAAATCACAGATCGTATCAGAACGTTTGCACTCCGGCGACGGCTCAGTCAATTGAAAACGACGATGCCGGGTGTATTGCTGAAAGCCTCCCTTTTCGTAGAATTTCACCATGGCATCGACACCATCGAGACCGATGGTTCCGCCCGGTTTCAATCGTGAGAGTAAATGATCTCGGCGAGCCAACCAGAGTTTCGTGCCGAGCTTTCTCCCACGAAACGGCTCATCGACGATAAACAGTCCCATGAAACCGTAATCATCGCTGTGTCGAATAATCGCCCCACCGCCGATGAATTTGTCATTCTCGCATAATGCTAGGAAGCCTTCAGGATCGAGATTCCAGAAACTTTCGACATCGTTCAAACCAGGATTCCAGCCTTCTTTCCCCGCCCAGTCAACGAGCAACTGAAGTTCTTCAAATTTCAGGGCACGAATTTCAGCCATGCTCTCACTCCCTTCTCTGATGTGAGTCAACTCAAGTTGTCTATTGAGGCTGATAGTCTGGATTGAGCTTCGTCGGAACAGGAGCGTTCATCGATTTACGCCACTGCTTAAGATCGGCATGCATTCGAGAGGCAATTTCAGGATGAGCTTCAGCCAGATTATTCTGCTCTCCGATATCGGCTTCGAGATCGTAAAGTTCGAGTCGTCCGTCTTCAAAGTACTCATGGAGTTTCCACTTTCCATTCCTGACAACAGAACCAGGGCGGGTACGGAAGTCGGCATCATGGGGGCCATCGGAACGTCCCTGTTTGTATCCATACCCCTGAAGATAAATTGGGAAATGCCAGTAGAGTTTTCGTTCAGGGAATGTGCCCTGCCCTGTTAATAACGGGATGAGACTTTGTCCATCGAGAATTCGTTGACCGGTGGATTCAATCCCGGCGACATCGAGGAAAGTCGGAAAGAAATCGAGACCGGTCACGGGAGTCTCGTTAGTCGAACCCGGTTCGACCTTACCGGGCCAGCGGATAACCAGCGGAACGCGGATTCCGCCCTCAAAGTATGAACCCTTTCCGGCTCGGAAGGGGCTTTGGCTCGATATGACCTGCACGCCACCATTATCCGAGGAGAAAACGACCAGAGTATTTTCTTTCAAGCCGAGTGAATCCAGTTCGGCAAGTATTTTGCCGATGCCCTGATCCATTTTTTCGATCATGGAAGCATAAGCGGCATCGACTCCTTGGCCCTTGTACTTCTCGACGAACTCAGGAACCGGTTCAATGCCGGTATGAACAGAGTAATAGGACATGGACATGAAGAAAGGATCGTCGCGATGTTTCCTCAGAAATTTGACCGCTTGATCGGCAAAGATATCGACGCGGTGGGTGCCGGCAGGATATTGATTGTTATACGACTTCATCGATCCTTTTTTGAATGGAGAGAAGTAGCCTCCGGTCGGGCTGCCGGAGTCGTTGCCGCCAATGTTCACATCGAACCCTTTTTCCAATGGATTCTTTGTGATGTGCCACTTGCCGAGATGGATCGTTTTGTAGCCATTTGCCTGCAGGACTTCGGCAACGGTTTCTTTATCCTGTGGGATGTGGACAGAGTTTTTGACAGGAATTAACTTGCGTTGACTCGACTTGCCGCGATCAGAATTACCGACAGTGTAGACGCCGTGACGTGGCGTGTTCTGTCCCGTCATACAACAGGCGCGGCTCGGGGCACAGTTGGCAGCGGGGGCATAGGCCTGAGTGAAGGTCATCCCT
>DOCI01000173.1:79428-86096 GCA_003503535.1 Planctomycetaceae bacterium
CCTTCTGCAGCAAGCTGATCGATATTGGGAGTACGATATCGCAGAGAATTGTAGCTGACATCCTGAATGCCGAGGTCATCGGCATTGATATAGAGGATGTTTGGTCGCTCGCCTGCAGTCAGATGTGTTAACTGAAATAAGGTGAAGAGAGCAAAACAAGCCAGCTGGATGAGTCGACGCATCGTTTCTCCGAGAACTATCCGATGATGGAATTGACTTTCATAACTGACGCTACTTGAACGCCATAAGAAAATCAATTCTGCATCCTCAGATTACAGTTTCTCGAAAGACAATCAGAAGGACAACAATGCTCGCACACCGAAGAGATAGGCGGTATCGATCCCGTTTCGAGCTGGGTCAGTGATTTGAATATCGGGAGTGATCTGCACGTGCTCGGAGGCCTGAATTCTGTAGTAGAGTTCAATTCCCTGGCCTTGCAGTCCGATATTAAGTGCGGCTGCAGTAATCGGATTGAGTTCGTCGCTCGTTCCAACCTGATACCAGCCGATGCCGAAGTAATCCTTTTCTCGACCATGAATCATGGAGTCACCCCCGACACCGAAACTCAGGAAATAGGAGAGTGGGTTTGTGGCGTCATCGCCAATGCCAGCTCGTCCGAAGACTCCCCAGCCGCGAGCCTCTTCAGTGCAGCAGCCTTTGTCGTAGACCAGGTATTGATCGAAGTTCCAATAAGCAGACCACGAGCCTGTCTGTTGGGGAATTCCGATCGGAGTAATTGCTAACCGAGGGTCTCCTCCCAGGCTCGTATATTCACGACTGCTCCAGGTCGCTCCAAACAATTGATGACCAGGTTTATTCATGAAATTTGTAGGAAGTCTTAACTCGGAAGATAAAGTTGCACCTTGATCGAACAATTGGCCAAACCCATCGGTTGTCGCTGTATCGACAGCGTTGAGCACACTGAAAGTGTAGATCGGCTGTAAATCCTTCAGGTAACTGAACGAGACTCCGAGAGTTGAATATGGAATGGTTCGAAGAGCGATCGGATTAAAGATAAAAGCGGTATTTGAGAATTGCTTGGTTCCTCGTGCGTGAGCGAAGGCATTTGCATCGCCATCGAGAGTATCGAGTTTACCAAATGAAACCGCGAATTCTTCACTCAGAAATTGCGTAAACAGAACATTGGTCAGGATCAAGTCATCAGTGTTTGCAGGGAGAGCCGTTGGCAAAGCAGATGGCAGGAGGCTTCCATCGCGTGGTCCGCCAAACATTCCAAACCGATGCTCGGCCCCAATTTTCAGATACAGCCCTTTCTTGCCGGCCAGTTTATCCAGATCGAGCGTCGCGATGTAGTCGCCATGTCCGCCGTAATCGAATTCCTGATTGATGCCACCAGCTGCTACGCCTTGATACATTTGATAAAAGTCGGCTTTGAACGTAATGCCCGACTTTTCCAAACGCTTCAAAATGCTGGTCGATTCACAGCATTCACAATAATCGTCGACACAGGAATCGGCAGGAATGCAGTCATCACAGCAACCATCAGAGGAGCTGCAAGTTAGCCAGTCAGTCAGAATGCAATCTTTTGCATACAGTGACGATGACGCGAATGCACTGTTGATTGCCATAAAGGCAAATAATCCAACCTGAATTTGGTACTTTTTCATCATCGAGCAATCCGATTGTGAGGAAAGAAGTGGATATTCATCCATATCCTTTTCATCGGAAGATCTGTGAAGAATATTGTTTGATGTCTCAAAAATAGGGGAAGTGAGGATTATTAGGTTTATTCCAGCATTCTGACCTACTTGCCGCATACAAAGTAAACCGATCCTGCCAGACAGAAAACCGCTCCAAGATAATCGAGCTTGATCGGTAGCTTCATGTAATACACGGCAAACGGAATAATGACGTTTAACGTGATCACCTCTTGCAGATTTTCAGCTGACCAAGTTCAAGAGTCGTGGATCTAATTCGGGTTGCAAAGCCATTTATTTGACTGGTGAAAAATCGGTGGGAACGAGGAATTCGAAATTGACTCCTCCTTTTTCTGTGAGCGAGCCGCCAGCATTTTCTTCAGAGGCTTTGCGGGCTGCTTGCCAGGCAGGGTCCTGACCGAAGGCTTTGAAGGAGACACCGCGATCCATGATGCTTTTATGGGCGATCAGATAAACCAGTGTTTTCTCGGCTCCTTCCTGATCGGGCATCAAGTGAAAATAGGCGATGTTGGTGATACCGTGCTTCTCAAAGAGTTCAATCGTGTGGTCACGAAAACGGGCATCCAAATTTGATAGGTGCCCAGGAGTTGCGGTGTAGGTTCGCAGTTCGAACAGGCGAGCATCGTCTGCCGATTTGAAACCTTCTTTGGGTGAGAAATCGGTTTCGGTCAGAAAGACAGATTCCACTTTCTCCACCAGAGGACCATCTTCACGAGACTTTGCGAATGCGGACTTCCAGGCAGGATCGTTGACGAACTCCTTGAAACTCTGATCTCTGGCTTCGCGGGAAGGAAACGAAAGGAAATAAACCAATTGATTCTTATCATTTTCGTAGGGAACGAAATAAGCGAGATTGGTCATACCGTGCTTGGTGAACAGTTCACAGGTGTGATCGCGAAAGCGGGTCAGCAAATCATCGAGCTTCCCTTGATGAGCCGTGTATTTTCTCAACTCATAGATTTTTTCGGCCTGACAATTCGCAGCGAATGAACCGATGACAACAAGTGCGAGCAAGACTGAATGAATGAGCGATTTCATAAGTTACGATTCCTCAGTTGAAGTTATTGTAGTCGATGTTGATTCCCGATTCGCATTTTTTGGAAGACTGGTGGCTCCCATCAAGCCAGAGTACCGACCAAAATAATGCCGTTCCAGCATCACCAGATAGCAGGGAACGAGAATCGGTCTGACTATAAACGTATCGAGTAGTACACCGAATGCCAACGCAAATCCAAGTTGTTGCATGCCCAGAAGTGTTCCCGCCATCAGCGAGCAGAAGGTTCCGGCCATAATAAACCCGCAGCTGGAAATAATACTGCCTGTCTTCGTCAATGCTCGTAAGACACTGCGGACCGGTGATGTCGACTTGCGTTCTTCATCAATCCGGGAGACCAGAAAGATGTTATAATCTTCTCCAATGGCGATCAGAATCGTAAACAGAAACATGCGGACTTTCCAATCCAGTCCGGCAAAGTTTTCCGGGTCCAATGCCCAGAACACAGTCATCGTGACACCCATTGTGACGAGATAACTGAAGAAGACAGTCAGTATAAGATACATTGAGATGGCAGGCTTTTTCAGGATCAGCACCAGCACGAGATATACACCGATCAGAACCAGAATGTTTACGCGGATCTGATCTCGATCGGTCACCAGCTTCATATCACGAATGCTGGCGGTGGGGCCTAACGCATAGATTTCGGTCTCTCCCGGCAATTTTTCGGGAAGGATAATTTTCAGTTCCTCCAGCGTATTTTCGAGCTGTTCGATACTTCCGCTTGTGAATGGATCCTGTTCAAAAACGAGATCGATTCGAGTGACATGTTCTGCCAGAGGCTGTTTTTTGCCGACATATTGTTTCATAATCCGCGCCCGTGTCGCCGCCCGTCGTGCTGCGGCAAAGGCACCCGAACCACTGGCGTTGGAATCGAGCGAGGCCTGTTTCTCCAGTCCCTGCGGCGTCATTCCTAAGGGATATGCAGAACTGAAAATATCGATCAAGCCTAACTGTTCCCGTTCCGAATACAGCTGATCACTGACTTCACGGATTAAGTCCACTTGATCACTTTGGAAGAAATTCAATTCCTCATTGTGTAGCAGGACATTCGTCGGTCCGAGAGTTCCGGCTGGGAAATGTTCTTTCAGGGCACGCGTACCGATTACGCTTCGAGAGTCATCGGGAAGTTCTGAGAGTAAACCATAACTCAAATCGTTGTATGAGATAATTGCGATTACTGCGAAAGGGGCCATCGCCAGAACAAAATTTCGCCAGAGTCGACCTGGTGATCGAGAGATCACAGCCGCAAGGACATTCCAAATACGATCCAGAATTCCACTTTCCAGCAATCGACTTAGTGGAGAAGATCGTGCGATCCAGCCTGGTTGATCGCCCGGTTTTTCCAACGGCATATTCGGCCAGAATGCCCACCGACCACAGATTCGTAATAACGCTGGAGTGAGAGTCAATGTTGCAACAAGAGCCAGGAACAGACCAACTGAAATTCCGATCCCAGCCTGTTGAAACTTTTTATGCTCCGTAAAGATCATCATGCCGATTCCGATGATCGAAGTCCCGGCACTTCCGACTAATGGAGAAGCCGTACAATTGAGTGCATTCTCGAGGGCATCAGCATAATTGGTCCCCTGTTCCAACTCTTCCCGATAACGGGCGATCAGAAACAGGCAATAGTCGATTCCAGCTCCATAAGTGACGACCGTTACATAAATATCGAGGGATTCAAATAATCCGATCACATTGTAATAGGCGAGCGTCGCGAGCAGTCCCATCACAATATTGATGACAAAAAAGACGGTGATCAAGGGAAGCAGTGCCAGCAACGGGGCGCGGTAAATCCCAATCAGCATGATGACAACCAGTAAAATTGTGATCGATTCTGTCGCCTTGGCACTGTTGACCGCTTCGACATTCAAATCTCGACCGACAGTCGCTGTGCCGCTGATGGAAAGTTCGAGACCTGGGGGGATTTGCCGTCGAAATTCACGATCGTTGTAAACAAGATCCTCAATATCGGAGATGATTTCCACATTCCGGATGTCGAGAAAATCGTTGGGCAATTCGACAAGAACCATCGAGGCCTGTTTATCGTTACTGACGAGCAGTTGCCCCAACAGGCGATCCGTATAAGTGGTTACTGTACCGATGACTGGTTCAGGAACTTCTTTGCTCTCTTCCGTTTTATTTCCTTCGGGCTCATTGTTGGACTCACTCTCAGAACTGGCATTGTCAGTGAGAATCTGTTCGAGGCGAATTCGCAAAATATTTTCAATAAAATCGTAATCACTGAGCCGACCAAGATCCTGTTCAGAAAACTCATCAGACGATGTCAATCCTTCGGGACGCGAAGTCCGCCTCACGCTGACAATTGCCAAACTGCGCAGGAGATCCTTGTCGAAACTTTGTCGAAAGAAACGTTCTGCCTGCAGTGATTCTGCATTGAGGGGGAGAAAGTCAAATTCTCCAGGAGTGACAACCTCGGAAAACTTAGGGGCGATAGTTATTGCAATGATAAATGCAAGAAACCAGAGGATGAGCCATCCCAACCAGAATTTGACGATCAGACGGCTCACCAATTTCATACGTTTAACAATTCCGAACCATACTTGGCATGAGGGCTTTTTGCTTAGAGCAACTTGATCACTAAATTTCTGCGAACTGCGGTTGCAGAACGATCCTAATCATTATTTTAAACGTGCCTGCGAATGCTGATGTCATTTAAAATTGGCATCAATCGCCAGGATTTCTAATCATGAAATCACTCTGATGTTAGACCGTGACAGAGGTACTCACAATGAAAATCGCTATCTGAATCTGGATTGGTATCTTATTGAAATCCGTTTTGGCTGATATTTACAAGACATCCGATTTGGTGACTATTGTAAACACATGATGTCTGCAAAGTCACGAAGGTCGGAAGAGTCTTTGGTAAGAGTGCATAAATCCCAGGCAAATGTTTACTTTTGGACATCCTGAATCGGCGAACAATTATTTCGTTTTATTGCCAACCGCCCATTGAAGATACGCTTCCAGAAACGGATCGAGTTCACCTTCGAGAACGGTAAGGGGGTTTGCCGTTTTCAGTTCGGAACGGGTATCCTTAACGAACTGTTCTGGTTGCAGAACGTAATTCCGAATCGTTTCTCCACCGAACCCGATTTTTGATTTTTCACCTCGTTTGGAGGCAATTTCAGCTTCGTGTTGTTCCAGTTGTAATTGATAGAGCTTGGCCAACAACATTTTCCGAGCAGCCGCGCGATTCTGGTGCTGACTTCGTTCATTCTGGCAACGCACAACGAGATTTGTCTCCAGGTGTGTCAAGCGGACAGCAGATTCTGTTTTGTTAACGTGCTGGCCCCCTGCTCCACCGGCTCGCATCGTGTCTTCTTTAACGTCTTTATCCCAGTCGACTTCAATTTCGGAATTGTCTTCTATTTCGGGAGTGACATCGACAGCCGCAAATGCGGTTTGCCTCTTGCCTGCGGAGTTAAAGGGACTCATGCGCACAAGACGATGATTGCCCGATTCCCCTTTCAGGTAGCCATAAGCGTAATCGCCCTTAACGAGCAAGGTCGCGTGCCGAATCCCGGCTTCTTCGCCATCGGTTCGTTCCAACATTTCCAGAGCAAATCCACGTGTCTCCGACCAGCGAATGTACATTCGCAGCAACATCTCTGCCCAGTCGGCTGCATCAGTCCCCCCTTCGCCCGCCTGAATGGTGACGTAGGCATTCATCGCATCTTCGGGCTGACCGAGCATTGTTTGAAACTCGACCTGATTGAGTATCTTTTCGAGACTTTTTACAGTTTGTTCGATTTCGACAATTGTTTCTGGAGACTCCTCAGCTTCGGCAAATTCCAACAGAACATCCAAGTCTTCAGCACCTGTCACAAGTTCTTCGAGTGGTGAAAGTAATGCTTTTAAACGGCTTAATTCCCCAACCTGCTTTTGTGCTTTATCCTGATTGTCCCAAG
>DOCI01000173.1:86188-89791 GCA_003503535.1 Planctomycetaceae bacterium
AAATCCGGGAGCCCCCATTAACTCATTGATCTCAACCAACTGCTTCTGCTTGCCGTCGTAGTCAAAGAGAGTCCTTTAACAAAAGAATGCGCTCGGACATATTCTGGCAGGTATCTCGTAATTCACTATCCATGTTATTAACTTTCAAATTGTTGCGGAATTCAGGGAGTCAATCAAAGATTATAATCATTATGACATGCCATCAAAAGCTATTGCCGGGCCTGATTTCATTTTATGTGATGCTCGTTTTGTGGTCAGGCTTCTGTTGATTTCGGTTGTTTCAAACCGATACCGGAATAGTAGAATCCGCGTGCGAACATTTTTTGAGGATCATAGAGATTCCGACCATCGAAGATGGCCTGGCTTTTGAGTTGCTGTTTCATGAAATTGAAATCGGGAGTTCGATATTCATTGCACTCCGTACAAATCGCCAATACATCTGCTCCTTCAACGGTTTCATATTGATGTTTGCAGTAAGTGATTTTATCACCATACACCGATTTGACATTTTCCATCGCTACCGGATCGTGTGCCCGAATCGATGCTCCAGCTTCAAGCAATTGATCAATCAAAGTCAAAGCGGGCGCTTCGCGGATATCATCGGTGCGAGGCTTGAAGGCCAGTCCCCAGATCGCAATGGTTTTGCCTTTGAGTTCGCTGCCGAAAAATCGCTGAATCTTCTCAAAGAGAACGCATTTTTGGGATTTATTGACGTTATCGACCGACTGCAGTAACTGAGAACTGACCTGATGTTCGGAAGCGGTCGCCATGAGAGCACGGACATCTTTAGGGAAGCAGGAACCCCCGTAGCCGACGCCAGGAAACAGAAATTGAAATCCAATGCGTTGATCGTGACCAATTCCTTTTCGCACTTCATTAACATCAGCACCAACAACTTCACAAAGATTGGCCATCTCATTAATAAAACTGATTTTGGTAGCCAACATGCAATTGGCCACGTATTTTGTCATCTCTGCACTTTCCAGACCCATCACGAGAAACGGATGTTCGGTTCTCAGGAATGGTTTGTACAACTCTTCCAGAGTCTCGGCAGCTTCTGCAGTCATCACACCGACAACCACGCGGTCTGGCTTAGTAAAGTCGTCAATTGCACAACCCTCTTTAAGAAATTCCGGATTGGAGGCAACATGGACCTCTCGATTCAATGATTTCTTAAGTCGTTCGTAGACCTTGCGATTGGTGCCAACTGGAACCGTACTTTTGCAGATGATAATGGCATCTTCTTCCAGATGTGGAGCAACAGAATCACAGGCTGCCCAGATTCCGGAGAGATCGGCAGAACCATCCTCGTCCATCGGTGTTCCTACGGCCAGAAAAACACAACGAGCCCCCGGGACACATTCGGCAACATCAGTCGTGAATTTCAATCGATCGGCTGCTGAATTTCGCTTGACCAGTTCCGTCAAGCCAGGCTCATAAATCGGAATCTCTCCCTGATTGAGTCTCTCAATTTTATCAGCATTGATATCGACACAGGTCACATCGTTCCCGCTTTCCGCGAAACATGTTCCCGTGACTAATCCTACATATCCAGTACCAATGACAACAATCTTCATACTGATCCTCTGTCTATACTAAGCCTAAACGCAAACTGTAGTCGGAGCCAAAACGAAATTGTTCATGCGGTCGATCCGAGTGTTCTGGTCGTGGAATAAAGTTTATGGAATGCATTTCCATCGTAGTACGAATTATACAAGGCCGCATCATAGAGAATCGCGAATTGCGACGCGAGACTGAACGTCCTCAGGAATCTTGACGGTATTGCTGTTGGTAATATTCACGATATTCACCCGAGCGAATTCGATCGATCCACATTTTATTCGAAAGATACCAGGCGACCGTCTCTCGAAGTCCAAATTCAAAGTCGACCTCTGGCTTCCAGTCGAGATGCCGTTCGGCTTTCGAGCAATCTATCGCATATCGCCGATCGTGACCGGGGCGATCTTTGACGTATTTGATCAGTGATTTCGGTTTTTCGAGAATTTCAAGAAGCAGTTCTGTCAGTCGGATGTTCTGCATTTCGCAACAACCGCCGAAATTATAAATCTCACCCGTTTTCCCAGATTGCAGGGCGGCCAGGATGCCCCGGCAATGATCACTGACATGAATCCAGTCGCGAACATTTTTACCATCGCCATAAACGGGTAAGGACTCATTCTCCTGTGCATTCGCAATAAATAGCGGCAAGAGCTTTTCCGGAAACTGATAAGGACCATAATTATTCGAGCAACGGGTGATGATCGCCGGGAATTCAAACGTGTGGCAGTAACTTCTCACCAGCAAGTCGGCTGCCGCTTTTGAGGCCGAATAGGGACTGTTCGGTGCGAGGGGAGTTTCTTCAGTAAAGAAACCTTCATCTCCCAGGCTACCGTAGACTTCATCTGTTGAAACCTGCAAAAAACGTTCGACATTCTCGCGGCGGGAAGCATCGAGCAGAACTTGTGTCCCAGTAATATTCGTCTGCACGAAGGGAGTCGAATCGAGGATACTGCGATCGACGTGCGACTCGGCCGCAAAATTGATGACCGTATCAATTTTGCGTTCCTGAAAAATCTGCTCCACCACAGTAGAGTCTGTGATATCCCCCTGAATAAAGTGATAACGGGGATGCGATTCGACTTCAGCAAGATTTTCTGGATTTCCCGCATACGTCAATTTATCAAGATTGAAAATATGCAGTTCAGGAAGCAATTCCAGATGATTACCCAAGAGTAGTCGAATGAAATTCGAACCGATAAATCCGCAACCGCCTGTGACCAGCAGATTCCGTGGGTAGTATGTAGCCGTGTCCATGAGCGATTTTGGAATCTTAAGGGCGAGTGACGTAGATTGAATCGAGCAAAGCACTGCTGGGCCAGCCAGCAGTGCTACATATTAGTGATTTACTTGATGGGGGTTCCATAGATTTTGATCTCATCAAAACGACCGGGATCGTCGAACGAACCGATGCCGATGCGACCATGTTGAAAAGTCTTGTCAGTGGCAGTCATGATGGGAGTTTCCATGTCATCGAAATAGATTTCGATGGTTCCGTCCTGCACTTTGCGAACGACACGTGCGTGGTGCCATTCGTCATCCCAGTTTGTCCCGGGTGTCGTTTTCGTGGAAATCTTTGTGCGGGGAGCTTCGTTAACAATAAATATCTGATTGGCGTGGTCGTCCGTTTTTTTGCCGAAATGGACGTAATAGAAGTGAGATTCATCCTGATAACCAAAAAACAGGCAGAGTGAACGATGGTTGTAATCGGGGGAAGTGGATTGCAATTTCAAATCCAGGATCACATCACCATATTCTCCCGCCTGATAGATGGCCCGATTATAGGGAGAGCGAACTGGCGGCTCGTAATTGCTCTTTTTCTTAATCAGGCTGAAAACATGGTTGTCGCCATCCTGCTGAATTTCCCAGGCTGCCTCGTCTGTCGGTTTCCAGTTTTTTGTGCCGTGCTCGAAGTCTTCGGTGGCAATCCGAGGAAGCCCTTTGAGTGATTTGCCAGCAGGCTTTTCAGCTGAAGCCGTGATCGGCAAGACGAATGTGAGCATAGCACAGAGCAAACTAGTTTTATAAATTGATGAAAGCTTTTTC
>DOCI01000173.1:89960-104773 GCA_003503535.1 Planctomycetaceae bacterium
GAAAGCTTTTTCATGAATTGAGTCCTGGCAAACGCTGAGAGTAACAAAGGTTCAAACCATTAAGTTAGCCGACAGCAATTCGGTTCTCAATCATCGGGAAGATTTATCTATTGAATTGTCTCAAGTAAGAGACAGATTCGCTTCAATGAATAAGGGCTGGGGCGCTCTCGAGTTGTAGCCCCCGAATTGGAACACCTCCGGGCTTGCGATTAAGCGAAGCGGCACAAAGAGCATTACTTGATGAATCGATCAAGCAAGCCGCTGGTAGGGCGAATGGCGACGTTTTCGATCATTCCGTTGGCAAGCCGCTCATTGAGATTCAATTCCGTCAGCAGGATTTGATACTGGTCGTTGATTTGCCCGTTAAATTTGTCGAGTTGTGAATCGATTTCACTCTGGGCAATCGCGAATGCTTCCCTTTGACGAAGATTCAATTCTTTCTGCAGGCTTTGCTGCAAGCCTGCGACTATCGTCTTGCCGATCTGAGAGTGGACTTCGAGAGTCGGCGATTTGACAGGTCCCGAAATACGAACTTCTCCTTCAATCTCATTGATCGACCTCAAGGCATTTCCCAACAAATTGGTGGGCGAGAAGGAACGGACATTCAACTGAGACAATGTTGTTGTGGTCAACTGGAGAGGACTCTCAACCAGGAAGCTGACATCGCTCTGCTTCCATTTCAATTCCGCCTGCAGATTCGAACCGCTCGTCACGATGTGAAAATCGGCTATGAGTTGCTTTGCCTGCAGGGCGAGATTGAGTTTCTCATGCTTTGCAAGTTCCTGAGTTGGAAACTGATCCGTCGTCACATGACAGGAGAACTCCAGTTGAGGCGTAGAGGTTGTCTGATCCCATTTTCCATCGACGAGATACTGCCCCTGATGTTCAATCTCAAAGTGGTAACTCATTGGCTTGCCATATTGCCGTTGATTATGGGTGATGTCCTGAAAATTGCCTATAAAAGAGAGCGGTTTATCGTTCAGGTTCGCCAGTCCATTCAGTTTCATTTGGCGTATGAGGAAGGTTGGCAGGTTTTGAGAGGTATCGAAGTCGATCGTTCGACCGAGTTGACGCTCGGGCTCATAATCTTCCGTGGCAACGGCTAGACATTTCTGAACAAAGGGGATCCAGGCCGATAGTTTTTCGAATTGACGAGCCGCTTCCGGGCCGACGATTGCGACGGTTAAATCATTGGCATTTAAAGGGATGGCATCGATTTGTTGTCGAAGTTGTTCATAATCTCGATTCTTGGCAGATTCGAGTTCTACCAGATCGATGCGAACTAGCTGAGGCAATTCTTTGAACTCATTTTTGATCCGTTTACTTTCTTCGACCAGTTCATCAACTTTCCTGGCGATTCGGGCAAATTCATTGAGTTTGTCGAGTGGGTTGCCTCGCTTGGCTTCTTCAAGTTGCTTTTTCAGGGAGTCAATTTCGACTTTTAATTGTTTCGACTGTTGCTCATACGACTGGAATCGATCCTGCCAATAACGTTCTTTGAGCTTGGCCAGTTGGACGGTTTCCAGCTTGTTGGGATCGTAAGCTTCGAGGGTCTGTTCGAGCAGACTTTGCAGAAATGATTGACCTGCCTGTTTGGCGTAATCGCCGATTACATGAGCTTGTTCTCCAAACGGAATGGACCACTCTCCGACTTCGCTTTCAACATTTGTGAAATCGAGTGTGGAATCGGTATTCCAGTGAATATCATCGATGCTTGCCTCATCGACGATAAATTTCTTTATCAATAAAGCGTTGCGGTCCAGCTGAATATGAACTTTTCCAATTTCCAATGCGTTTACACCAGGGTGATTCCGGCTGCCAATTTCAATCTTTTTCAAGTCGAGATTGGTCTGAAAGAAATTGGAATTGAGTTGCTGGATACCGACAACGGTTTGAAGAGTCGCCGAGGCTCCTTGCGTGATCACCAAATGGAGCAAGGGTTCAAAACCAAAAGTGATCGTCGCCCAACATACGATCGCCAGTGTGAGCCGCGGAACGAGATAACCCCAGCGGATACTGGGACGAAGAGAGCTCCGCTTCCTTAACAACTGTTTCGCGTTTGAAGGGCGCGCTGGCTGAATTCTTAGTTGGTGATTCTTCCGCGCAAACTCCGCCTCCCCCTGCCCTTTGTTAAGAGCATGATTGAAAGATGTCAGGGAATATGAATGAGAGGATTTCATCTAACGACCTCATGGGCATCGAAGGAGAGTGAATTTGATGGAAGCGATTTCCATTGCAGTTCAAATGGCAGAATTGATCTTCTCTGCCCATTCTGCTCCCCACAGCCAGGTCGCAACTCGGTATTTTTGAATGCGAGCCGTTATGGCAGGTTCGAATTTGCGGACAAGCGGAAGCGTACAACAGTATGCGGGCAAGCTGAGCAAGCATCCCAGAAGTAACGAACCCATGACAAGGGTATTGTTAAAATCTGTCCAGGGGACGAGAGGTAGAGAATACAGCCAGTACCAAAGTGGTTGCAGAGCGTCTTGAGTAAGCACGAATTCGCCGAGCTTTGCGCAAATCGAATCCAAGGAAATAGAAACCCAGGAGAAGAGAAAAGTGCTGAAAAAAAGAGCGGGCAAGCTGATGCTAAATGAAGAAACCCCCATAAGCACAAGTAACGCCAGCAGGTTTCCCTTAGGAATCAATCCCACCATAAGTCCACAGGCGATGCCTGCAGCGATTTGTCGATGAGAGCACTCAGCTGTCAATGCACGAATAAACAGACGTAACGATTTCACGATAAACATGGCTTGTCCCCCGACAATTGCTCAGAAAATGGGGCAAATCCCCAATCCGAGCCTCTTTTTGCAATCGACACAACGATTACGTTCCCCCCGTTTTAACTTATCGGTATTCTAAAGCCGTTTCCAAATTAATATTTCGAGTTCTGCCTGAGCAAATGCAGTATTTCGGGGTAACTAACGTACTCGCGAAAGCAAATTATATTTACAATGCTGTATTAAAGGGCTAAGTCAGAGGCCTGTTCCCTAATCATTCGATTTGTAAGATTTGCATAAACCATCAATGCCGATGTGCACGAACAGAGAGAGATGACAGAACGTCCACGAGTTGCATTGTTTGTTGAAACCTCCAGTGAATTTGGAAGGCTGGTTCTGCGTGGGATCAAGCAATATTTGCAGGCTCATACCTCCTGGTCGATTTATCTGCAACAAAGGGATTTACATACACGTCTCCCAGTCTGGCTGAATGATTGGCGTGGGAATGGAATCATCAGTCGTTCGACGAATCCTCAATTTGCCGAACTTATCCTGGAATCGGGTCTTCCCATTGTCGATTTGACGGATCGCTGGGGCGATTTGGGGTTACCTCAAATCTGGGCCGATCATTATGCGATCGGCCGAATGGCGGCTGAGCATTTGATCGAACGTCAGTTTCGCCATTTTGGTTTTGCAGGTTTTCAGGGCGAATCCTGGTCGGAATTACGATATCGTGGCTTTCAGGATGCCATTCAGTCAGCTGGATTTTCCACCGCTTACTTCGTCTCGCCCTGGGAAATGACACCTGGCAAGAGCTGGGACGACGAATTTACCTCGCTGGTGAACTGGATCAAAACTCTTCCGAATCCTGTTGGAATTATGGCCGCAAATGATATCCGTGGCCAGCAGATTCTTGATGCCTGCTGTGAAGTTGACTTGGCGGTACCGGAACAGGCCGCAGTGATCGGGTGCGATAATGATGCGATCCGCTGTGAATTATGCGATCCCCCGTTGACAAGCATCATGCCAAATGCCGAGCGAATCGGATATCGGGCCGCAGAATTGCTGGATCAATTGATGAACGGAATTCACAAGGATGAGACGCGGGAGGTTATCAAGCCGTTGGGGATATTGACACGCAAATCAACTGACATTCTGGCAATTGACGATGCCGATATTGCCGAGGCGGTTCGGATTATCCGTGAACAGGCACTTTCCGGTTTACGTGTGGAAGATATTTTGGAATTGGTCCCAATTTCACGCAGCACTCTCGAACGTGGTGTGAGAAATTATCTTAAACGCTCCCCACAGGCAGAAATTCGACGTGTGCAACTTTCTCATGCCTGCGATCTACTGGTGCAAACCGATTTAACGCTGCCTGAAATTGCCAGAAGATGCGGATTTGTGCATTCCGAATATTTCAGTGTTGTTTTCAAACGACAAATTCGCATAACACCAGGCCAATATCGAACGCAAAACACGTCTTCCACGGCTTATTGACTGAAGTATTGCGAAATTCAGCCAGAAGATAATTCCAGATCTGCTGGATGAGTCACCAGATTAATTTTTGCCACAAAGATCAGAGAGGACACAGAGTTTTTGGGAGAAGTCTCATATATTTTTCTGAGAACTCTGGGCCACTAACGATTCAAAGTTGTGTAGCTTGCACAAATCTTGAAAACAACCCGGTCAACTCAAAGCTTTTTTATTTCTGTTGATCTTTAGTTTCACTTGGCGTCTTGCCGGTTGATTAATCAATAACGTAAATCGGATGAGCAGAGATCTTCGACGAGGTCCATCCGTGGTTCTTATTCAAGAATTGGCGTTATGCAAAACTTCAGTTAATAATCATAAAACCGTGTAAATTAGTAGATCTGAATTCATCGAGATCCGATTGCGATTGATCAATCGAGTGGAGGATCGATTTGCAAATAATCTGGTGCCGAATTTGGTTTGTAAAGTTTACTGAAAGCAGGGATCTCTCTTTTCTCAAATGGTCAATCTCGACTACATTGACGCATACATTTCACATCAAGTTCCGTTCTGTGAGCTTTCTCATTAACTCACTCAATCTCTCTCCATAAACTGGGTTTCTATCGTGCCGAGGTTTCGGTGTTTAATTCTGGGTTTTCTCATACTGTGCGGTCTCGCTGCAGGTAGCGAGTATGTACTGCGATACCATCTGGATCCAGCAGCTCCGAAAATCGGTTTGAATTCTCAATACTTCGGCTGGACGACCTGCGATCACAGTTTTCTGGCAGCTCCTGTGAATCAAACGATCACCTATACGATTAAACCTGGAGTTTCAAATGAACTCCATTTCGGAAGTTCAGGATTTCGTCAGTCTGCAACCACGGGCAACTCCACTGCACCTGAAACGATTTGTCTGGGAGATGAGCGGGTGCTCGCACCAGAAATCAAGCATCAGCAGACGTTTGTTGCTCTGTGGAGTCAAATTTCAGGTTCTTCCAGTGGAGGTGTCGCGGACGAAACCGTCTACAACGGCGGAATGCCGTTAGGGTGTCCCCTGTTGTGGCAAATTCAATTGGACGAAAGAATAGTACCGCACCATCCGCGTCGAGTCGTTTGCTTTATTGGACGGCAAAGTCTGCAGAACGATTTCAATATTCGTCGTTCAGTTGTTTTTGATGAAGATGGTCAAATTGTCGCCTGTAAACACCCCGGCAATAAGGCTGAAAATACGAAGTCCACACAAGCCGGGCGGAAGAATCCTTTGGAAGAGTATGCTCTGCTTCGGCTCGGATTTCCTTTCATCTGCAAACTCTTTTTAAACGATACGCCCCAAAGTGATCCATTACGGACTGCAGGTCCTTTGGTGACGAAGACCGAGGGCTTAAGAGAATTTCTCCAGATGAGTCTACATCCATTGCTCGATATTGCCGAGCGTTGTCGAGCAGTGAACATTGAGTTTGTTGTGGTCTATCTCCCGGATCGAAGTGAGGTCATGGATCGTGAAGGAAACCAAATTCATGGGAATATCTCTGCAGGTCATCGTGAGGTTGTCAGCGAGTATTTGATGGCTGCCGGGGTGCCGTTTATCGATTTGACTACCTTGCTCCAGTCAGATCCTCAAGTTTCAAACGCTTTTCTGAATCAGAGCGACCATTTCTCAGTGGTCGGTCATCAGATGATCGCCGATCTGCTTATACGATCGTTTAATCACACGCTGGCAGCGAAACCGATGGGAAATCGCGCCACGAATTGAAATAAAGTTTCGCTTATGTGTTAAGAGGCTTGAGTTCCAGTCGGAATCGCTCGAATAATATCTATGATTAGATAGCGATTTTCAAAGTATTGATATCACATCCAGGATGAACCATGCACGCAAGTGAATCTACAGATCGTTATTTCCGAGAAGCTGCCAACATCATGGGGCTCTCTTCCAATATGCAAACGCTTTTATTGACGCCAGAACGCGAGGTCAAAGTTCAGGTTGCCATGGAAATGGACAATGGCGAGATCGCTACTCACATTGGGTATCGTATTCAACACAATAAATCACGTGGTCCAATGAAGGGCGGGCTGCGATATCATCCAGAAGTTGATCAGGATGAGGTGCTCTCACTGGCAACATTGATGACCTGGAAAACTGCGATTGTGGACATTCCTTATGGTGGAGCGAAAGGTGGAATTCAAATTGATGCCCGTAAATTAAGCATCTCTGAGCTTGAACGATTGACAAGAAAATTTATTGACGAAATTCACGACATGATTGGGCCTGACAAAGACATCCCTGCCCCTGACATGGGCACCAATGCTCAGGTCATGGCCTGGATTATGAATCAATATCAGAAATATCATGGATTCAGTCCTGCCTGTGTGACAGGAAAGCCAGTCGAATTGCATGGGGCTGATGGACGAGAAGAAGCGACCGGGCGTGGGGTTGGGTTACTGACCATCGCTCTGCTGGAAAAAATGAAGGAAGGAATTGAAGGCTCAAGAATTGCCATTCAGGGATTTGGTAACGTCGGACGCTACGCGGTTCAGTTTCTTCATGAACGAGGAGCAAAAATTATTTCGACGTCCGATGCCTATGGAGGATTATTGAATGAAGACGGAATCGATATCCACGCGCTTTGCAATCATGTGGAGAAAACCGGCAAAGTCGTCGAGTTTGATGGAGCTGATGCGATTGCGAATAATGAACTTTTGACCTGCAATTGCGATGTCCTGATTCCCGCTGCAATTGGTGGCGTATTGACACCAGAAATCGCACCGGACATTCGTGCCAAATATATCGTTGAAGCCGCCAATAACCCGACCCATCCGGAAGCTGACCAGCTGTTAAATTCACGGGGCATCGTTATTCTTCCTGATGTACTCGCTAATGCGGGGGGAGTGACGGTCAGTTATTTTGAATGGGTACAGAATCGCCAGCATTTTCGCTGGGAGTTAGAGCGTGTCCGCCAGGAACTGGACAGTAAAATGACGAAAGCCTTTGATAAAACATGGGATCTTGCAACCGAGAAAAAAGTCAATCTTCGTCTGGCAGCTTATCTTCTTGGGATTGGGCGCGTTGGCCGAGCTACTGTTATGGGAGGAATCTGAGATGAGTTCAAATATCACAGACTTAATTAACAATTCTCAAGCCACAGAGCTTGATTTTAAAGAATCACCGTTACTGAGGGGTTTAAACCAGAAGCAGATCGAAATCGTTGTCTCGGTAATGGAACATCTCTGTTACGAAGCCAATACGCTCATTCTTAAGCAGGGAGAGCAGAATAAAGGGCTGTGGCTAATTAGCGAAGGTTGCTGTGAGGTCACACGTTACAGCCGAAACCATGAAAAGCATCGTGTGATTGCTGTGCTTGGTCCTGGCACAATATTTGGTGAGATGTCCTTTTTCCGTAAAACGCCGCACTCGGCTAATGTCAGAACAGTTTCCAATTCGACGGTTCATATGTTGAGCCAGGATGCTTTTGAACAATTGCGACTGGATTCGAGTGAAATTGCAGCCACGATTTTAATCAATCTTGTTTCTGTTGTTTCCGAACGCCTCAAGTTGATGGATGGGTGGGTATGCGCGCTGACAGAACAAACCGAAGTTCCAGCCAATAACAAGTATGAAGAATGGCATGACTTCCGCGCCAAGCTTTATCGCGAGTGGAATTTCTGAATAATCTCATCCTGATGCGATTGATTAATTGATGATTTCGCTTGTGATTGTCACCACCTGATTCGATACAAGTCAGAATTGTACAACTCTGAAAACCTGAAACCGAGGCATTGATCTGGTGACAGGTTTGAAAATCATATCCCCGCTGACGGATCTTCCTCGCAAACCGCTTATTTCACCGTTCGCTCGTCACTGTGTCAGTTTCTTGCCGGGGAAGAATAAATACACGCCAACGGGGGTGTCATATTTATTTGACAGCCATTATTAAACCCTGACAGGGGACGTGTGCCACCTCACGACTAAATTTGCGAGTCTCCGTTAGCGAATTCGCCTTGCGTTGTCGGGCTGAAATAAAATGCTTCTCCTCAATTTTAAGTGTGTCACAGTACTGGTATAAATCTGATTCATCACCATAATGGATCGAGTCATGCTCTTTGGCTCGGTAAGGCAAGATTGTTTCGTTAAATTTGCCCGTGTCATATTCGACAGATTCCTGATTGATTTGCTGTTGAGGTCGTTCCGTTGGTTACTCAAAAACCCATCAATACAGAAGGTTCCTTTTTTCTGGTTGTAAGTGAAGGGGTGGCCTCAGAGCAGAGATTTCCCTTACATCCAGATCAAATCACCGATATTGGTCGGGCCGGTACCAATCGCGTCGTGCTTCGAGACGATATCTGCAGTCGCAATCACTGTGAAATCTTTCACATCAGCACTGGCTGGATGCTTCGTGATCGTTCGAGTCGAAATGGAACTTACCTGAACGAAACGCGGGTCGATCGTGATCGCCCACTCGTAGACGGTGACATCATTCGCATTGGCGAAACCTTGATGCTGTTTACGACTGATGAGTCGGCATCGTTAAAACGCCGGGCACCGCGTACCGACTCCGACACCGCAACCGACCTTCGCATTCCTGACGAATCGGCTGCCTTGCCCGAGATTATCCATCGCCAGAAGCACTCTTCATTGAGAGATCGGGATGCCAACTCGCGAACAATCGATAAAAGTTCCAGTGCGAAACTTTCTCGTCTGTATCAAATCGCAATCAAAATGGGAGACGCCACAAGTTCTCAGGAGTTGGCGGATATTGTTCTGGATGGACTGGTTGGGATTACAGGAGCAGATATTGGAGCCGTGCTCACGCAGCCATCCAGTGTCTCCCGGCGTAAAAAAAAGGTCAATTCAACGTCCGATTTGATTGTCACAAGTTATCGCAGTCTCGAAGGACAGCCTTATCACAAGGTCTCCACAACACTCACCCGAGATGTTCTCAAATCGGGCGAAGCAATCCTGGCTCGCGATATTTCGATCCGTGCGGATCTATCAAGTCGCGATAGTCTTGAAGATATGCAGGCTCAAAGTTTAGTCATTGCCCCCGTGCTGGATGGCTCGGAATTATTTGGACTGATCCACCTGTATTCCACGAATCCAGAAAATCCGCTCGATGCCAATGGCCTCGATTATACCCTGGCTGTCGCCGACCAATTGGCAATTGCACTTAAAAGTCTGTTACGTCAGCAGGATTTACAGGATGGTTTGCAAAAAGCGACCAGTGAAAATAAGCAGCTTCGCGAACAGTTAGCAATCGAAAGTGAGCTTGTTGGAAGCAGTGAGGCCATGGACCACTTGAGAGAAACCATTGGCCTGGTCGCTCCGACCGATACTGCCGTTCTGATCCGTGGTGAGAGCGGCTCTGGAAAAGAACTGGTGGCTCGTGCGATTCATTTCAATAGTAAAAGAAAAGAGGGACCGTTTGTCTGCATGAACTGCGCAGCTCTGAGTGAAAGTCTGCTCGAAAGTGAATTGTTCGGGCATGAACGGGGAGCATTCACGGGGGCAACTGGGCTCAAGCACGGGAAATTCGAACAGGGACACCAAGGGACTCTGTTCCTGGATGAAGTCGGCGAGATGAGCCCGGCAATTCAGGCGAAATTTCTTCGTGTTCTGGAAGGTCACTCCTTTGAACGTGTGGGAGGCTCGGTTCCCATTAATGTCAATGTGAGACTGGTGGCTGCGACAAATCGAGATCTGGAAAGGGCTGTCCGAGAGAATTTGTTTCGAAAAGACTTGTATTTTCGGCTGCAGGTTCTGGAAATTACTGTTCCGGCTTTGAGAGAGCGCATGGAAGACGTCCCCATCCTGGCTGAATTCTTTGCTCAGCGTTTTGCAAATAAATCAGGCCGGAGAACCATTTCATTTACAGATGCAGCTATGAAAAAGCTGACTCGATACGAATGGCCTGGAAATGTTCGCGAATTGCAGAATACTGTTGAACGCGCCGTCGTGCTCTGTGTTGGCGATACAATTCAGGGCGAACAAATCCTGCTCTCCCGCTTGGACGAGCCTGAACTGAATGAGATTCTTCCTCAAAAACCTCCTCAGAGTTATGCAGAGCTTTCGATCGAAGAAATCGAACGCGATCATATTCTGAGAACTTTGGAATCGACAGAAGGGAATAAGTCCAAAGCCGCACAGATTCTCGGAATCGAACGCTCGACGCTCGATAGAAAACTCAAGAAGTATGGTCTTAAAATTATCCGTGATTAATTCTTTAATCGCTTTGCTTGATTTCTTCCTGGAATTTCAATCCCTTTTCAAATCAGTGTCGATGGATAACAAGAAGCTGATCAGATCAAATTGCATGATCTTTGATCTGTCAATGGACAGAGTTGTGAGAATCTGTGGATTTTGTGCAAAATTTTATTGACATAATGCGACTTCAGCCCGAGAATCAACTACGGAGTCACACAAGGTTTCCTCCCACATTTTTCACACATGGAATCTTATTGAATTGAACGACCAAAGAGACGCTGCATGGTCGTATATTCAGTAGGACCTCGGATGCAAATTTCCTCAATCGTATCGCGCTGATACTTCTGATTGAGTTGAGTTGCATTTCGCAGAGGGGTGATTGAAAAATAATCCTACCTACCTCGGGAGAAACTTACGCACACCACACGTTAATCGACCAATGTTCACAGTTTAATAATGGAGCAGAGAATGCGAAAATCGAAGAAAGTCGAACCAGATTATGAATTAATGTTCGACGACCAGGGCGCTTATGTCGCCGATTTCTCCGACGCTTTCGACATGGATGAGTTCGAAAATCTCGGGATTGACCCTGATACCCCGACGGATGCCAAACCTGGTTCGGAAGATAAGGTCATGATGCTGGCCGCACGATACGCAGCAGGGATGCCACTTTGGCACGACAACGACTGTTACGATCATGCTCCCGTACTTGATGCTGATTTACTCTCAGATGTAGAGGGTGATCTAAACGAAGACCCAATCGAGGAAGAACTCCTTTAATGGATTTCTTCAGCAGATTGCATTGTTAATTCTCAGATCAATTAAAAACGGAGCCGATTGGCTCCGTTTTTTTTGAATCACTGTGAAATGCAGGCATTACTCAAAGTCAACAATCTTGATGATTTCCAGTTCGCGAATTCCTTGAGGTGTCTCGACACTGACTTTATCGCCAACTTTTTTCCCTTCCATCGCTTGGGCGAGTGGACTGGAAGTCAGAATTTTCATCGGTTCGCAGTCATAATCTTCTTCGCCGGGGCCGACGAATTCGTAAACTTCTTCGTCGTTCCACTTCAGATCATTGACCGTCACTGTCGACCCGAACGTAACCACTCCCTTGGGCATATTGGCTTTATCGACAATATAGCAATTTGCAAGCTTGGTTTTGAGCTGATTGACTTTCGCCTGTGCCATCCCCTGCTGTTCACGCTGTCCGTGATACTCCGTATTTTCTTTCAAATCGCCTTCAGACCGTGCCTCTGCCAGCCGTTCTGTGATTTCCGGAATCACAACGGATTCGAGATGCTTGATCTCTGCCTTGATTTTTTCATGGCCTTCACGCGTAATAGGTTGACGATCCATGAGTCTTCTCCTCCCGTAAAAAAAGACGGGTCGCAGCAAATTAGCTGCGCCCCGTTTAAGCATTAATTTATCACAACTCGATTGATACTCTGCAGAAAATTTTGGGATAATCCAGAATTACTCGCGAGCACAATCGATGAAAATAGCAGTTTTTAACCATTATAGAAAGTGTGAAATCATAATATCACAACTTCCCGGCTAGAAACATTATTAAACAGCCTGCCAGGAACGCTCGGCAGCGCTTTTCAGGACGGCATCACATACCTGAGCCGTTTCCAGAGCGTCGCGGAAGGTCGGATGACAAGGTTCACCCGATTCCAGAGATTTCAGGAAATCGGCCACCTGATTCACAAACGTATGTTCGTAACCAATGCAAAGCCCTGGAACCCAGTAGTGATCCATATAAGGCTGATCGCCATCGGTGATATGAATCGTTCTCCAACCGCGAACAATTGATTCATCGGAATGGTCAAAATATTCCAGGCGATTCAAATCGTGCAGATCCCAGCGGATTGAGGCATTCTCGCCATTAATTTCAAAAGTATAGAGAGCTTTGTGGCCACGTGCGTACCGAGTCGACTCAAACAATCCCAGGGAACCATTTTCGAAATGACAATGGAATAGACAGGCATCATCGATTCCCACCTTTTCCACTTTGCCCGTCAGATTATGCATTCGCTCTTTGACGAATGTTTCCGTTACTGCGGAAACGTCTTTGATCGACCCATTGAGCCACAATGCCGTATCGATACAGTGGGCCAGCAAATCGCCCGTCACGCCGGAACCCGCAGCTTTGGCATCCAGTCGCCACAGTGCTGCTCCTCCCTGAGGGAGATCAGAATTGATGGTCCAATCCTGCAGGAAGTTCGCGCGATAATGGAAAATCTTGCCGAGTTTTCCAGAATCAATAATCTGTTTCGCCAGTGTCACAGCAGGGACGCGGCGATAATTGTACCAAACCGTATTTGGTACCCCTGCTTTTTCAACTGCTTCAACCATTGGCATCGATTCCTCGGCCGTTCGAGCCAATGGCTTTTCGCACAGAACCATCTTCCCAGCCTCTGCGGCAGCAATCGCGACTTCAGCATGCTGATCGTTTGGTGTAACGATATCAATGGCATCAATATCATCGCGCTCAATCAGCTTTTTCCAGTCGGTTTCACAGGACTGGAACTGCCACTGATCGGCAAACGCCTGAGCTTTATCTTGCGTCCGTCCACAAACGGCTTGCAAAACAGGACGATAAGCCAACTCCGGGAAGAAATCATTGACCCGCTTATACGCATTCGTATGCGTCCGGCCCATAAATCCATAACCAACTAAACCAATGCGAAGTTCTTTTGCCATGCTCTCTCTCCAAATATTGAACCGCCAAGACGCCAAGAAAATTAAGAGTTAAAATAACTACTCAACACAACTCTTTGGAGTCCGTCTTTTAATAGGCGAGTGTTAAAGTTAATTAGTAATCCCAGATTCAAATTTGTAGCTCTCAGGTAACTGATAACCTGTGCTTTGTGTATTGGTGCCAACTCTGTGACCTCCTTAAGTTCCACAATGATCTTTGCCGTTGAACTTTTTACCATGAAATCGAGGCGGTGCTCGCCAATACATTTCCCGCGATATTGCAAAGGGAGCGGGACTTGTCTCTCGTAATTGATTTCGAGATGTTGTAGCTCAACTTCCAAAGCTAATTCATAGATCGATTCCAAATAACCAGGCCCCAAGTGTCGATGAACGGAAATACAAGCTCCAATAACTTTTCGCGCCAATTCATCTTCATTTGAAGTCGGTTCATTCACATTCAAGACTCTTCTTACCTTGGCGTCTTGGCGGTTAATTTCAATTCAGTTCCATCCATGGGCGTCGCGGACTTTGATCATGGTTCCCAGGATCGTATTCCAGGTGGAGGCTTGCTCGAGCATTTCATTTGGGAACATACACCCGTCCCAGCAGATATGCTCGATTTCCCGATCCGCAGCTCCTTTGAGCCAGTAGCCAGAGCATTTGACGATGTCCAACTTCCCGTTCGGATCGTCAGCTGGGCAGTGTTTCCCTGTTTTATCATGGGAACCTGTCCCGTGAACTTCGCCATCGTTTTGTGCGACATGGAAATCGATGGTCCAGGGCCGCAACGCATCCGTCATGGTTTCGTAAGCTGACCAGAATGCGGCATCGGAATATCCCGGCTTAAGTAAAGCGTTCTTTTCCGAGTTATAGCCCATCAAATACAGGTAGGTATGAGCCAGATCCGCCTGAAAACCAAGGGTGGCAGGTCGATCGACGGCTTCAAGAAGATTGACCATATCTCTCCACGAATGCATCCCCGCCCAGCAGATTTCGCCTTCTGCAGCCAGTCGTTCGCCGTGGTCATCGGCGATGTCAGCTGCTTTGCGGAATGTTTCGGCGATCCGTTTGGTGCCCGCTTCCGGGTTTTTATCCCAGTCTGCAACGCCTGTCGCTGAGTCAATGCGGATGCAACCATAACTGCGGACACCATGCTCATTGAAGATTTTGGCAATCCGACAGGCTTTTTCGACAGCCAGCAGAAATTTCTTCTGAGCTTCATCATCACCCATGGCTGAATCACCAACCGTACCCGGCCAGATGGGAGCGACCAATGAGCCGACTTTGAGGTTGTAGCCTGCGATTTTATCGGCAATTGCCTTCAAATCGTCCTCAGATGCATCGGGATCGGTATGCGGATGGAACAGGAAATAATCAATCCCTTCAAACTTCTGACCATCGACTTCGGCAGCAGCAGTCAATTCCAGCATTCGGTCCAGGCTGATCGGCGGATGATCAGTCCCCTCCTCTTTTCCAACCAGTCCCGGCCACATGGCATTGTGCAATTTGGGTTGAGTGTTCGACATTTTGGTGTCCTGTTTATGTTTGATTTAAGCGGATATCGATAAGTTCATCATTCAATCGAGCGGGGAATCCCTGACTGATCAATGGAGCGTGATATAATCTGGCGTAGATTTCAACTCTGCGGAAAGATTTTGAAAGGAATTCGCGACGAAGTCATTCAATTTAGAAGCTATAAGGGCTTCGGGTTACCGTTTCAT
>DOCI01000173.1:104901-107201 GCA_003503535.1 Planctomycetaceae bacterium
TTTCATCCAGTTTGCGAATAACGTCGTAATCAGCTGAATGAGTGGGTCGACTCTCAATAGGCGATAAAACCGAGATCTGACCGATGATGTCGATTGATTATCCGAGGAGGGTTGATTGAGCAAATGTTCAACGTCTTGCCAGTTGAGTCCGTGATTCAATGCCTCGCTGCCAAATTTCATCCTCCAGGAGGCCTGATAGTGATTTAGAATGATTTTTTGTCTTATTAATTCGCCTTGCTTGAAGTTGACATAGTATCCAACGCACAGCCCAAGTAAGACAGAAAACAGGCCTAGCAAGAACCAAACGTTAGCATCTCTGGATTGAAAAGGCCCCAATACGGAGATCCCAATAATTCCCATCAGGAGCATACAGCCACACATGCACGATATGAACAAGACTCGATTCACATGCTTCCACCAGAAAGTCGATTCAACTTCCTGAAATTCACTCTCTTCTGGTCCCAAATCATGTAACTTGGGACTTGAATTATTTTGGTGGAATAGATGCTGACTGGCATCCATTAATATCCAGGGGATAACTTCGTTCAACAGCTGATGGTATTTACTATATAAAGTCGGGGACTTGTTCAGAATTGCCGGAAGATCGTGATCCAAACGATTACGGTGTCTGCTGAAAATTTCGAGTTTGTCATCATAAATGCAGTAATCAATAATTAGTTTGTAGGCGAAATCATACTGGCTTTCATATTGAAAATCCTTCTGAGTTCGAACAATGAAATATTTAATCACTTCTACAAATTCACGTTCGAAGTCGAGATTTTGGTCGAAGAATTGAGGATTGCTATCGAGAAAATATTCGATTTCCTGGTACCCTTCTCCTCGTTCCAGAACAGTCAGAGCAGGTAGAAGTCGGCTGGCCAGATCGATTAATGAATACTCACTCGAAATCGCGTGGAGTGTGGTTATTTTTCGCCATAATTTAATGAATCGACCTGTTGAGAATGTCCCATTCAATCCCTCCGATTCAGCTCGAATCAGTTGCATCCATGCGGGTGTTGAAATGAACGAAAAAGAATTAGGTGGAAGTCTGTTGGCAAGCAAAGTGATCCACTCTTCCAGCTTCCCGTCGGGAATATGGGTTCGGGAGTATTCTAAGAGATACTCATTTAGTAATGGTGCACTGTGAAGGTAGTTTATCCCGCGGATCAGCCATTCAGCAAAATTCTCATCTTCAGCCGTATCATCAATCACGTCCGACAAGACTGCCAGAGAAAGAAAATCTTCTTCAGTCATATAATTCTGGGCGAGAAGAGATTGATAAATCTCAATAAGCGGACGTCCTTCCTGCACGTTGGCGCAAACATCAATCTTAGTCACTGATCTCTCTGAAGGGGGAACGGCTGAATGAGAGTCATCATGATTGGAGTGCGAGTGTCGCTCAGGTTCGGGTGAACGGAAGCGAGTTATATCAATGGTATCTATGTTGTCATGAACGATCTGGAGCAGACGTTCATAAGCCATGCGGATTTTCTGAAATTCATCCGGGCTTTGTTCCGGCCTGAATTTTTTGATCAGTTTGCCGTAACTTCTCTTTAAGTCTCGGAGACTGAAGTCATCTTCAAGATCAAAAAATTTCTGGGGCTGACTTGGAAGCAATGACCAGTCAGGATTTGAATTGTGGTCATTGCTCATGGGTTTGTTGTGGATTGCTCAGAAAAAGGTAGCGACAGACTCCCAGCGGGATCATCCAGATTCAAGGTTTCATTTTTCTGGGTCGAACTTAGACGCTCAATACTCTCTATGAAAGCCTTTTCTGCAGTAAGATAATCTTCAAGTTCATCAACGGTGAGTTTCTTTATGAAAATCTTGAGACGAAGACTACGATGGCGATTTCTCAGGCTTGTTTCCATGAGTTGTATCAGCTTACAGAAACTTTGAGAGTTCTTGAGTTCTTTGACAATTCGACTGTATTCAACATCATTTTCATACGGCATCTTGCCGTAAAATATTCTCTTGACTGCGTCTTGATGTTTAGGATCTTGCGTTAGTGTCCAAACGGGAGCAGAACTAGTGCCGGGAGCAAAATGCTTCGTTGGATTAAATGGTTCATTTTTCGGAAATATAGGCGAATCCTCAGCGCGATAAACATAACTTGTTTGATAATGATCCTGCTTGTGAAAGCAGGATTTTAGTGTGAAAAATACGATTGGCAGGCACAAAAATAAGAGTGCTCTCCCGATCGTATTAAGCGTTTCCGCTTGATCAGGAGTATCAGCCGAATTCAAATTCTGTACAGTTTCTCTACTTCTCTCCTTGAGAAGAGTCTTGATTTGCTGAGG
>DOCI01000173.1:107310-110591 GCA_003503535.1 Planctomycetaceae bacterium
AGGAGAGTAGGGTGTGGGATGATACGTTTTCCTGGAGGCAGACTGGTCCTTAAGTTTCCCGAGATGTTGCTTTCGTTGTTCCATGGCGGAACGTGCATCGAGAGGCTGTAAACTCAGCATACCGATGACATATTCTCGATCTGGTGACATATCTGAATTCGCAGACATCTTTAACTCATCATGTTGCTGAAGATCTCTGTAAATCAGTCTTCGCCTCGGACACCAGTTTGGCAACGTATTCCACAGTTTGATCCAGTGGAATCTTTTCAGGCCCATCGGCTGTCCGGGCCTTCACTTCCGCAATTCCTTCCTGCAGACCTTTTCCGCCGATGACGATGCGATACGGAATCCCAATCAGGTCGGCATCTTTGAATTTGACGCCTGGGCGGGCGGGGCGATCATCGAAGAGAACGTCGATCCCCTGCTCTTTCAGATCGGCGTACATTTTCTCAGCGACTTTCATCAGATCCTCGTCATCGGTTTTCAGAGGAATGATCAGCACTTCGTAGGGGGCAATTGAAATTGGCCAGAGTAAGCCGTTTTCGTCATGACAGGTTTCTGCAAGACCTGCCACAATGCGGTTCACGCCGATGCCGTAGCAGCCCATGATGATCGGCTCGCGTTTTTCATGTTCGTTCAGAAACTCTGCGCCCAGAGATTCGGAATACTTTGTGCCGAGTTTGAAAACGTGACCAACTTCGATGCCGTGCACGAATTTCATCGGCTCGCCACTTTTCGGACAGGGATCTCCTTCGCAGGCATCGCGAAGGTCGTAAGTCGTTTCGAGCTGATAGTCTCGTCCAAGATTGACGTTTTTATAATGCTGATCGGTTTCGTTGGCTCCGGTGATCGCATCTGTAATGAGAGGCACATCGTGATCAGCAATCACATCACATTGAACTCCGACAGGACCGGCAAAGCCGATGCCGGCATTTGTCACCGATTGAATCGTTTTTTCATCGGCCAGTTCGAGAGATTTGGCTCCCAAAGCCCTTCGGATTTTTCCTTCGTTGGCATCGTGATCGCCGCGAAGTAAAACTGCGACTGGCTTTTCGTCGGCCAGATAGATCAGCGTTTTAATCATCTGCTCAGGAGAGCATTTGAGAAATTTGCAGACCGCTTCAATACTCCCGGCATTGGGAGTATGCACCTTCTCCAGAGCTGCGGAACTGTTTGATACCGACAGATCAGGAGTCTTCCGTCCTGTTTCCGCACGCTCCAGGTTAGCGGCATACCCGCTGGATTCGCAGTAGACAATCTGATCTTCGCCATTCTCTGCAGGAATCATGAATTCATGAGAGGCGTCGCCACCAATTGGACCACTTTCGGCTTCGACGGGAATATATTTCAGTCCACATCGCTGGAAAATACGGCAATAAGCGGCGTACATGGCGTCGTAAGAATTATTGAGCTGTTCCAAAGTTGAGGCGAAGCTGTAGGCATCTTTCATCAGGAATTCACTCGTTCGCAGAACTCCGAAGCGTGGTCGCTCCTCGTTACGAAACTTGGTCTGGATCTGATACAGTGTCAACGGGAGTTGACGGTAACTGTTGATGTGCCGGGAGATGAGGTCTGTGATGACTTCCTCGTGAGTTGGCCCCAAAGCCATGTGGACTTTGCGATCTCCTCGTGTGACATCGAGCCGAACGAGGACCGAGCCGAAGGCTTCGTTGCGGCCGGTACGATCAAACAGTTCAATCGGCTGCAGAGCAGGCATGTGCAGTTCGACAGCCCCGGCTGCTTCCATTTCTTCGCGAATAATTTGAGCCGCTTTCTGGACGGATCGCCAGCCGAGAGGCAGATAAGTGTAGGCTCCGGCCATAAGCTGACGGATGAGGCCGGCCCGCAGCATCAATTGATGGCTGGGAATCTCGGCATCGGCTGGAACTTCCTTCATTGTTGGGATCAGGCTTTGAGACCAACGCATGAGACGGCTTTCTATTTGGGAATCTGTAAATTGTTTGACAGGTATTGGTCAGGTTGTGTCTGACGAAATCGACTAATGTCGTTGCATTGACACACTCGCTTGCGCTTCGTGCTTGTAATCGACTGGTCTGGACACCTGCTCTTATTTGAGAAGTGTAGCTAATCTGACTCAGACGGAAAGTCTGCGCGAACCTTGTCGCTCGTGGATCGGGTTTCTACACTTGAGGCATTCACTAACAGTCGCAACGTTTTGCAGGAAAAGAATTTGAGGCATGGCACGCCGTTATATCAATGAAATTGCCGATGGAGAATCCATCGAAGAGACTTACGTTCTGGCAGACCGACAACTCCGGGCCAACCGCAACGGGGATATGTATCTGCTGGCTGATTTGCGAGATAAAACCGGTTCCCTGCATGGGTTATTATGGAATATCAGTGAAGAACTGGTGAATCATATTCAGGTGGGTGATTACGTCACCGTTAAGGGGAAGGCTCAACTGTATAACGGCAATTTGCAGATGATTCTTTCGCGAATTGAGGTGATTTCCGAAGAGAGTGTCGACATTACTGAATTTCAGGCAGGCACGAATCAGGATGTCGATCAGTTATTTCAAAAACTGACAGATGTTCTGGGCACTCTGGAAGATCCCTCCCTGCGTCACCTGATGCAGTGTTATCTTGCGGATGAATCGATTGCGGCTCAATTGAAACAGGCTCCTGCGGGAATCAAAGCTCATCATGCCTATCTGGGTGGTTTGCTGGAGCATATCGTGAATTTACTGGCTGCAGCCGATGGAATTGTCGGCCTCTATCCGAGTGTGAATCGGGATTTATTGTTGGCTGGGGTATTCCTGCACGATTTGGGAAAAATCCGGGAACTCGGCTACGACGGCACCTTTGTCTACACAGATGAAGGTCAGCTGATCGGCCATTTGATCATCGGTATTGAAATTCTGAATGAAAAACTGGCTGAAGCTGCTCAAACTGGCGTCGCAGTCAGCGAAGAAAATGTACTGCGTCTCAAGCACATGATTGCCAGTCACCATGGAGCCTATGAGTATGGCAGCCCGAAATTACCGATGACTCCGGAAGCGATTGTGTTGCATCATTTGGATAATATCGATGCGAAAGTCAACGAATTTAAGGCTTTGATTGAATCCGATCCCAACCGCAATTCGAGTTGGACCCCCTTCAATCCCCGAATTGACAGGAAGATCTTCAAAGGGATTTCGGAATCTGATTCCTGATTTCTATTTTACAGCGATCCAAATGAAATCAGGAGAAATACAATAAGTGCAAGAATACTGGTTATCACCATAAGAATACAGGAAAATAACTAAACCCGGGTGGCGGGG
>DOCI01000173.1:110765-117060 GCA_003503535.1 Planctomycetaceae bacterium
CCCCGAAAGACATTTCCAAAATGTCACTGTAAATCCGATTTCCAATTGGAATAAGATTTTGTCGTTCAGGCAGTGCCTGATCAACGAGTCCAATAGAGACAGAATCATCCCCCGAAAGAGTTTCATGGCATCGCTCAAACAGCAGATTATTGACTATTTATCACGAGCGAATTATCAGCCGTCGACACTGAAATCGGTTGCTAAAAAGCTGGCATTTAAGAAGAAGGATCGCCATAAACTCGAGCAGACGATCCAGGAACTGATCGATGGCGGGAAGATTCAACAGGATGAAGAGGGATTATTTCATGTGGTGAATCGAGCTCATCAGCTGATCGGAATTTTCCGTAAGGTGACCAGCGGAAACGGTTATGTCATTTTACATGAGCCGAAACCTGCAGACATCACTGAAGATATCTTCATTGAACAACGCGACACGGGCGATGCACAGACGGGAGATGAAGTTGCGGTCGCGTTAAATAATCGCAGGAAGTCGGGTAATCAGCGGTGTGGCCGAATTGCAGAAGTGATCAAGCGCGCCCGTAATCGTTTTGTGGGAGTCTATTTCGAGGAAGAGGGCCAGGGTTACGTCTTCATTGACGGTAAGAATTATGAGGAGGCGATCTGGGTTGGAGATCCCGGTGCCAAGGGAGCACGGCCGGATGATAAGGTCGTCATCGAGATGATTCGCTTTCCGAATCATTACGACGTCGGCGAGGCGGTGATGGTTGAAGTATTGGGAGATCGGAATAAGCCCGGTGTCGAAACGCTGACGGTCATTCACGAATACGGCCTGCCGACGGAATTCTCAGAAGAAGCTCTCGAACAAGCCTCCCAGCAGACAGAACAATTTGACGAGAAGAATCTCGAGGGGCGTCTCGACCTGACCCTCGATCCCGTCGTTACGATCGATCCCGTCTCAGCCAGGGATTTTGATGATGCCATCTCACTGGTAAAAACTGAAAATGGTCATTTTCATTTGGGTGTGCATATTGCGGATGTCTCTCACTTTGTGACACCGAATTCGCCGCTTGACCGCGAAGCTTATAAGCGGGCGACCAGTGTGTATTTGCCGACGAAAGTCATTCCGATGCTGCCGGAAGTTCTTTCGAACGGACTGGCCAGTTTGCAGCAGGATCGAGTCCGGTTTGTGAAGTCGGCTTTCATTGAGTTCAATGCAGAAGGAATTCCGGTCGATACTCGGTTTGCCAATTCCGCGATTAAAGTTAAGAAGCGTTTTGCTTATGAGGATGTCTCTGCGTTTCTGAAGAATCCAGAAAAATATCGTAGTCAGTATGGTGAGACGATAACCGACCTGCTACTCAACATGCAGGATCTGGCTCGGAAGCTGAGAAAGCGTCGGTTCGATTCGGGTGCACTCGAGTTGAATATGCCGGAGATCAAGCTCTCGTTTGATGCCGATGGAAAAGTCACGGGGGCTTTTGAGGCTGACCATGATGAGAGCCATCAGATCATTGAGGAGTTCATGCTGGCCGCAAATATTGCAGTGGCGACTTCGCTGAATGATCGTGGCGTCAGCTTTTTGCGTCGAACGCATGGCGACCCCTCAGCTGAGAAGATGAAAGCGTTCAGTGAATTTGTGGAGTCGCTGGGTCTCACATTAACGCGATCGCAGAGCCGTCATGATATTCAGCAATTGTTGGATGAGACGACTGGAACACCGCTTCAAAAAGCTGTGCACTTTGCCTTTCTTCGCAGTCTGCAGCAGGCGGAATATTCTCCAGAGGAAGTTGGCCATTATGCTTTGGCGGCTGAGCAGTATTGCCATTTCACCAGTCCGATTCGTCGCTATCCAGATTTAACGATCCATCGCATTGTCGATCGATTACTCATTCGCGGAGAAAAATACAAAGGGGAGAACCCCGAGTTTCTGAATAAAGTTGGCATCCACTGCAGTGATATGTCCCGACGAGCAGAACGAGCAGAGCGGGAGCTGACAAAGCTGAAGTTACTGGAATACATCGAACAGTTTGTTGGCCAGGAATTTGATGCTGTCGTGACTGGGGTGGAGCGATTTGGGATCTTCTGCCAATGCCTGGAAGTCCCAGCCGAGGGGATGGTGCATATCAGTTCGCTGTCAGACGTTGATCAATTTTACTTTGATCGCGATTTGAAATGTCTGATCGGCAAGCGGACGGATATTCGCATTCGTCTTGGAATGACTGTTCGAGTCAAAATTGCGCATGTCGATGTCGATCGCCGCGAATTGGACATGATGCTCATCAAAGTGATTGAAGAGAAATCTCCCAGAAAACGCAGCTCAACCAAAAAACGACCGAATAAAAAGACCGTCCCCAAGAAAAAAGCCAATCCTAAAAAACGCCGTCGGTAAAATGAACAGCGGTTCTTCGGAGAGCTAATCCTATTTCGTCAGATCATAACAGAGCAAAAGATCCTGATCTCGCAGGAAGAGTTTGCCATCGACAACGACAGGCCGCGCCCATGCCATCTTGGAACTGCGTTCCGGTTGATCGAATTGGCTGATCAGTTTGAATTCCTGTGGATTACCTTCGATTAAATACATGGGACCATTTTCACTGCGGAAATAGAGGTTTCCATCCGCATATGTAATCGCACCTTTTCCGTTTCCAAAGAGGCGATCCTGCCAGGTGATGGCACCCGTTTGAGCGTTAAGACAGGTCAGAATGTTATCGTTGGCTCCATAAATGAAACCATCGACTTCGACCATTCCGCCATGATGGTTTTTCATTTTTTCGGTTTTGTAAACCAATCGGGGACGCGGAGAGTTGTCACCCAAATCGAGTAAAGCCCCCCCTGTCCCGTATCCTGAAGCATAAAACACTTTGTTTCCGAGATCGATTGGGGAACTGCAATTTGCGGTGCCATTGGAAGCATTGTCATCACCCCAGAGTGCTCGTCCGGTTTGTGCATCGACTCCAAACAAACCGTTGTGGCAAAAGTTGATGTATTGGGGCTTGCCATTGATGGTTGCTTTGATTGCTGAGGCATAACCCGTTTTGGGATTGCCAGGGATTGCTGCCTGCCAGAAGACATCTCCTGATCGTTTATTGAGTGCAACCATCGTCGCTCGGTCACCTCCAGGAGTGACAATGACTTTATCACCGTCAATCAGTGGTGATTCTGAAATCCCCCACACGATATTGGATGCTGAAAATCGATCCAGAATATTTACAGTCCACATCAGGTTCCCCCGCTCGGAGATACAGCTCAGGTCACCAGAGGCCCCTAACGTGTAGAGTGTTCCATTATCAAATGTGGGAGTGCTGCGAGGACCGTTCCCCTGCCCATCCTGAAAGATCTCCCCCTGCCTTACCGACCAGAGTTCCTGACCGGTATTTGCATCTAATGAGATGATCGCTTCCTGACCTGCACGCGTTCCCATCGTGAAAATTTTGCCGTTGCCCAGACTGACTGCTGAATACCCTTCACCCAGATTCCGTGCCGTCCATAGAAGTTTGGGACCATTTTGAGGCCAGGATTTCAGCAATCCGGTTTCTGGGGAACGGTTTTTACGATCCGGTCCAAGAAATTGAGTCCACTGGGACTCTGCTGTTTTTTCCGTTGAATTGTTGGCCATCTCCGTTTTCGAACTGGAGGAACCCGCAGATGTGTCAGTAGAAAGAGTTGCTGCATCGATTTTGTAGAGTCTTTGAGCCTGCCCAGTGGAGGAGGCGAAAACAGTGACCAGATCGCCAACGATGATATCAGTAACACTTCCGGGGCGCCGATTGATCGTGACTTTAAAATTCCGATCAGAAATATCAAAAGTTTGTTCGCTCTTATCGATTGTTGATAGAATTGAAATTCGTGTATTGTTGCCAGAGATCTTTGTGACCCGACCTGTAAATGTCTTCGCTTCAACGAAACTGACACCCAGGAACAATAGAGCAAACGTCAGGGTGAAGAAACCACGAAGCATGGCAGGATCCTTATTGGTAGATTCCATTGGTATTCAACGAAGAGAAGTGAGAGATTGCGAATGCATGATCTTAAGAACATCATCACTGAATTTACTATTGCGAAATCACGATAAGATTACAATAGCTTTCAAATAACGGAACGAAATCCTTTACTTAAACGCCGCATTGTTAAGATTGTCTCAAAAATGAATGAATTGATCAAAAAAAAATTCTCTGATCTGGGTTTGACGCTTCCACCGGCTCCTGAAGCTGTTGGTTCCTATACTCCGGTTCTGAAAACGGGTTCGCTTGTTGTGACGAGTGGCCAATTGCCAACCATAGGCAAAGAGTTGGCTTTTCGGGGTAAAGTTGGACACGATTTAACCCGTGAAGATGGGCGCAGTGCTGCTGAGGTCGCCTGCTTGAATGCTTTAGCTCAAATCAACAAAGTGACAGGGGGCTTGGAAAACGTAAAGCAAATTGTCAGGCTCGAAGGATTTGTACAATCGACTGATGATTTTACGGATCAGCCCTACGTTATGAACGGAGCTTCGGATTTATTATTGAAATTGTTTGGAGATGCTGGTCTGCATACTCGGTTTGCAATTGGCTGCAACGCCTTGCCGCTGAATGCAGCCGTTGAACTTGCACTTTGGGTTGAAGTTTAAGACCAACTCAACCAACTGGCAATTGACGCAACTCCCATTAGCGCACGAACAAACACCGCATATCGAGAAAAGTCGAATACGGTGTTTCTCTGTACGAGCTGATACTGCGACGAAGAAGCCTACTTCTTATGTCGAATTTTCGCGCGCATACGTCTTTTTTTACGACCGATTTTTCGACGTCCTTTTCCTGTCTTCTTCGTACCCATGCAGTAAATACCCTCTCTGGAATGTTTTATAGTAGTGAGTCTTTGACGAAAATAATTGCCTGACATAAAGTTATCAAACCGTGCAGGAATATGCAAACAGGATGATCCGAAGCTGGATTTCATCCGTTTAAGGAGTCATCGCTTAGAAGGAGAAGTCTGAAAATTAAGAAAAACTGCGGACAGAACTTCATATGTGAACTTGCGACACGTAAAAGATCGTATACCATGGAGATGCAGAATTTTCATTCTGTTTAGTGGAATTGACTTCCCTTCTCTCCACTAATCATTCATCAATTTCTGGTGATTCATAAATTTTTCTCGGTATCTCCATAATGAATTCTATTTCAAATGCTAGACAAAACGAGGGGAATCCCAGTCCTCAAACCGTGTTTATCATTGATGACAACACAGATGTGCGGGAATCGCTGTCATTTCTTCTTAGATCGGTTCAGTTGAATGTCGAGACCTTCTCGTCAGGACCAGAGTTTCTGAATTCGATAGATCCTCGCACTGATTGCTGTGCTATTATCGACATTTTAATGCCGACAATGTCTGGTACAGAGTTGTTAAGGGAGCTAAAGAAGAAAAAAATCTTCTTTCCAGTCATCATGCTCACGGCCCATGCTGATGTGCCGGTTGCAGTCGAGTCGATGCGATTGGGAGCTTATCATTTTCTGCAGAAGAATTGTTTGGAGCAGGAGTTGATTGACTGTGTTCAGAATGCATTGAGATTCAGCCGTTCGGTTCATCACGATTGTCGCAATGAAATAGAAATGCATAAGCTTCTGGAAAGTTTATCGAACCGAGAAAAGCAGGTGATGGATCTTGTTGTTGAAGGGCAAACCAGTCGACAGGTTGCTGAAAACCTCGGGATTGCTGTTAAGACCGTCGATGCTCATCGTGCAAACATGATGAAAAAGCTTAATGTCAACAATGTTGCCGAATTGATTCATAAGGTTATTATGTACCGCCCAGATGAAGATTCTTCGGAATCCTGAGGCCTGCGTATCTCAATCGGGCATCTGTTGTGCTATTTTTATGGTTGTGTGGCAGATGTTTGGCTGAAAATTGAGCAGGCAAACGGTCTCAAAACTACTCAAGTAAACTACAAATTGCGATGGGTGTGAGATAACCTGACAATTAAATGCGTCTTATTATTGATGTCGCTGGGATTCGCACTTCTGTTTTTCTTTTGGAGACCAGCGGATCGATCCAATTCAAGATGCAGACTAAAAAATCTCAATATCAGACGAAAGTGCCTGCTCTTTTGTTGAATGCATGAATCATTAAACGGAAATCCAAGCTGGAATGCAGCACTGGAAAATTGTTCCCATTGAATTGAAGCTTCGAGTTGTGTGCCACTGGCACCCTACTATTTAGTTGGAACAGGACACTATACCGCGTTCCAAATGAAAACCGGAGAAGTTCAACGATTTTAAGTACACTCGTTATCACCAGATGAATATCGGAAAACAATCAAACGCGGGTGGCGGGGGCAATCTCGAAGAGAAGCCCCCGAATC
>DOCI01000173.1:117148-121642 GCA_003503535.1 Planctomycetaceae bacterium
GGGGCTTCCGCTGAAGCGGAGCGCCCCGCCACCCCGGAGGTTCTGTTCAAGATGTTGCAGGAAATCCGGTTCCCAATTGGAACAGGGTTTAGTGCGTCTTCCGTACTGATAATTTGGGTTAATGATTTAATACAGCACGAGGATGGAGTGCGTTTCAGTTTTTAACGCCCCAAATAGAACCCAGACAGGGTACCAGGAAGTGTTTGAAATGACGGATCGCATCAGTTGGCATGGTACTTTTGTCACGAACACGTTCGCCGAGGCATTTTCGGTCACCGGTACCAGGGTCATAATTACCGCTGCAACAGAAAACTGGACAAGAATTGTTGCAAGCGAAGTCACCGGTTATGGCACAAGTGTAATTGCCTGTGATGCAGAAGCAGGGGTGGATAGTTATCTGACTCCTGAACAAACTCCCGACGGACGTCCTGGTGTTGCGGTGATGTTTTTTGCATTCAATTTGGAATCACTGGCCAAGGCCGTCGTCAAACGAATTGGACAATGCGTTCTGACTTGCCCGACGACAGCCGTTTACGACGGTGTTGATGAGCCAATGGACGCTGAGAAACGGATCGATCTGGGGAAACAACTTCGCTATTTTGGAGATGGTTTTCAGGCATCCAAAGTGATTGGAGAGCGTCGTTACTGGCGAATTCCAGTTATGGATGGGGAATTTCTCTGTGAAGAACAAATTGGTTCATTTCGCGGAGTGGCTGGAGGAAATCTGTTGATTGGCGGAGAGAATCAATTCACTGCATTGCAGGCTGCAGAGCAAGCTGTTCAAGCGATGCGGAATTGTCCGCAGGTAATTATGCCCTTCCCCGGTGGTATTGTCCGTAGTGGAAGTAAAGTTGGCTCTCGGTATCAGGCTCTTAGAGCCAGTACGAATGATGCGTACTGCCCGACTCTAAAACCTCGCACCCAAACAGATCTGTTGCCTGAAACATCGGCGGTTTATGAGATCGTTATTGATGGCCGGTCGGCTGAGCATGTGGGAGAGACGATGCGAGCGGGGCTTGCGACACTGGCTGATTTATCAGGTGTCACTGAAGTCTCTGCTGGAAATTATGGTGGAAAACTGGGGAAGCATCATTTCCATCTGCGTGAGATACTCGATAAGTTAAGTTGATAACATCAAATTTATTAGTCTGTGATCTCTTAATCGAAAATATAATCATCTACAAGATTCCCCTGCCAACCCGACCATTCTCGCCTGAGCCAGCACCTTTATGAGTATCTCTGAATCCAAGATCACCCCAAAAAACGGGCCATTCCTACTCACTTCGTCGCAGGGTGAAATTCTTATCATCGCAATATTGATTGCATTAAATGCGGGACTGTTATTGGCTCGTCTGGGATCATCGTCAGCCTTGGGAAGTGCGAATGATCGTTCCCGCTGGTGTACTGTCTGGTCGATTTCTGCTCGGGGGACTTTCCAGATTGATGAAATTATTCAGCGTTCCGGTTGGGATTCGATCGATAAAGTGAGGCACGAAGGTCATTTTTATTCAACGAAGCCGCCACTGTATCCGACGATGCTTGCTGGTCTCTATCGACTGATCAATCAAGTGACTGGCTGGAGTTTAATCACGGAAACGGAAACGGTTTCCCGATTGATTCTGTTGCTGGCAAATTTGATTCCCTTCTGGATCGCTTTGTTTGTCTTCTGGAAACTCCTGCTGCTCTATGAATTTCCTGCAGAAGTACGAGTGATTACAATCGCAATGCTGGCTTTTGCGACTCCGTTTTTGCCTTATCTGACGGTGCTCAATAATCATACGATCGCAGTTGTGACTCTCATTTTTGCGATCTATCCAGCCGCACGAATTCAAAAAGCCCTCGCAAATCATGAATTGCTTTCAAACCGCAAACTCGCCCTGCTTAATATGACTGCTGGTTTTTTCGCAGCTTTCACATGCTGTAATGAACTCCCGGCTGGCTTATTCGGAATTGCGATTTTTCTGGTTCTGTGCAAGGTGGACTGCAAACGAACCTGGATCTGGTTCGTGCCCGCTGCGCTGGTTCCTTTGATCGCTTTTTTCGTAACCAACATCATTGTCACTGGCGGTTGGAAACCGTTTTATCTGTATTACGGCACTGAAAAATATGTCTACGAGCATCTGGGAATCCCGAGTTACTGGGCTGAACCTCGCGGAGTTGATCGCGCACGAGATACCGTACCACAATATCTATTTCACTGTCTGGTCGGACATCACGGCATCTTTTCACTCACGCCCATATTCTTACTGGCAATTCCCGGTTTCATTCGAGGACTTCGTTCAAAAATCAGCTGGCAACGTATTTGGCATCTGATTGGTTTACTCCTCACTCTGGCGATTCTGGCTTTCTACTGGAAACGGACTGAGAATTACAATTATGGTGGTGTGAGTGTCGCTTTGCGGTGGACACTATGGTTGACACCTTTCTGGATGCTGGCGATTGCTGAGACTATGCGATGTTGCTCCATACGAAAATGGATAGCAATTTGCCTGCTGATCCTCACCCTGCCTTCCATGTACACTGCCTGGGGGCCGTGGAATACACCATGGCAACAACCCTGGTTGTTCAATGCAATGTCATCTCAAGGCTGGATTGATTACTCCGATCCCCCTCCGAAGCTCGAAAAACCAGCCAATAGTTGGTTAATCACTTTGCCTCAGTCAACTGAGGTTGATAAAGATTACTGGGTCGAGTTTATCACAGGGGAAAGCACATTGCTGCGCATTGCCGATGCCGGCCCATCAGAATTTGAAGGTCAGCCAGCTCGAAAGATGACTATCGTGGAGCGAGATCATAATGATCAGCCTTTGAGGTCGCGAGAGTTGACTGTCAATACGCAAAGGGTTTTAGCTGGGGAAGATCCAGATCAGTTTTTACTGGATTGGACGGACTCCAAAGCGAATGCGACCAGGAATGATCAGGTCGTCTTTCTGAGGGGAATTCCGACTTCGCGAACTTATCATCGAAATTTTGATCGTTACGTTTTCATTCCCGTTCGAGACGATGCGTTTCGATGTTTGCGACTCGCGGCTAATGTGTGGGATCCCCAGGCGATCCCTGAGAAATCTCGAATTGAGCGAGTTGATTTGTGGCTCTCTGAAGAAATTCCGTTTGGATTGGCGAAGATGCTGCAATCGGTTTCTACCAGCCCTGGCCGGGATTTAGTTTCACGAAAGAGCTGGCGAGCAGTAAAATTTAATGTAGTGGAATCCACACAGTAGTCTGACAGGAGATGGATCATGAAATGGCTGATGGCGCTCTCGATCACTTTCTTTCTCAATTCTTCAGCCTGGGCCGTGGAGCCTCCTCTTGTCGAAAAATACCTACACTCTGGGGACCTTTCCAATGGAGAGCTCGTTCTCGAAGCGGCATTGGTCGATGCACCTGATAACGATCAGGTTCGCTTTGGCCTGGGAGTGATCCGCCTGGTTCGCGGTGTCGAACGACTTGGTCAATCGTTAACATTTTACGGCGTGAAAACAACGCGAGTACCAGTATTGAGGTTACCTGTCCCCAGGAATCCCAATCCTGCAGTGATTACCTACACCGCTTTCCGTCGAATGCTCGACGACTTTTATAACGATCTTGAGTCTGTCGAAGAGACACTGTCTGCAATAACGGATGACAATGTTCAACTTCCATTGCATCTGAATAAAATCCATCTGGACCTGGATGGTAATGGAAAAGCCAATGAAGAATTCGGAGTGATTCTGAAATCCGTCGTCAGGCAGGATTTTGAATTTCTGAAAGAAAATCCCGATTTTGAAGTGCACTTCGACCGCGGAGATGTCGCCTGGTTACGGGCGTATTGTCATCTCGTGATGTCGATGGTCGATATGATGCTCGTGATGGATACTGAGGAATCTTTCAATATTACTGCTCACGATTGGTTTGAGAAGCCCGAACACAAATATGAAGGGACACGGCAGGAGCAGTGGAAGAAACTAAGAGAAGTCAATAATGCGATTTATGTCAAAGAACCTTTACGCTTCAATCGTTTTCGCCTGCATCTGATTGCAGTGACGGAACTCAATCATGAAACCTGGAAACATATCCGACTGGAAGAAGATGATCAGTTGGAATGGCTGCCTAATCCTTCACAAAAGGGAGTGCTAGGACTCCCCGTTCGCGAGGAAATGATTGATGCGTGGCTGGCGATGATGGACGAGTTCAAGCGACTACTGGAAGGAAAGAAAACCTTTCCGCGAATATTTGACATGCAAAAAAACGGTAAAGGTCTGAACTTCAAAATTATGCTGACTGATCCACCTGAAAAAATCGATTACGACAGTTCTCCTGACGAATGGCCAGACAAGTACTTTACGGATGATCCCGACGTGGACCTGCAGTTGCTTTTTCGTGTATTTGGAATGTTCAGCAATCCGGCAGCCGTTGGATATTCGATCTGGTTCAACTAGAGCAGATTCAAAAATTACCTGCAGCGTTCAGCAGGAGCCAACACAGGGTCATGAGGACATTTGGTGTCCATGCGAC
>DOCI01000173.1:121833-122186 GCA_003503535.1 Planctomycetaceae bacterium
CAGATACCATTTGAGAATGGTCTAGGGAAGCTGTTCAACCTCGCCCGGCTTCTGCCAGGGGACTTCGCCGTAGTATTGAATTTGACGTCTGAGGGCAGTCGACAATTCGTTGAAGATTTTGGGAGCCTTTTTCGACATCTCTTTTTGCTCCAGCGGATCGTTTTTCAGATTGTAGAGTTCGAGCGGTTGGAAGGGACTGTTCTGCAGCAGTTTCCAGTCGCCTCGAATAACGGCTTCGATCGTTTTTCCGCCATAACGATTCCCCCCTTCTCTACGTGTGAAAAAGAGATGCTGGCGTAAATTGTCCTGAGGTTTCCCGAGTAAAGTCGGGAGGAATGATTTACTGTCGAGTT
>DOCI01000173.1:122291-122941 GCA_003503535.1 Planctomycetaceae bacterium
CGCTTCAAGGAGTGTCGGGAAAATGTCCATGCTCATCACGCGCAGTTTTGAGCGTGATCCCGCTTGAATCTTTCCTGGCCAGACTGCCCCGCCGGGAACTTTCAGACCGCCTTCGTAGACACTTTGTTTGCCATCACGAAGAGGACCATTGTTTGCTCCAACCTCTATTTGTCCGCCGTTGTCGGATGTGAAAACAACGAGCGTATTTTCTTTTTGCCCAGTTTGCTCGAGACAATTGAGGACCTTGCCGATGCCATCATCGAGATGTTCAATTAAAGCGACCAGTTTAGCACGTTTGTCAGATATGCCGGGTTCGCGCTCTTTTACTTTTTGGAACCATTCTTCTGGTGGTTGAATCGGTGTGTGAGGAGCATTGTAAGCCAGATAAAGGAAGAACGGCTGTTCTTTATTTTGTGCCCGTTGTTGAAGATACTCACAACTCCATTGAGTAAACAAATCGGTAGCGTGTCCTTTGGGATCGATCGTTTCATTATCCAGCCGCATATAGTTGATATCGTGGCGTCGATGATCGTAATAGTCATCCATCATGTCGCCGAGATAGCCGTGGAAATGATCGAAGCCGCGATCATTCGGACGATTCGGCTGCTCCAGTCCCAGATGCCATTTCCCTACAATAGCCGTGTGATAGT
>DOCI01000173.1:122994-124770 GCA_003503535.1 Planctomycetaceae bacterium
AATCTTTAAGGACGGATGCAATTGTTGTGCAATCGGGAGCCAGATAACCCCAGCTGTTTTCGCTATGAGTCCGAATCACCCCCGGCACGCCCACACGATCCTGATACATCCCCGTCAACAAAGCGGCCCGAGTTGGCGAACAGACCGGGCAATTGGCATAAAAATTATCAAACCGCATCCCTTCGGTCAGGAACTGGTCGACGTGCGGTGATTTTAAATCAGTTGCTCCGTAGGCCGATAAATCTCCATAACCAAGATCATCAACCAGAATGACAATCAGATTCGGTGATTGAGCGGCCAGTGTCATATTCTGTGACCAACTCAAGATGAGCAGGCAGATCGTCAGAGATTTGATGTAGCGCATGAAGTTCCTCATTATCCAATAGCAAGACTTGAAATGTTGTTTTGATTCCTGATGAAATGCCTGATTTTGCTCATCCAATGATTCGCTTAATCTGATCCATTTGCCCGATGGCGGCATGATGGCCGAGTTCAATTAATCGCGGAGCAGCCGAAAAATCGTACCAGGGGACATGGGCAACATTCGGACGGATGACAACCGACGCGTGCGGCCGGACTTGTTTTCGCCAGTAATTCTCGCCAATTTCATCGACGCGAATCAATACTTCCAAAGCCGTCGCGGGTCGAATGCCCAGGGTGATTTCCGTATTTACCTCGACGGCAACCACGGGTGCATCGCCATAGGATCGAGCGATTCGAGCCGGTAGCGAGCAGAATGTACCGGTGTCGCACAATAATAAGTCGTTAAAAGGCACCGGCGGAAAGATTCCCGGCAATGAAGACGATCCACGGACGGCATCGCGCACCGAACCATTCTCGATCACTACCTGATGTCCACTGAGTAAATCGACCGCGACGATCGAAAGCGGAATCGGTAGTGACTCGATGTTGACGTCTTCCAGTAAATTGATGACGACATCTTCAAGCAAAACCCCCGGCAGCATGCCCGGTTGTGTAATGATGCGTCGAAACAGGCTGTTCGCCTTTAAAAACTGCTGGATTCGCATGTACCAGGCAAAATATCCGCTCGTTTCTCCATCAGCAGAATCACCTTTAATTCCAAAAAGAGTATTCTGATGAACCTGGAAACGCTCGGAAAGCAAATAGTGCAAAGCATCGCGTCGGATCTCAGAAATATCTTTGCCGCTCGCGATCAGTGCTCCAACAAGGCTGCCCATGCTTACGCCGACGATACGTTTGATTCGATAACCTGCTTTTGTTAGCGCATCGATCACCCCCAGGTGAGCCAGTCCCCGGGCTCCGCCTCCACCCAATGCCAATGTAATATCTTGACTCACGTGTAACCTGCCTGAAATTCCAAATCTCAAATGAAAGAATTCTAATGCGTACATTGTAACGGACCGCTGGCACTGAGGAAATTGCCAGACGAAGTTGCGGGAGGGTTGAATGGTCCAAGCTCAGGACTATACTTTGTCAAAGGAATGCTTGTTCAAATCGCATCAACTCCCGTGTTACACGGTCAGCTTTCGTTGATGCGTTCACGATGTACAAAGACCGGCGGGTCGGATGTCATCGACTACTGTACAGAGAAACCACAAACACCTCAGGAGAAAACCATGTCCGCACAAATCGGTCAACCAGCACCAGAATTTGAACTTCAGGCTTACAACCGCGACAAAGACAACACCGACGGTCAATTTTCAACCGTCTCTCTTTCAGGATTGAAGGGGAAATGGGTTTGCCTGTTCTTCTATCCTCTCGATTTCACATTTGTTTGCCCGACCGAAATTGTCG